>NZ_CAINTR010000145.1 GCF_903853455.1 uncultured Magnetospirillum sp.
AATTACCGTAATTGTCGCTGCACTTCCTTATTGCTGAGCAATGCTTGCTTGTGATAGCGGTATAGGTGCTACTCGACGGTGTCTCATACCGGTCATCCTAATTGTCGCTGACCGGCCACCGTAATTGTCGCGCGCCAGCCATGGGCCGTATGCTTGGCGGGAGCCGTCATAAGCTGCGCCGGCTGGGCGGCCTGCTCGGCGGCACGGCCATCATGCAACGGGACGGTCGACAGGAGAGCGCCAAAAATCGTCGCCGCCACGATGGTGCGTCCGGATCGAATTGTGAACTGGGGCATTTTTGTCCTCACGGAGTAATATTATGGCGCAGTAATTCCTGCGTTATTTCATCGGCACAGCCCAACATAACGATGCCAACTCTCCGACATTAGGATGGGTTCCGGCCCGTACGACAGCGTCGGAAAATACTCAAGACATGACGACTAGAATTATATTGAAACCTCCGGTTCAACTCGGTCCGAGGACGCGCTGAGTGGTTTCCGAGGGTTTCGTCGGCGCTTGGCTTCGATCTATGATTTTGTGGGATCATTTAAGAAATGAGGTTTGTCATGCTGCGGAAATCATTCGTCGTCGTGGCGGCGGCACTCGCCCTGACCACCGCAGGGATCGGATCGCAGGCCATGCGCGAGGCCCAAGCCTCCGAATGCGCTGCCGGCGAAAAGATCGACAATTCAACGGCCGACACGGCCAAAAAGAAAATGGAGGCGGCAGGCTTCCATCAGATCCACGACCTCCAGAAGGGCTGCGACAATTTCTGGCATGGCAAGGCCGACAAGGATGGGGTGTTGGTCAACGTCGTCCTCTCACCGCAGGGCCAGGCGATGGTCGAGGGCAATTGACCGACGACAAAGAGGGAGAGGTCACGGGATGATTTCTGACCTTTCACCCTTGCCCAGGCTTTCTCGACCATCTGGGCTTCGACCCTGCAAATTCCGCCGGGACCCACATGGCACAGCCAGCATGAACACCCAACGCCAAGGATAGGTCTTGAGTAGTTTCCGATCCTACCGCATATAAGTAAAAAATTGATACAGTCTACAAAATAACTCACAATATTAATGACGCTGAAATGCAACATCAACCCGCTATATAATTGAGCGGCTTATGGATGTTGTCTCGATTTTATATACAGATATCAAATTTAACTAATTCGTCTCGGATCGCACTCACGCGCCACTGCCTGAACAAAGAGGACAGATCATGAAAATCAAAATCGCGGCCGCCTGTTTCGTCGTCGCCACCATGCTGGCTCCCGTTGCGGTCTATGCCGCCGACGGAGATTCCGACCGCTCGCACCCCATGACCTATGTCAAGGACTCGGCCATCACCGTCAAGGTCAAGGCCAAGATCGCCGAGGAAAAGATCAAGAGCCTGGTCCACATCAATGTGGACACCGACGCCAACGGCGCCGTGTTCTTGAGCGGCATCGCCCGGACCCAGGCCGAAGCGGACAAGGCGGTTGCCATCGCGCGCGAGACCGAGGGCGTCACCTCGGTCAAGAGCAATATCAAGATCAAGAAGGACGACTAGGCCAATTATACCGACGAGCCACTGTCGTTGCTCGTCTCGTTGTCCCTCAGGCGCCGGGCGCTGACGCTTGGCTTTCGCGCCATGTGGCGCGGCGGGCTTCGCCCTTGCCGAGGAGCCCTCGAACTGAACGATCAGTTCAAGGGCTCCTCGGTATTAGCCCAAAGGCGGCGGCGGAGCGGCTTCGGCCGCTCGCCGCCGTCGCCCCTCCTCCCGCAAGGCCGGCAAGTGCCGCAGGAAGACCAGCCCGGCGACCACGCACACACTGCCTCCCAGGGCCACCGTCAGCGGCGCCCCGATCCGGCCGGCCAGAACGCCGGCCAAAAGAGCCCCCAGAGGGGCCATCCCCAAGAACATCATTGAATACAGCGCCATGGTGCGGCCGCGATACTCATCGGGGACCATGGATTGAACCAGCGTGTTCGAGGCGGCCATCTGGGCCATGAACGCGAAACCGGCACAACTCAGCAAGGCGGCGGACAGCCAGAACCACCGCGACATGCTGAACAGCGCCAAGGCGAAGCCAAAGCCGATGGCTCCGCGCGCGACCCAATCCCCCAGACCCGCGACCTTGCCACGGCCGGCCAGCATCAAGGCGGCGGCCAGCGCTCCCAACCCGGATGCGCTCATCAACGTCCCCAACGCCCTCGGCCCACCGCCGAGGATGTGATCGACGAAAATGGGCATCAGCACGGTGTAGGACATTCCCATCAGGCTGGAAACGCCGACCAGCAGAAGCAGCGTCCGGATCGGCGCATGCCCGGCGACAAAGCCCATCCCCTGGCGAACGCGCGACAGCACGCTTCCCTCGTCCCGCCGCTGTGGGACGGCTTGGCGCCGCATGGCGAGGAGGCCGGTGATCACGGCAAGAAAGCTCAGACCATTGACGGCGAAGCACCACCCCTCACCCACCGCGGCAATCAAGGCGCCGGCGATGGCCGGACCGAGCAGGCGGGCGCCGTTGAAGATGGAGGAGTTGAGGGCGATGGCATTGGGCAGGTCGTCGGCCCCCACCATTTCGACCACGAACGCCTGACGGGCCGGAATGTCGAAGGCGTTGGCCGTTCCCAACAGCGTCGCCAAGCCGAAGACCTCCCAGACCTGAATGATCCCCCCCAGGGTAAGGCTGGCGAGAATGCAGGCGAGCACCATCGAGACGGTCTGGGTCAGCAACAAGATGCGATGGCGGTCGTAGCGGTCGGCGATCACTCCGCCCACCGCGGCCAGAAGCAGGACCGGCCCCTGTGAGGCAAATCCCATCAGGCCGAGCAATTCCGCCGAACCGGTCAAGCGGTAGACCAGCCACGACTGCGCCACCGTCTGCATCCAGGTGCCGATCAGCGAAATCAACTGACCGGCGAAGAACAGCCGGTAATTACGGTGACGGAGCGCACGGGCGGTGGCGCCAAACTTGGCGGAAAGCCTGGTCATGGTTGCCGGAGGATGCGCATCGGCGGAAACATCGAAAATCCTGGGCTGCAATCGCTCGCTTCGCCTGGGGCATCGCCGTCCCCAAGAACCACCGCAGCTTAGAGCCGATTTCCACGATCAGCCAGCATCAACAGCAGTTGGTGGCCGGCGCTGCAATCCCAGTTGAAGGCGTTCTGCAGCACCACCACGGCGGTATGATTGGCCTCGTCGATACCGAGATAGCTGGTGTAGCCCGCGACAATGCCGACCTGATAGGAGATGTGGATTCCGGCAACATCGTCGGCGATCCAGGCCACGGCGGGGGAAGGCGCGAGGAAGCCGGCGAGAAAGACCGTCCCGGCGCTGGCATCGACCACTTGGCGCAGAAAGGCGGTATCGATTCCCCTCATGTTGTAATGACAGAGGATGGCGACGAACTCGCCCAGCCGCCCAGGCAGGGAGGGAAACAGATTGGTGATGGCGTCCATCATCGCCCCTACCCGGGAGCGGTCCTGAAAGCTGCGACGGTCGAATTCCTGATCGTAGATGTCGGCCAGGATCGACCAGTGCCCCTCCAACTCGCCGTGCAGATCGGAGAGCAGGCGGACGAAAAGATTGATCATGTCGCCGCCGACCTTGGCCATGGCATAGGCCGGCGGCTCGCCGGGAGCCAGGATCTTGCGGATGCGCGCCAGACCGGAAGGCGCCATCAGCTTGCCGCTTTTGTCGTCGCGGCGCGGCTTCAAGTCGTTCCACACGCTCCGCCAGGTGGCGAGCAGACGCTCCTCCATCCCCTCGCCTTCGGCGACGATGGCCCAGAACTCCTCGGTGTTGACCCGCTTCCACGGACGCGCATCCTCGAACGAGCCGGTGAAGCGCGGAATCTTCATCATGGCGGGAGCGATGTGATCGACGATGACGGTTTCGAAACGCCGGTCGAATTCGGGAGAAAGCAGGAAGGGAGGCAGGGTCTCGCGCTGAAGACCGCCCTTGCGGCGCTGAAAGAAGGTGGTGAGGTGACGGACGCGATAGACCAGCGCCGCCGCCAGCAACTCGCCGAAGCTGTCGTGACGGGTCGGATAGGGCGGCGGCACGATGTCGTCGCCAGGGGCGTCGTCGACCTCGACCGGCTCCGAGCTCTCGGCGGCCGGAGGAGCGGTCTCGCCCAGGGTGCCGACACGGGACGGCCGTTTCTCGACGGCCAGCATCACCACCTGCTTGCAGAAGCGGTGCAGATCCGCCAAGCCAGGGGCGGGCTGCATGGCAAAGAAATGGTCGATGACCGCCATGGTCTGACGGCATTGGACCTGATCCTGCTCGCGGCGCAACAGTTGCTCGACGATCCAGCGGGTCTGCCGGTACAGAGCGTCGGCGTCGGCGGTATTGTCCAGTTCGGAGAGCAGGACGTCGATGAGATGAGCGATGTCCGGCCCGAGGGCTGTCGTGTCAGGCATCATCCTCTCCGAGTGAATTCTCGCAAGGATAACACACCCGGAGGTGATGGGAAGGGTGGGTCACGCGGCAACCGCCGCCAGCCGGCCGGTGCGGATGGCGGCGACTAAGGCCGCGTGGTCGCGTTCGGTCCGCTCGGCATAACGCGCGGCGAAACCGGCAACGGCCTCGTCGAACGCCTCGCCTTTGCCGAGATAGCCGGCGATGGCGGCGGCATCGCCGGACCGGGCGTGGGCGCGCGCCAAGGTCCGGCCGCACAGGGCGGCGTAGTCCGGCAGGGCCTTGCGCTCCATCAACTCGCCCAGACTGGCCAGCGCCCGATCCTTCAAGCGGCGCACGTAGAAATGCCGGCCGCCCACTCCATCCTCGGTCCAGCCGAGAAAAGGATCGCTGGCGCCCTGGATGACCTTTTGCCCGGCCACCACTCGCCGGCCCTGGTTGGCGTAGCGCGACGCCCCGGCATAGGGAGCCAGCACCGACGCCGACGCTTCCTTGACCTGGAGGATCAGCGGCGCCCCGTCGGCGGTCAGGAACAGCCCGACGGCGCAGAAGGTGCCGACACTGCCCACCCCCACCACCTTGAAGGCGACATCGGCCAGGGCGTAGCGGTCGAGCAGCAACCGGTGATCGTCCTGCAAACAGCGGCGGTAGGCGGCGAAGGCCGCCCGAGTGTCGAGGTCGTGGACGTCGTCGCGGCCACCATCAAAATGGCGCACCAACGGCGGAATGTCCTTGAACCGCCAGATGCCGCCGTCATTTTCGGCCAGGCGGGGGAAATTGGGATCGACGGGATCGGGATGGCGGGCCTCGGCAGCGCCGCGCACCGCCAGATTCCGCAACTTCGGCAGGGCTTGGCCGACCAGCGCGTCGCCGATGTCGATCCGGTCGTGCCAGACTTCCAGCGGCGTCTGAATCGCCAGCTCCCCCATGCGCGAGCGATAGGCGACGACGGCGGCTCGGACAATGTCGGCGGCGGCACGGCGAGGCCGCCCGCCATCCATGGCCGCCACCGCGATGCTGGCGGCTAGGCGCAGGATATCCCACTCGAACGGCGCCGGCAGCGTCTCGTCGAAATCGTTGATGTCGAAGACCGCGTTGCCTTCGGGCGTGGCGAAAGCTCCGAAATTCATCAGGTGACAGTCGCCGCAGGCCTGGACCCGCAGCCCGCTATCGGCCCCCTTCCCCAGATCGCGCGCCATGACCGCCGCCGCTCCCCGCAGGAAGGTGAAGGGCGAGACCGCCATCCGCCCCCAGCGAATCGCCAGCAGGTCCGGAATCCGATGGCGGCTGGTCTCGACCAAGATCTCCACCGGATCAGGGCGGGGGGCCGCTTCCCGCCATTGGCCGAGCGCCGAACGCGGCAGGCGCGACCGGGCCGCCTTGCCGGCGGCTCGCCGGACTGAAACGGGAAGAACGGCGTGTGAAAGCGGTTCCGTCATGGGCCTCTTCCCCAACATATGCCGATCCGAGATTAGTGTGACGGATTTGAAGTTCCTACGTTTATTCCTCTGCCAAAAAGACCGGACGCCGGAATTCCCGTGGAAATGTCGTTTGCTCTTGCAGAAAATTGCGGCAGATAATGATCTGGTCATGGCGGGGTGAGAATGGTCATTCAGTCCCTGGAAAAGCAGCTTATCGGCATCGTTCTGGCTTGCCTGCTTCTGCCCACCCTGGCGGTGGGATGGTTGGGATACGGCGAAACCTACGACACCATCCGGAACGAGAAGATCCACAGCATCGGCCGGGTCGCCGACGCCAGACGCAACGCCCTGGTCAACATTCTGCAAAGAACCAATGCCCGTACCCAGGCGTTCCTGTCCGACATGGACGCACGCTGCTCCGGCCCATCCAAGACCATCAAGCCGGCCTGCGCCGAAAGTTCGCTGGACTCCTTCGTCAAGAGCGAGAAAGCCCTGGGGGTGATCCTGCGCCATCCCGGCCTGAGCGTGGACATGACGGTCGGCGAGGCCCCGGGACGATTCGACAGGCTGCCCGCGCGGGGCTCCGACCAGTTGGCCGCCTTTTTCCCTCTCCCCGCCGATGGCGAGCGGAGCTATGCGGTTACCGCCTCCGATCCCAGGCAGGGCGCCGAACTGGTGGTGATTTTTCCGGTTTCGCTGATCCAAGGCATCTTCGTTACCACGCCCGATCTGGGCGAATCGGGCGAGACCTTCCTCGCCGATGCCAACGGCTTCTTCATCACCACGCCCAGATACTCATCGGTCCAGGGGCACGACAGCTACCCCATTTCGACCACGCCCATGCAGACCTGTCTGACGGCGAAAAGCGGTGAGCTCCTCGGCCAGGATTACCGCGACGTCGCGGTCATCCATGGCTTCCGCTTCATCCCGGAGATCGGTGGCGGCTGCATCATGGCCCATATGGATCAAGCCGAGGCCTTCGCGCCGCTGACGGCGCTGACATGGCGGATCGTCGGCTTGACCGCGTTGTTCGTCGGGCTGGCGAGCCTGACGGCGATTGTCATCGCGCGACGCATGGTCAAGCCCATCGCCGTCCTGACCCAGGCGACCAGAGACTTCGCCGCCGGCCGGGCCGGGCCGAAGCTCGACACCACCATACGGGGAGAACTGGGCGACCTGATCCGGTCCTTCACCGCCATGCGCATCGCCGTGACCGAAGGCAACCGGACTCTGCGCGCCTCGGTCCGGGAGGCCGAGATCGCCAACCGGACCAAGAGCGAGTTCCTGGCCAATATGAGCCATGAACTGCGCACGCCGCTGAACGCCATCATCGGCTTTTCCGACGTGCTGCGCAGCGGCGCCATCGTCGCCGTCGAGGATCGGGTCAAATCCTACTGTACCGACATCTTCAACGCCGGCCAGCACCTGCTGGCCATCGTCAACGACATCCTGGACATCGCCAAGATCGAAGCCGGGCACGTGGACCTGGAGTTGGAAGCCATCGACGCGGGTGAACTGGTGAAGGCTTGCCTAGCCATGATGAGCGCCCGCGCCGACCTGGCCGGAGTGGAACTGCGCCGGGAGGGATTCGAGGGCTTGCCGCCCATTTTCGCCGACCGGACCCGGTTGATGCAGATCATGGTCAACCTGCTGGGCAACGCCGTCAAGTTCACCCCACGCGGCGGCCGCGTCACCGTTTCCGCCACCGATGCCGCCGACGCCCTGCGCCTCGCCGTGACCGACACCGGCATCGGCATCGCGCCGGAACACCTGGACAAGGTGACCGAGCCTTTCTATCAAGTGGAGAGTACCGCCAGCCGCAACCACGGCGGCACCGGCCTGGGCCTCGCCCTGGTCCGCGAGATGGTGAAACTGCACGACGGTCAGTTGGAGATCCGCAGCCGGATCGGCGAAGGCACCACCGTCACCGTCATCCTGCCCCGATTGTCCGAGGACGGTGACGTCAAGGAATAGCCGAAGCCCGCAAGACGGCGCCGACATCGAAGCTGGACGGCTGCGACAACGGCCCGGCCCGCGTGGATGACGCCGCCCCCAACTGGGCGGCCAAGGCCGTCATCGGTGAAATGCTGGCCGCCACCCCCAATTCGCCGCGCGACGGAATCACCGCGACATTGATGGCGACCAACCTCAACTGTCCATCGACCCAGGCCAGAACCGGGCCGCCCGATTCGCCCTGAACCGCGTCGCAGTCATGGAACAGCACCCCCGGCAGCGGCTGTTCGGTGAGGTGACAGCCCAGATGGGCCAGGGGCACATAGGCCTTGTCCTTGCCGTAACCGGCCACCGCCACCGCCATGCCGGCCCGGGGCTCGGCCAGGGCGATCCAGCCGACAGCATCGCCCACCGGCTCTTCCAACTCCAGCAAGGCCCAGTCGTTGGCCCGTGTCGCCAGACTCTGTTGCTCGGTGGTGAACACCCAGGCGGACGCCGGATGCAGCGCCGTCACCTTGGACGCCTTGAGGTATTCGCCGCGATCAAAACCGGCGACGAAGGTGAAAGCGGTCACCGGCATCGGCCGCAGGGTGCGATTGTTCCACAGGCAATGAGCGGCGGTGGCCACCAGACGGGGACCGATCAGAGTACCGCTGCAATGGCCGCCCTGGCCGTTGTTGAGACGCCCCAAGGCGCTCCAAGGGAATTCGGTCGCAGCCATGCGGACGCGCTGGTCCTGCGGCCCCTTGATGCCGTGCAACTCGCTCTGGAACTTCTGATCCGCCGGTCCGGCCAGGGCCGGCAGCGCCAACAGAACCAGGGCAATGGCGAGCGGCCCTTTCACAGCCCCATCCTCTCGCGGATCGCCTGGGCGATGTCGCCGGCGGCGTCCAGCCGGGGACGCGGCCAGCACTCGAAGGACGCCACGGCGGTCAAGGGCTTGGCCACCCCCAGCTCGAACAAGCTTGCGTGCAGACGGGCATGCTTGGCCGCCACCCAGCCTTCGGGCGCCCAGATGAACACCGGCGCCGGTGCGGCGCAGGCCTCGCAGCACATGCTGACCGAATCGCCGGTGACCACGATGGCGTCGGCCAGGGCGAGAAAGCCGAAATAGGGATTGTCGCCGCCTTGACCGAACAGATGCAGCCAGCGCGGCTCTGGCAGCGCCGCCGCCAGAGCCTGTTCCTGCTCCGGCCCGGTGCGGCGGCTGGTGGTCAGCAGCACCGAGCCGCCCGTTGCCGCCGCCAGTTCGGCCACCCGCGTTCCCAACGCCGAGGCCATCTCCACCGGAAACGGCTTGCGCCGCGTGGCGCCGCCGACGATCACCGCCACCCAGGGGCGCGGCAGAGACACGAAGCGCGGCCGCCAGATCGCCGCCTCGGACTCCAGCCGCTGCGGCGTCACCCGATGGGGCGCCCCGACGATCTCCAGGATATTGGCGCCGGGCTTTGTCCGGTCATGGGCGGGCGTGGCGATCAGATCGAAGTCGTCACGGCCGGGGTGGCCGGGATCCATGATCTGGACCAGGAAAGCGCCGCATTGCCGTTTGATCCAACGGGCGACGGGCGCGGTGCGACGGCCGGCGGCGATCACCAGATCGGGCCAGGGCGGCGCCAGACCGGCGCGGCTGCCCGGCTCCACCCCCAGCAACCCGGCGCCGCGCAGGGCGTTGGGCAACGCCCCCAGGCGGTCGTAGCGGATGGTCTTGACCTCATAGGGCAGCCCCAGCGCCTCGGCGACGCCCAGACACTGACTGACATTGCCGACCCGGTCGTCGGCCAGCACCCAAGCACGTTTCGCGGAGGTCTCGGTGATCATGGCGACAAGCTCCGTCAAGTCCGCGGTCTTTTCAACCGTATTTGTGGACGTGGCCGCCAATGCCCCCTATATTTGGAGGCGTAGAGTTCCGTCCGAAAGGCTGGCCATGTTCGCCGACAACACATTGACCCCGAAGGAAGCCGTGCGCCTGTGCGCGCTGGGCACCATCGCGTCAAAGCCAATGCGCTATAGCGAGTTGGCGGGGTCGGTGCGGCATTTCACCGGCCGTATCATGGGACCGTCGCTGGAACTGATGGGAACCTCCATCGAGCTGCTGCGCTATGAAGGGCTGGTGGAAGCCCTCGACGGCAAGGGTATGGAAGACGATGCCCAGATCACCATTTCCACCGCCGGCCGGCGGGAACTGCACAGTCTGCTGACGGCGCGGTTGCGTCCGGCCAGCGATCTGTCCAAGTTGGTGGTGGCGCTGAAGATCCGCTTCCTCGACCTGCTCGACCCGAAGGAACGCCACGATCAGGTGGAACTGCTGATCGAAGGCGTCGAGTCCGAACTGGCCCGATTGGTCGATCTGCGCGGCAACAACTCTCAGGAAGACGGCCCCGACAGCGCCCTGGTCGCCTGGCTCGACCACGACATCTCGCTGCTGGAAAGCCGGCTCGCCTGGCTGGAAGACTTCCGCGCCCGGTTGTGACGGCCACCCCTCCCCTTCCCGGCCTCGCCGAGGCCCCCGCGACCGCCAAGGCCGACCACAAGGGCCATCGCGAACGCCTGCGCACGCGATTCATCGAAGCGCCCGAGGCCCTGCCCGACTACGAATTGCTGGAACTGCTGCTGGGCATCGCCATTCCCCAACGGGACACCAAGCCGCTGGCCAAGGCGCTGATCCGCCGCTTCGGCAGCTTCGCCGATGTCATCACCGCCGAGGTCGAAGATCTCAAGACCATCGACGGCATCAAGGACGTCGCCGCCTCCACCCTCAAAGTGGTGCGCGAAGCCGCCATCCGCCTCGCCCGCGCTCCGGTGATCAACACTTCGGTGATTTCCAACTGGGACACCCTGCTGGACTATTGCCGCACCGCCATGGCGACCCTGCCCACCGAGCAGTTCCGCCTGCTGTTCCTCGACCGCCAGAACGCCCTGATCGCCGACGAACTCCAGCAGACCGGCACCGTCGATCACACCCCGCTCTATCCCCGCGAAGTGGTCAAGCGCGCCCTGTCGCTGCATGCCAGCGCGGTCATCCTGGTCCACAACCATCCCAGCGGTGATCCCAAGCCGTCCAAGGCCGACATCGACATGACCCGCATGGTCAAGGGCGCCCTGGCCGCCGTCGGCATCAGTGTCCACGACCATCTGGTGATCGGCCGCAAGGGCCATGCCAGCTTCAAGGCGATGGGGCTGCTGTAGCACCAGAAAGCCGATCCAGCCGTTCGTTCACCCGCGGCAGCCACAGATTGGCCAGCAGGGAGCAGACCTCCTCGCGGGCGGATTGGTGCGACTTGGTGACTTCCAGGCCGATGCCCGCCTGCTCCATGTCCAGCACCGTCAGCCCCCACAGGAACATGTAGCGGTAGATCACCCGCTCGCCGAAGCCGTCGGCCAGACGGAAGCCAAGAATCCGCTGCATCTGTGGCAGAACCTCGGCCATCATCATCTTGTTGCGATCCATCAGCGCCGACAGCCGCGACCGGGTCACCACCCAGTCGATGCCCGATTTGTGAAGCTTGCGGCGCTCCTGGCGCAGTTCCCACACCAGATTGGCGTAGACCCCGGAGCGCTTGAGTTCGCGGCTGACCGGATCCAACTGCCCCAGCAGGTCGAGATCGAGCAGGCTGTCGTTGATGGGGGTGATCAGGGTGTCGGCATGGGTATGGGCATGACGGGCCAGCGGCGCGTCGGCGCCGGGGCAGTCCACCACCACGAAATCGGCGTTCTGGCCGAGATCGGCCAGCACGGCGTCGAAGGCCTGCCGCTCCTCGGCGATGGCCTCGGATTTGAGATCGTTGTCCGAGGGCCGCACCACCCCGACCATGGGCATGGGAAGCGAAACTCCGCTGCGTTCGACCCAGGCCAGACGGTTGGCGACGTAGCGCCCCAGCGATTGCTGGCGGTGGTCGAGGTCGATGCTGCCGACCCGAAAACCCAGACGCATCAACCCCACTGCCAAATGCATGGCGACGGTGGTCTTGCCCGAGCCCCCCTTTTCGTTGCCGATCACCACCACATGGGCGCGTCCAGCCACACCGTTGCTCCTCGTCTGCCGCCCCAAGCCCTCGCCTCCCGGTCATCGAGAGGAGCTGTCGCCCCGGCGCACGCCTATGCTACACTATCGCCTTGATCCCTCAACCAGCAGAGCAGGTATGAACGCAACGGCATCCTCGACGCGGAATGACGAGCCCGCAGCCCTGCCCTTCTCTCCCGTCACCCTCGACATCCTCTCCGACCTGAGTTGCATCTGCTGGCGGCGCGAGATGGCCCCGGACGGCACCATCACCTATCCCTGGTTCTCGGACAACACCGTCGACATCCTGGGCTACCGCCCCGATGGCATCACCCTGACCAGCAAGGGTGAGCTGAGCATGATGCATTGGGCTGATCGCAACGCCCATATCGCGGCGATCCGGGAATCGGCACGGACGCTGCAACCGATCCAGATGGATTTCCGCGTCATCACCGTCACGGGGGAAACCCGCTGGCTGCGCGGCTCGTCCCGGCCCCGGAGAATGGATGACGGCCGAGTCGTCTGGGACGGAATCGGCCTCGACATCACCCAGTCCATGCGCGCCGAGGCCCAGCATCAGATGCTGATGGACCATGCGGCGGACTGTATCTTCATCATCTCTGGGAATGCCTGCATCACCTGGTCCAACGCCGCCGCCGAACGGATGTTCGGATACATGGCGGAAGAACTGGCCGGCCGCTGCATCGGCGACCTGATCGAACTGGCGTGCGATCCCTCTTGCGGAAGCCCGCCCAAGACGTCGATGGACGAAACCGCCGACTGCCTGCCGCGCGGCAGTCGCGAAGTGACCGCCAAACGTCATGACGCCACCACCTTCCCGTTCGAAATGACCATCAGCGAGGTCCGCAGCGACGGCAAGCTGTCGCTGATCGTGATCGGCCGCGACATCTCGCGGCGACGCAAGGCCGAGCAAATGCTGGCCGAAAGCGAGCAGCGTCTTCGGGTCACCTTCGCCGCCGCCTCGCTGGGCATCGTCGTCGTCGCCCTCGACGGCACCATCCAATTCTACAACCCAGCTTTCGAAAGCATGGCCGGCGACAACTACAACAGCCTGTTGGGGGTGAACATCTACACCTTCGTCCCCAACAGCATCATGCCGCCGCCGTCGCGGATTCCACCGCCGGGCATGTCCTTCAGCGTGGTCTGTGAACCTAGCCTGGACGACGACGACGATCACCACTGGCGATTGACAGGAACCCAGTTCTCGGCGTCCCCGGATGCGCCCGAGCACTCCATGCTGCTGTTCATCGAAGATGTCACCGAGGTCACCCAAATCGCCCAAGAGCGGCGCCAGTTGGAACTGATGCTCCAGGAAGGCCACAAGTTGGAGGCGCTGGGGCGTCTGGCCGGCGGCATCGCCCATGAACTCAACAACATGCTCGGCCCCATCCTGATGGGAGCCGAGATGATCGCGCGGACCGCGCCGCTCGACGACAAGAATGGCGAGCGGGTTCAGCGCATCATCGATGCCGCCAAGAACAGCCGCGACATCGTGCGCAACGTGCTGGCCTATTGCCGCAAGGAACAGAAAACCCTGACCCCGGTGGACCTGGTGCCGATTTTCGACGGCTTCTCCGCCATGGCGGCGTCGATCCTGCCACCGACCGTCAAGGTGGAGAAGCACCGCGACGTCAACCATGCCACCGTCGTCGCCGATGCCGGGCAGTTGCAGCAGGTCCTGCTCAACATGACCAACAACGCCCGCGACGCCATGTATGGGACCGGCACCCTGAAACTGGAGTTGACCACCTTGCAACCCCAGGATCTGGTCGTACTGTCACGACAGATCGCCGAAGCGAACAACGGAGCCGGATCGGGGCCCAACCCGCTGGCCACCCTCGACCTTGATCACCCCCATGCGGAAATCAAGGTCAGCGACACCGGCTGCGGCATGAGCCAAGCCACCGCCGCCAAGATCTTCGACCCGTTCTTCACCACCAAGCCGGTGGGTCAGGGAACCGGGCTGGGGCTGTCGGTGGTGCAAGGCATCATCAAGAGCATGGGCGGCATCATCACGGTCAACACCACCCTGGGCGAGGGCACCAGCTTTCACGTCATCCTGCCGCTGTCCGACCCGCCGCCTTTGTAAGGGTCAGAACACCGTCGAGATCACCACGATGGTGGCCGTCACCATGGCGATGATGATTCCGGTCACCGCCGCAGTCTGACGCCCGATGCGGTCAGCTTCGACGGCGCGCTCCTCGGTTTCGGTGATGATGTGCTTAATCTCTTCCTCGGCGGCGTGATACTGCGCCTGGGCCCAATGGAACTCCTGGTCGTCGCGCACCCGCTCCTCACCGTTTTCCAGCACATTGTAGATCTCGACGATAGAGCCCTTGCGCACCAGCTTGGGAATCTCCTTTTCCAGTTCCTTGCGCTTTTCGCGGCCGTGATAGCCGGCGACCACCGGAGCCAGGACCGCTCCCAACCAGCCGGCAAGGCCGGGCAGCGATTCCGGCCCCAGCCGGTATTGCAGCACGGCGTAGAGATTCAACACGGCCATCATGACCACGCTCTGGTTCTGATCGCTCAATTGCACCAGGTTGCGGTCGATGTCGGATCGCATGCGGGCACCGAGGAAGGCAGCGATGTGCCGGTCGATCGGCCCATGCTTGGAATCACCGCGCTTGCCGGCGCTGGCGTTCAGGGCCGGCAGCAGTTCCTTGACCTCGACCACATATTCCTCGCCGAGCAGGGAGCTTTGGCACGGCAGGGCGTCGTTCATCTCGTAGAGGCAGCGTTCGAGCCCGAATCCCATTCCGGTCTGGGACAGAAAGCTGCGCAATTCGCGGAAATTGGCCTCCATCAGAGAGTTGTCCGGCTGATACTCGCCGCGCATCCCGAACCATAGCTTGGGAACCTCGCGCGAAATGATCTCGGTCAGCAGACGGGTGTCGCCCCGGTTGGCCATCACCGACGCCAGGGCCGCCCCGAAGCCGTCGGGCATGGAGTTGAAGCCCTTGTAGCGGATAGGAGCGGACTGATCCAACAGGATCAGGACCTTGCACAGCATAAGATCGGTGGCGCCCTTTTTGTCGGCGGCGTCGTTGAGCGCCATGCGCACCACCTCGGCGACCACATTGGCCTTGTCCTTGTCCTCCACCGCGCGGCGCAGCCAAAGCTCGACCTTGCCTTCGACCACCGGAGGAATGGCCGCGTCCCAACTCTTGGCCATGGCCTGCGACAGCTCACGGCCGTTGTAATACTCCTTGCCCTGGAACGGGAATCCGCGCGCCGCGCGCTTCTCGCCGCGCGGCTGCAATGGCGACATGCGCCGTCCCGACATCCACAGGTCAAGGTCTTCCAGGCCCCAGCGCTGATCTCCGTCGTCGCAGAGCAAGCCGCGCAGCAGTTCGATCATGGGCAGCGGCAGCCGCTCATCGCCGATGAAGGTGTTGTAGCTGCCCTGCTGGATCTTGGCGCTGAGGATGGCGTCTTCGCTCATCCCCGCCACCGGATTGCGCCCCAGCAGCAGAAAGGCGATGGTCACACCCAGGGAGTAAAAGTCGTCGGCGAAGGTGCCGCTGCCCCGCGCGATAGGGGTGCACATGCCGGACTCGATGGTCTCGAACAGCATGGACTGGTCGAAACCGGCCGGAGCGGTGACGCAATCGCCGAAGGCGAAGCGATCGCCGTTGCCGCTCATGTCGAAAAGATTGGTGGGGCGGATGCTGCGGTGGGTGATGCCGCGCGACGTGATTTCCTTGATGGCGGCGGTCAACGGCTCGACCACCTTCTTGGTGATCTCGTACTCGTCGACCCGGCGGATCTCCCCCTTGAGACTGGTCATGATCCGGCGGCCGGCGGGACGCTCATAGACCACAGTCATGCACTGGCGACCGGCCGGCGGCCAGTTCATCGGTCCCCACTCGACCAGTTGCTGCAAACCGGGCGATGAAACGCCCTTGAGCGCCCGCATGACGGTGACGCGCGGCGGCAGTTCCGGCTTGCAGATCAAGGCGAACAGGGCGCGGCTGGGATCGCGCTTGTCCTCGGCCGCGAAGGCCTCGGCCGAAGGGGTCGATAACTCAGGCAAGGGCTGGCTGGAGCGAATCAGGTAGCGGTCGCGCAGCATGCCGGGCGGTCCGGCGGGCTTCGCAACCTCGACCTTGACCTCCTCCTCGACCTCGCTCTCGATCTCGGCTTGCTCGGCGTCCGCCATCAGCCCCACCCTAATGCCGACCAAACGTCGTCGGCGCGCTCCCTACTGTAAAGACGGGAGCGCCATCCCACAATCACGTCGCGAAGGGATCGTGGACCAGAATGGTGTCCTCGCGCTCGGGGCTGGTGGACAACAGCGCCACCGGCGCCTGGATCAGTTCCTCGACCCGTCGGATATACTTGATCGCCGTGGCGGGAAGGTCCTTCCACGACCGGGCGCCATAGGTGCTTTCCGACCAGCCCGGCATGACCTCGTAGATGGGCTCCACATCGGCCTGACGGGACATGGAGGCGGGGTAATGGCTCAGCACCTCGCCGCGCGAGCGATAGCCGGTGCAGATCTTCAACTCGTCCAGGCCGTCGAGAACGTCCAGCTTGGTCAGCGCGATGCCATTGATGCCGCCGACCTTGACCGCCTGACGCACCATGACGGCGTCGAACCAGCCGCAACGGCGACGGCGGCCGGTCACGGTGCCGAATTCGCGGCCGCGATCGCCAATGCGTTCGCCGATGGCGTCGAACAGCTCGGTGGGGAACGGCCCCGAGCCGACGCGGGTGGTGTAGGCCTTGCAGATGCCCAGCACATAGCCCACCTGCCCCGGCCCGACGCCGGCACCGGTTCCGGCATTGCCCGACACGGTGTTGGACGAGGTGACATAAGGATAGGTGCCGTGATCCACGTCGAGCATGGCGCCCTGGGCGCCCTCGAACAGCACCCGCTTGCGGGTGTGGCGCACCTCGTCCAGACGGCTCCACACCACATCGGCGAAGGGCAGGATCTTGGGGGCGACCTCAAGCAGTTGGTCCAGCAGTTGCTGACCATCGGCCTCGGCGGCACCCAGACCGCGCAGCAGGGCGTTGTGGTGACGCAGCAGGCCCTCGATCTTGGCCTCCAGCACGGCGCGGTCGTCCAGATCGCAGACCCGGATGGCGCGGCGGCCAACCCGATCCTCGTAGGCGGGGCCGATGCCGCGACCGGTGGTGCCGATCTTGGCGGAGCCGCTGGCTTCCTCGCGGGCACGATCCAGCTGACCGTGCAGCGGCAGGATCAGACAGGCGTTCTCGGCGATCTTCAGGACGTCGGGGGTGACTGCAATCCCTTGGGCGCCGATGCGGGCGATCTCGTCCAGCAGCGCCCACGGATCGACCACCACACCGTTGCCGATGATGCTGAGCTTGCCCCGCACCACGCCGGACGGCAGCAGCGACAGTTTATAGGTCACGCCATTGATGACCAGGGTATGGCCGGCATTGTGACCGCCTTGGAAGCGCACCACCACATCGGCGCGCTCCGACAGCCAGTCGACGATCTTGCCCTTGCCCTCGTCGCCCCACTGGGCGCCGACCACCGCGACATTCGCCATTCTTGTTCCCTACCCTATTGGACGTCCACAATTCCATCCGGCCCGAGCAGGTGCCCGCAGCCAAGACGCTTCGCTTCCACATTCGGGGCCGCCTCGGGGTCAAGCCCGCAGACGGTCACCCAACCCTGAACCCGCAACGCCTGCGCCCATGCTCGGGGCGTGCCGGCGGGCACGAATACCTTGCGCTTCTCCTTCGGCCCCGGCAACGCCGCCAGCACCGAATCCATGAACAGCGTCGCCCCGGTGGCGGGTTCCGTCCCGCCCGCGAGATAGCGGCCGCCCCGCCCCAGCTCGGCACCGATATTGCGCGCGAACAAGGTGAAGCCGACACCGGTATGATACTCGAATCCGCGATTTTCCACCGGATCAACCGTCACCGTCAGGTCAGGAAGATCGGCCCGAACCAGTTCGACCACCCGCGCCAGCCGATCCCGCTCGGCGGCGGCGGCGGGCGGCAGGGTCATGGCCATCAGAGCGGCGACGGCGCGGTCGGCGGGGCCGGCGGCGGCGATCAAGGCTTGCAGCAGCGGCGCGGCGACCGGACCGGCCTCGGCCACCAGGGCGGTGTCCTTGTGATCCAAGGCATGACGCAACCGCTCGGCCAGGGCGCCGGACAGGCCGAGTTCGGTGAACAGCACCGGCATCAGCGTCGGCAGAGCCATATCGACCGTGACGCCCGGCACCCCCAGATCGGCCAGGGCCTCGGCGGTCAGCACCAGAACCTCGGCATCGGCCATGGGCGAATCGCTGCCGATCAACTCGATGCCGGCCTGGCCGAACTGGCGTTCGGGGCGCAGTTGGGTTCCCTTCACCCGCAGAACCTGACCGGCATAGGACAGCCGAAGCGGACGCTCGACCTGGGCCAGCCGGGTGGTGGCGATGCGGGCCACCTGGGGCGTCATGTCGGCGCGAAGGCCCATCATCCGTTGGCTCAGCGGGTCCATTACCCGGAAGGTATGGGACGCGGTCGCCGCGCCGGCGCCGTCGAGCAGGCTTTCCTCGAACTCGATCAGCGGCGGCTTGACCCGCTCATACCCTTGAGCGGCGAAATGACTCAGCAGCTGGCTGACGACACCGGCCTCATGGGCGGCATCGGGCGGCAACATGTCGCGCAGGCCGGCGGGCAGCAAGGCACGATTGGCTAAATCGGTCATCGGAGGTGTCGCAACCTGAAACAAAGGACGGCCGCTGCCGCCCGGTTATTCGAGCAATAGCCTACGTATCGCGTTTGCCCCCGAACGGCAAACGGAAATGACGGTTACGACGTCTCCACCTAAAAGCTCTTGCGATTCCCGAGCTCATCGAGGCAACACATGCCCCCCCTTGGAGGCTTCGGCCGCGAGGGCGATGGCCGCCAGGGTGCCGTCCAGATCGCCAGCCTTGAACCGGCACGCCGCAAAAATCCAGGACATCGTATCCCCCAGTCCACCGAGTGAGCAGGTAGCTACCCCTTAGGGAGTAGGGGTATATTCCCTTAATCGTCAATCAAAGAACCCCATGACCTTTCACATGCCATCGATGCATTAAGTCCGCCTTCCTATGAAGGGCGCGACCAATCGCCCGTCAAGACAGCAACACCCCCGCGGGATACGATCCCGCGGGGGTGTTCACTTCCGAATTACCCGGATCAGAAACGCAATGACTTGGCCTGCACCACCTGGGGCAACGCCTTGACCTTCTCGAGCAGTTCCGCCGTTACCGGCTGATCCACCTGGGTCAGCAGGATGGCGTCACCACCGGCCTCGGAGCGACCGAGATGGAAGGTGGCGATGTTGACGCCGGCCTGCCCCAGCACGCTGCCCAGCGCCCCGATGAAGCCAGGCTTGTCCTGGTTGGTGACGTACAGCATGTTCGCCCCCAGCTCGGCCTCGATGGCGATGCCCTTGATCTCGACCACGCGGGCCTTGTCGCCGCCGAACAGGGTGCCGGCGACGGCGCGCTCGCGCTCGCCGGTGACCACGGTGAGGCGGATCAAGGTGTGGTAGTCGCTTTCGGTCTCGGATTTAACCTCGGAGACCTTGATGTTGCGCTCCTTGGCGATAACCGGCGCGTTGACCATGTTGACCGCCTCGTTCATGGGCTTCAACAGTCCTTCCAGCACGATGGCGGTCAGCGGCTTGGTGTTGAGCGTCGCCACATGGCCGAGATACTCGATCTTGACCTCGTTGATGCCGGTTTCGGTCAGCTGGCCGGCGAAGCTGCCCAGCTGATTGGCCAGACGCATGTAGGGACGCAGCTTGGGCGCGTCCTCGGCCGAGACCGACGGCATGTTGATGGCGTTGGTCACGGCACCGGTCAGCAGGTAATCGGCCATCTGCTCCGCCACCTGCAAGGCGACGTTTTCCTGGGCTTCCGAGGTCGAAGCGCCCAGATGCGGGGTGCAGACCACCTTTTCATTGCCAAACAGGCCGTTGTCCTTGGCCGGCTCGACCTTGAACACGTCCAGCGCCGCGCCGGCCACCTGACCGGACTCGATGGCCGCCTTGAGGTCTTCCTCGACCACCAGACCGCCGCGCGCGCAGTTGATGATGCGCACGCCCTTCTTCATCTTGGCCATGGCCTTGGCGTCGATGATGTTGCGGGTGGCGTCGGTCAGCGGCGTGTGCAGGGTGATGAAGTCGGCGCGCGGGAACAGCTCGTCCAGCTCGACCTTCTCCACGTTCAGTTCCTTGGCCCGCTCCACCGACAGGAAGGGGTCGTAGGCGATGACGCGCATGCGCAAGCCCTGCGCCCGGTCGGCGACGATGGCGCCGATATTGCCGCAGCCGACGATGCCCAGCACCTTGCCGGTCAGCTCGACCCCCATGAACTTGGACTTTTCCCACTTGCCGGCATGGGTGCTGGCATTGGCCTGGGGGATGTCGCGCGCCAGGGCGAACATCATGGCGATGGCATGCTCGGCGGTGGTGATGGAATTGCCGAAGGGAGTGTTCATCACCACGATGCCGCGCGCGGTGGCGGCGGGCACGTCCACGTTGTCGACGCCGATGCCTGCGCGGCCGACCACCTTGAGACCGCCGGCAACCGCCAGCACGTCGGCGGTGACCTTGGTGTTGGAGCGAATGGCGAGGCCGTCGTAATTACCGATGATGGCCTTCAACTCGTCGGGGGTGAGGCCGACCTTGACGTCGGTCTCGATGCCGCGATCCTTGAAGATCTGGACGGCGGCCGGGCTCAGCTTATCGCTGATCAGAACTTTGGGCATATGAACTCCCCATAAGGTTCGGGCGCCGCTTCCTGGTGAAGCGGCGCCCGCGTTTATGCGTTGAAAGTATCAGGCAACCTTGGCCGCGAACTCGGCCTTGACCTGGGCGAAGGCCCAGTCCAGCCATGGCAGCAGTTTTTCCACATCGCCGGTCTCGACGGTGGCGCCGCCCCACAGGCGCAGGCCCGACGGAGCATCGCGATAGGCGCCGATGTCATAGGCGACGCCTTCCTTGTCGAGGATGGAGACGATCTTCTTGGCCGCCGCCGCCTGGTCGTCGGCCGACAGCTTGGTGAAGAACGGCGCCTTGATGCCGATGCAGATGGAGGTGCACGACCGCACCTTGGCGTCGTCGGCCAGGTTGGTCGCCCAGTCGGAACTGTCCAGCCAGGACTGCACCGCCTTGAGGTTGGCCTCGGAACGGGCGATCAGCGCCTTGAGTCCGCCGAGGGACTCGGCCCATTTCAGGGCGTCGATCTGGTCCTCGACCGCGATCATGGAGGGCGTGTTGATGGTCTCGCCCTTGAAGATGCCATCGATCAGCTTGCCGCCCTTGGTCATGCGGAAGATCTTGGGCAACGGCCAGGCCGGCTTGTAGGTCTCCAGCCGCTCGACCGCGCGGGGCGACAGCACCAGCATGCCGTGCGCGCCCTCGCCGCCCAGCACCTTCTGCCAGGACCAGGTGACCACGTCCAGCTTGTCCCAGGGCAGGTCCATGGCGAACACCGCCGAGGTGGCGTCGCAAATGGTCAGGCCCTTGCGGTCCGACTTGATCCAGTCGCCGTTGGGAACCCGGACGCCGGAGGTGGTGCCGTTCCAGGTGAACACCACGTCGCGGTCGCAATCCACATCGGACAGCGCGGGCAACTCGCCGTAGCCGGCCTTGAACACGCGGGTGTCTTCGATCTTGAGCTGCTTGGTGATGTCGGTCACCCAACCCTCGCCGAAGCTCTCCCAGGCCAGGGCGTCGATGCCCCGCGCCCCGAGCAGCGACCACATGGCCATCTCGACGGCGCCGGTATCCGACGCCGGCACGATGCCGATGCGGTAATCGGCCGGAATGCCCAGCACGGAGCGGGTGCGGTTGATGACGTCTTCCAGCCGCGCCTTGCCGATCTTGGCACGATGCGAACGGCCGACCGGCGCGTCCTTGAGCGCGTCCACCGTCCAACCAGGACGCTTGGCGCAGGGACCGGATGAGAAATTGGGATTGGCAGGCTTGGAAGCAGGCTTCGGAAAATCGGTCATAAGATGTAACCCTCCCTTGCAGAAGGGACGCGGCCCGTTGGGGGGCCTTGGCCCGCGCGGAGTTTAGGGGGGCGGAAGCAAGCGCGTCAACGAGGCATTTATGCCGCTTTCAAGAATCCTCAGCCGGGTGGCGCCGCCGCGCCCGACTTGCTATCCTCACCGCCATGACCAGCCCATTCACCGCCGATTCAGCCCTGAACGCCATCGCCGCGCCGCGCGGCGGCGGGGCCAAGGTTTCGCCCCTCCGCGACGCCGCTTTCGACGCCGCCAGGACCATCGCCGCCGCCGCCTTGCCCAAGGGCGCCGAAGCGGCGGTGGCGGCGGTGGGCGAGGTCTACGCCATGGCCGAATCCCTGTGGGCGGAGATCCGCTCCACCCCCGCCTTCGCCCTGGGAACCCGGCGGGCCGCCTGCGGCAAGGGCTGCGGCTGGTGCTGCCATCAACGCGTCGGGGCCACGGCGGTGGAGGTGTTCTACATCGCCGACCAAATCCGCCAGCACCCCGATGCCGAATTCCTGATCGCCCGCATCGAGTCCTGGCCGACCGGACGGGCCTGCGCCCTGCTGGTGGACGGCGCCTGCTCGGCCTACGCGATTCGCCCGCTCAAATGCCGGGGGCTCTACCAGTTGGACGCCCGCTGGTGCATGACCACCTATGCCAAGCTCGACGCCCCGCTGTTCGGGCCGCCGCCGTCGCCCGACTATCAGATGCCGCCCAAGGACGTGTTCGACGGTGCCGTGTTCGGCATGGCCCTGCCGTTCCACCTTGCCGGCCGCGACTGTCCCGGCGTCGATTTCATGCCAGCGTTGAAGGCGGTGATCCACCGCCCCGACGCCGCCACGGCCTGGTGGCGCGGCGACAAGGTCTTCCCCGCCGAAGCCCGGCTGCACGACTGGTTTCCGCCCATGCCCAAGCCGGCGAAGAGCGGCAAGAAGCGGCGCTAGGGCTTTTTCAGCCCTTCAATCGCCGGGCGGGACGCCTCCGCGTCCCTTGGCTTTCGCCCCACGAGGCGCGCGCCCTCAATGGGCTAGTCGCTTCGCTCCATGCCGGCTTTATCGACCGTCCAGCCATGGTTGAGCGGCCCATGGCCGCTGCCCAGCCCCGGCGCCGTTTCGATGGCCTTGCGGACATAGTCGCGCGCCCTGGCGACCGCCGCATCGAGCGCCAGCCCCTGGGCGAGGCCGGCGGCGATGGCCGAGGCTAGCGTACACCCCGTGCCGTGGGTCGAGCGGCTGGCGATCCGCCGATCGGTGAAGCGCCGCAGCCCCGCCGCGTCGGCCAGCAGGTCCACCAGATCGTCGCCCTCCATGTGGCCGCCCTTGAGCAACACCGCCTTGGGGCCCAGCCCCAGCAGATCCACCACCGCCCGCTCCATGTCGGCCAATCCGGCGATGCTTCGTCCCAGCAACGCCTCGGCCTCGGGAATATTGGGGGTCAGCAGCCGGGCGCGCGGCAGCAGGCGGCCGATCAGCGCCCCGGCGGCGCTGTCGGCCAGCAGGGCGGCACCGCCCTTGGCCACCATCACCGGATCGAGCACCAGCGGAACCCCGGGGGCGAAACGATCAAGCGCCTCGGCTACCGCCTCGACGATGGCAGCGGAGGCCAGCATGCCGGTCTTGATGCAGTCGGCGCCGATATCGCGCAACACCACCTCCATCTGGAGGCGGACGAAGTCCGGCGCCACTTCGGAGATGCCGAACACCCCCTGGGTGTTCTGCGCCGTCAGGGCGGTAACGGCGGTGGCGGCGAAGCCCCCGAGACAGGTCACCGTCTTGATGTCGGCCTGAATGCCGGCGCCACCGCCCGAATCCGACCCGGCCACGACAAGTACGCGCCCCTGCATCCTCAAGCCTCCGCCATCCCACCGGGCAAGCTTACGCCACATTCCGTCACGCCGCCCGTCGAAAACCAGATGCAGGTGACAAGTTGTAACGCCGCACTAAATAAGGTGTTTGACCGATTGTGCGGCGCAACATCTTCATCTAGCATCTCTAATACTAACGAATGATTCCGACAAACCGCGAGGTCCATCATGCAGTACCGTTGGGAAGAGATCGATCGGCTTGCCGAGCTTCTCGAGGCCGAGGCATCCGGCCAGTCCATCGACCAGACTCTGGCCCGGGATCTGGCCGAGCGCCTGACCGAGTTGTGCCCCGACATCGCCCGCACCATGCGCCGGGTCATGGACCGGTGCAGCCAGACCGCCACGGCGGTGGCGGCCTGAACCCTACCCCGCGACCCGCCGGACGGTTTCGACGATGTCGTCGACCACGGCGGTGACCAGCGTCAGGTCCTCACCCTCCGCCATCACCCGGATCAGGGGCTCGGTGCCCGACTTGCGGATCAACAGCCGTCCCTGACCGGAGAGCTTCGCCTCTCCCGCCGCGATGGCGGCTTCGACGGCGCTATTGGCCAGCACCTCGACCACCGAGGCGCCGGCGACCCGCACATTCTTCAGCACCTGCGGCAAGGGCGTGAACAGCCGCAGCATCTCGCTGGCCGGCTTGCCCGATTGAATCAGCGCCGCCAGCACCTGCAACGCCGCCACCAGCCCGTCGCCGGTGGTGGAATAGTCGGACAGGATGATGTGGCCCGACTGCTCGCCGCCCACGTTGAAACCGTCACGCCGCATGTGCTCCAGCACGTAGCGGTCGCCCACATTGGTACGGACCATGCCGAGGCCACGCTGAGCCAGAAAGCGCTCCAGCCCCAGATTGGACATGACGGTGGCGACGACGCCGCCGCCCTTGAGCTGGCCGGAGCGGTGCCACAGGTCGCCGATCAGGGCCATCAACTGATCGCCGTCGATCATGTTGCCGAGTTCGTCACACAGCACCACCCGGTCGGCGTCGCCGTCCAGCGCGATGCCAAGATGGGCGCCGTGCGCCACCACCTGCTCCCGCATGACCTCGGTGTAAAGCGAGCCGCAATTCTTGTTGATGTTGAAGCCGTCGGGCGACACCGCCACCGGCACCACCTCGGCCCCCAGCTCCCACAGCACGGTGGGCGCGACCTTGTAGGCGGCGCCGTTGGCGCAATCGACCACGATCTTGAGCCCGTCCAGGCGCAAGCCGCGCGGAAAGGTGTTCTTGGCGTATTCGATATAGCGGCCATTGGCGTCGTCGAGCCGCTTGGCCCGGCCGAGATGGTCCGAGCCGACCCGATAGGCCTCGAGACCGTTGGACATCTTGGCCTCGATGGTCAGTTCGTCCTCGTCGGACAGCTTGAAACCGTCGGGGCCGAACAGCTTGATGCCGTTGTCCTCATAGGGATTGTGCGACGCCGAGATCACCACGCCGAGATCGGCGCGCAAGGAGCGGGTCAGCATGGCCACCGCCGGAGTCGGCAGCGGCCCCAGCAGCACCACGTCCATCCCCACCGAAATGAACCCCGCCGTCAGCGCCGGTTCCAGCAGATAGCCCGACAGGCGGGTGTCCTTGCCGATCACCACCATGTGGCGATGGTCGCCGCGGGTGAAGTGCCGCCCGGCGGCCATGCCCAGCTTCAACGCCGTCTCGGCGGTCATGGGCTCGATATTGGCGGTGCCGCGTACCCCGTCGGTGCCGAACAGCTTACGTGTCATCAGTCTGCTACATCCTCTCGTGCGGTCTCACCTTGACGGACGCCTCTCCCCCTCGTCATCACCAGGCCACGTCCGGGCATGACGAGGGGGAGAGGCGAATTCCGGCAAACCGGCCCACCAACCTCGTAGGAGAGGGATTGATTACCGCGAGTCGGGGGGAGATGGGAAGGGGGAAAAGGGGTGGCCGTCACCAAATAGTATAGCGCGTAAACATAAACACATCCAATTATTGCATAAGTGGCGGTTTATGGTATGATTTTTTTACACTGCCATACGCCATGTTTTTCCGCGTATCAATGGAGGGAATGATGCGTAATATGCTAGTTATAGTCACATCTGTTGCCATTCTGACCGGTTGTGGCGGAACTATTCCGCTAGACCAATATGGAGAATTCCGAAAAAATCCTGTCGTCCCACCCCAGTCTGATCTAGAAGTAGGATCTATAATTGATGTAAACAGCAACGCCCAAACAGGAACATCATGCATTAATGGACAAAAGAAAATTTCATCTGTCACGGACTCTGAGATATCAAAAAAAATTAATGCTGATTTCGATGCAAGCGCATCAGTGCCGTCTTACGTAAATATATCAGCAAAAATAAATAAAACATCAAGTATTAAAGCACAATACGCTTCGGTCAATCTTACAAACATTCTCGACGGAAAAGTCAGCTTCGGTGATGGATCCGTAAACAGCCCATGCTCTGACTGGATTGGGCGCTTAGTGCGAAAAGATGTAGATCAGTTAATTTATTACTCATCGCTACTAACAGCAAGCGCCCTTACAATATCAAATGACGATGGATTTAAAGCCGCGATTGGATTAAAGCCCGGAGATGTCGTGGCGGCAAAACTTAACTTAGCGGATGCGTCCCTGAGCATCTCGAATGATTCAGAAGAATCTATAAGCATTACTGGGCGAAATGTTAGCTTCGCATCAATAAAAAAATCTATAAAGTTTCGCCCATCCGATCCAAGCATAATTACATGCTCTGTCGGTAAGTGGTGCAACATAAGCGGGGCATTTGCAACGATAAAACTTCTTGCCGTAAACGAAGTTGGAAAAGAACAACAAACAAAACTTGGATATGCGGTTAAATATAATGAACGATACGCCACGATACAGGTCACGTCAGGCGCTATCACAAAGGGAACAGAAATATTTACGCTAGCAGAAAAAGATGCAAGCCATATATACTTAGGTGATGATCTAATAAACTATGAGGTTGACAGCATCGACATAAAGTCACAGCTGGTAAATCTAATTGTCACAGCAGGTAAGCTTACTATCAATTAAAGCTACATTTGATTGGATGAAATTCAGCCGCTCCTCGTTTGAGGAGCGGCCAGCAGGCGAAGACGGCCCCCCAATTTTCACCCACCATCCCGCATCGCCCGCCACACCGCCACCGCCTGCACGGTCTCCGACACGTCGTGGACGCGCAGCACCTGCATGCCGACGTCGAGGCCGGCCAGTTCGGCGGCCAGGGTGCCGGGCAGGCGCTGCCGGGCCGGCTCGCCCTGGCTTAGGGCGGCGACGAAGCTCTTGCGCGACACCCCCAGCAGCACCGGCAGCCCCAGCCCGTGCAGCAGGGCCAGCGATCCGAGAATCTGGGCATTGTGCTCCGGGGTCTTGCCGAAGCCGATGCCGGGATCGATGCAGATGCGGGCACGCGCGATGCCGGCGGCCTCGCAGGCGGCCACCCGCGCCGCCAGCCCGTCATAGACGTCGAGCGGAGCGCAGGCATAGCGGGGCGCGGCCTGCATGGTGCGGGGGTCGTCGCCCTGCATGTGCATCAGGCAGAGATCGGCCCCCGACTTCGCCGCCACCGTCAGCGCGTCCGGGTCGCCGGCCAGGGCGGTGACGTCGTTGATGATCCGGGCGCCGGCCGCCACCGTCGCCGCCATGACGCGGGCGTGGCGGGTGTCGATGGAGACACAGAGTCCCCGCTCGGCCAGGGCGCGCACCACCGGCAGCACCCGCCGTTCCTCCTCATCCACCGAAACCGGCTCGGCGCCGGGACGGGTGGATTCGCCGCCCACGTCGATGATGGTGGCGCCGGCCTCGACCATGGCCAGCCCGCGCGCGATGGCGGCATCGGGGGTGAATGCCTCGCCGCCGTCGGAAAAGCTGTCGGGCGTGACGTTGACGATGCCCATGATCGCCGGCCGGTCCATGGCGATGCCGCCCCAGGCCGGGCGGCGGCGGCCGATGCGCTGGACCAGGGCGCCCAGGTGGCGGGCGATGTCGGGGCTTTCGCCCTCGGCCCAGTCCACCGCTTCGGCGAAGGGGGCGACGGCCAGATGAGCCCCCTGCCCGTCCCGCAGGATCACCCCGAAGGCGGTGAAGGCGGCCCCGCCCTCGGCGATGGGCCAGCCATGGCCGGCGATGATGGCGGCGGCGGCCTGCTCGCCCCAGACCAGACCGCTGGGCAGCAGATAGAGATGGCGGAGGATGTCCTCCCCCTCCAGTGCGAAGCCCCGCGGCAGGGCGGGGCTTCGACGGAAGGCGGAGGTGACGCCCGGCTCAGGCACCGGGCTGCGGTTCCGGCCCGAAGCTGCCGCGACCGGCCGGCCCCGAGGTGGGAACCGAGGATCGCCGCGGCGGCTCCTTCGAGCGGTTGTCGCCGTTGTCGCCACGGGTGATGACCTCGCCCCGGATCAGGGCGTCGATGTCGTCACGCGACAGGGTTTCGTATTCCAGCAGGCCCCGGGCGATGATCTCCAACTCGGCGCGGAACTTGGCGAGGATGTCGCGGGCGGTGTTTTCGCCCTCCTCAACGAAGCGCCGAACCTCGGAATCGATCAGGCTGGAGGTGGTCTCGGACACGCTCTTGTGCTGCGTCACCGAGTGGCCCAGAAAGATCTCTTCCTGATTGTCGTTGTAACGCAGCGGCCCCAGCTTCTCCGAGAAGCCAAATTCGGTCACCAGCTTGCGCGACAATTCGGTGGCGCGCTGGATGTCGTTGGAGGCGCCGGTGGTCACAGAATCGAGGCCGAAGATCATTTCCTCGGCCACCCGACCGCCGAAGAAGGCGGCGATCATCGCCTTGATCTGGCGCAGCGACAGCGAATAGCGGTCACGCTCCGGCAGCGACATGGTCAGGCCCAGGGCACGGCCGCGCGGAATGATGGTGACCTTGTGCAGCGGCTCGTGACCGGGCACATGCATCATCACCAGGGCGTGGCCGGCCTCGTGATAGGCGGTGAGCTTCTTCTCTTCCTCGGTCATGACCATGGAGCGGCGCTCGGCCCCCATCATGACCTTATCCTTGGCGGCCTCGAACTCGGCCATGGTCACCACCCGCTTGCCGATGCGGGCGGCCAGCAAGGCGGCTTCGTTGACCAGATTGGCCAGATCGGCGCCGGAGAAACCGGGCGTGCCGCGCGCGATGATGCGGGCGTCCACGTCGGGCGACAGCGGCACCTTGCGCATATGGACCTTGATGATCTTTTCGCGGCCGAGGATGTCGGGATTGGGCACCGTCACCTGACGGTCGAACCGGCCGGGACGCAGCAGGGCGGGATCGAGGACGTCGGGACGGTTGGTGGCGGCGATCAGGATGACGCCCTCGTTGGACTCGAACCCGTCCATCTCCACCAGCAACTGGTTCAGGGTCTGCTCGCGCTCGTCATTGCCGCCGCCGAGGCCGGCGCCGCGATGACGGCCGACCGCGTCGATTTCATCGATGAAGATGATGCAGGGCGCGTTCTTCTTGCCCTGCTCGAACATGTCGCGGACACGGCTCGCGCCGACGCCGACGAACATCTCGACGAAGTCCGAGCCGGAAATGGTGAAGAACGGCACATTGGCCTCGCCGGCGATGGCGCGGGCCAGCAGGGTCTTACCGGTACCGGGGGGGCCGACCAGCAGGCAGCCCTTGGGAATCTTGCCGCCGAGACGCTGGAACTTCTGCGGGTCCTTGAGGAACTCGACGATCTCCTCCAGCTCCTGCTTGGCCTCGTCGATGCCGGCGACGTCCTCGAAAGTGACGCGGCCGGTCTTCTCGGTCAGCAGGCGGGCACGGGACTTGCCGAAGCCCATGGCCTTGCCGCCGCCCGACTGCATCTGGCGCATGAAGAAGATCCAGACGCCGATCAGCAGCAGCATGGGGAACCACGACACCAGCACGCTCCACAGGGTCGGCGTGTCGTCGGAGGGCGGCACCGCGGTGATGCGCACGTTCTGGGTCCGCAGCTTGTCGACGACGTTGGCGTCCTGCGGCATATAGGTGGTGAACGGCCGGCCGTCGCTGAAATGGCCGCTGACGCTGCTGCCCTGGATGGTCACGTCGGTGACGCCGCCCCGATCCACATCGGCAAGAAAATCCGAATACGAGGTCTGCCCCAGCCCGCGCGGGGGCGAGGATGCCTGGAACAGGTTGAAGAGCATCACCAGCAGTACGGCGATGATGACCCACAGCGCCAGGTTCTTGCTGAAGTTCAAGGTCGGGTCCTTCCTGGTTTGGCCGAGGAGGGGCCGTTTCCGGCCCTTCGGTCCTCAAGCCCGAATGCATCGCCCTACAGATAATGCCGAATCGAGCCTACACAAGGCGCGGGCCGGTTGCCGTCAAAGTCCACAGCGGCGCCGCCGCCAAATGGCGCAGCGCCGCCCCGGCCTCACCACGGTTATAGCCGAGGTGAGGCACGGCGGAAACACCATCCTCGCCGAAGAGAGCAGGTAATGTGGGACGAACGCAAGCCGGCAGTTGGATCAGGCGGTCGCGACCGGCCCTTTCGCACAGCCGCCGCCATCCCATGGCCCCCAAAGCCCCCAGGAACAGACCGGAGGGCGCATCCGGTGCGACCTCGACGCGGAAGCGGCCATCCCACACCAGATCCTCGCCGGCGACCAGGGCCACCGGCGGCGCCACCTTGCCCGGCTCGCGGCAGATCAGCACTTCCGCCCCGGATGGCACCAGCCGGCAACCGCCCAGGGTGCGGGCGGCGGACAGCCCGCCGCGCAGCTCGGCATGCAACCGCTCCAGCCGGTCCAGACGAGGACCGTATTCCCCGCCTCCCACCACCAGCAGCAGGCGGGACAGCAGGCGCAGGCTGATCTCCTCCGGCAGACGGGTGAACACCGAGGCGTCGCAGCGGGCGAAGCCAGCCGCATGCAGCACCACGAAACGGCACGCGGCCTCGGCCACCGCCTGCTCCAGGGCGACGCGAACCCGCGCCAGCCGCCGGGCGGTCGCCGCCAGCCGCTCCGGCCCCATCCCCTCGGCGGACAGGATCGGCGCCAGATGCCGCAGCCGCACCCGCGCGAAGGCGGCATTGGCGTTGGAGGGATCCTCGATCCAGGCCTGCCCGCGCGCCTCCAGACTTGCCCGCAAACGCTGGCGGGGAACCTCCAGCAGCGGCCGCAACAGCCGTCCCCAGCGGGTCGGGAGCGAAGCCGCCATGGCGGACAGGCCATCGACCCCGGAGCCCCGCCCCAGCCGCAGCAGCAGCGTCTCCGCCTGATCCTCGCGGTGATGGGCCAGCAGCAAGTGCAAAATCCCGGAGGTCCGGCAGAACGCGCCCAGCAGCCGGTAGCGGGCGTGGCGCGCCGCCGCCTGCAGGTCGGCGGCGGGCTTGTCCCCGTCCCAGCTCAAAGTATGGTGGCGAATGCCGTGAGTGGCCAGCCAGCCGCCGACACGAGCGGCCTCATCGGTCGAGTCCGGCCGCAGCCGGTGGTCCACCGTCAGCGCCACCGCCTCGCCGCCCCGCGCCTTGGCCCATTCGGCGGCCAGCAGGGCCAGGGCCAGACTGTCGGCGCCGCCCGACACCGCCACGGCCAAGCGCGGCGGCGCCTCGAACGGCCCCAGCGGGGCCATCAGGGCGGCGAAGTCGTCGGAAGACAGTGGCGCGCGGGCGCCCATCCGTCACTTGCAGCCGAGGCGCTGCTTGTCGCCGGCGACGGCGCGCTTGATGCGGTCTGGCATGTCGGGATGCATCTGGGCCAGCAGCGAATACGCCTTGCAGGCATCCGCCTTCTGCCCCAGTTGGCCGAGGGACGCGCCCAGCTTATAGAGCATGTCGGGAGCCTTGGTGTGCTTGGGGTACTTCTTGTAGGCCTCGCCGAACAGCGTGGCCGCCTGGGCGAAGTCCTTGCGCTGGGAAAAGGCGATGTCGCCCAGCCAGTATTGGGCGTTACCGGCCAGTTGATGGTTGGGGTACTGCTTCAAGAAGGCCTGAAATCCCCGCTCGGCCCCGTCATAGTCACCCTTCTGCGCCAGGGAATAGGCATCGTCATAGGCGCCTTGCGCATCCTTGGGAGCGGCCGGCGGCGTAACGGCCTGGGCCTCGGCCCGTTTCAGATCCTTGGCCGGCATGCTGCCCAGGACCTGAGGGCCGGGAGCCGGGCCGGGATTGTCGGCGGAATTGGCGCCGACCACGGCGCCCTTGGGCGGAATCAGGACCGGCGCGCCGTTGGGGGCGACAGCGCCCGGCGTCGGCATGGAAACGCTGTTCTGCGGCGGCTGCGGGGCCGCGGCGCCTTGCGGCTTGGCCTCCTGCAAATCCTTGAAGCGCAGGTCGATGTCGGTCTGCATGCGATCCAGCTGCTTGGCAAGCTGGCCGGCCTTGAAGTTGGCCTCCTCGATCTTGCCGGTCAACTGGCGGTTCGCATCTTCCAACTCGTTGATGCGGTCCTCCAGGCGCGACGCCGCGTTGCCCGCCACGCTGCCGTCGTTGCCGCCGGCCGCCGGGGAGCGGATCACGGTGGCGGGACCACCACCACCACGGGCCATCTGGCTTTGCATGGTCGAGAGGTCCCGCTCCAGCCGGTCGATGCGATCATAAAGGGCGCGGGTGTCGCTCTGGGCCATGGCCGGAGCCGCCAGAAAGGCGCTACCCAGCAGCGCGGAAAGTACGGTGGAGAGAACGATGCGTCGCACGGGCCGACCTCGTGAGCGAAAGGCTTGGGACGAATAACTTAGGAAACAGGACTATTCGCCGTGTTTCAGGCAAAAATAAGGCGCCCGCCCAATCCGCAGGTCAAGGACCTTACGGACAAGGCGGACGCCCCATTTCACGTCGTAAACGCCCTGATTAGTTCAGGACGGTCACGCCACGACGGTTCTGCGACCAGGCGGCCTCGTTCGAGCCGAGAGCGACGGGGCGCTCCTTGCCGTAGGAGACGGTCTTGACGCGAGCGGCGGCGACGCCGTTGGCGGTCAGGAATTCCTTCACGGAATTGGCACGCTTCTCGCCGAGGGCAAGGTTGTACTCGCGGGTGCCGCGCTCGTCGGCATGGCCTTCGATGGTCAGCGAGTAGTTCGGGTACTGCTTCAGCCAGGCGGCCTGCTTAGCCAGGGTAGCCTTGGCATCAGCGCGCAGGGACGACTTGTCGAAATCAAAGAAGACACGATCGCCAACATTGGCGACGAAGTCTTCCTTGGAACCGGCGACGATGCCCTTGGACGGAGCGGAGACGGCCGGAGAAGTCTGGCCGGCACCACCCTTGTTGGCACTGTCGGACGGGGCGGATTCGCAAGCCGCAAGCAGGGCGGCGGCGGCAAGGATGCTCAGGAAACGCAGTTTCATTTTTTGAGGACTCCCCCTCAATGCGACGCGGGACGGAATAACGATCGGACCCTAGAGACTCCGCGCCGACCACTGGGCCGGCACGCCCCTCCAGTGACACCATCAGCTTGGGACCAGATGTCACCGGAATAAATCCTAATCGGCGCGGACTATACAAACATAATTCTAGGGAATCAAGGGGGACCACGCAGGATCGGACCCATCAAGCGGAGTTAAAAGCACCCGCTCGTTAAATCCGGTAAGGTCAATGGTGTATAGCCGGACCGATTGGCCCCGCCCACGCTCATCCGACGGAGACTCGCGGAAAAAGGACAGAACGCGGCCATTGGGAGCCCAAGTCGGCCCTTCCACCAGGAAGCCCTCGGCCAGCAACCGCTCGCCCGAACCGTCGGGATGCATGACACCTATGAAGAACTGGCCACCCTTCTGCTTGGTGAAGGCGATCAGATCGCCACGAGGACTCCATACCGGAGTGCCGTAACGACCGTCGCCGAAGCTGATGCGGGTCGGGTTGCCGCCGTTGGCGGTCATGATGTACATCTGCTGCCCGCCGCCGCGATCGGACTCGAACACCACCTGGGACCCGTCGGGAGAATAGCTGGGCGCGGTGTCGATGGCGGGATTGTTGGTCAGCCGGGTCTTCTGCCGGGTCAGCAGGTTCATCTCGTAGATTTCGGTGTTGCCGTCCTCGGCCATGCTGAAGATGACCTTGTTCCCATCGGGCGAGAACCGGGGAGCGAAGGTCATGCCGGGGAAGTTGCCCAGCGCCTCGCGGCGGCCGGTGTCCAGGTTGAAGATGTAAACCCGCGGCACGCCCTTGAAGTAGGACAGATAGGTGATTTCGCGCGAGCTGGGCGAGAACCGGGGGGTCAGCACCAACTCGCTGCCATCGGTCAGGAAGCGATGCCCCTCGCCGTCCTGGTCCATGATGGCCAGCCGCTTGCGGCGATCATTCTTGGGACCCGATTCGGCGATGTAGACGATCTGGGTGTCGAAATAGCCGTCCTCGCCGGTGACCCGCTTATAGATGGCGTCGGCCACCTTGTGCGACAGCCGCCGCCAATCCTGCGGCGCCGCGCTGAGCGTCCAGCCGGTCATATAGGCCTCGGAGAACACGTCCCACAGGCGGAAGTCGACCTTGACCCGGCCGTCGCCTGTGCTTTCCACCTTGCCCTGGACCAGCGCCTCGGCGTTGATCGCCTTCCAGTCGGGGAAGCGCGGCTGCACCTGCAACGACGCCACCGTCTGGATGAAGGCCTTGGGATCGATGGGCTTGAACAGGCCGGACCGTTCCAGGTCGGCGGAAACCACCCGGGCGATGTCCTTGCCGATCTGGCTTTCCTGGCCGGACGTGCCGGCGAAATCGGGAATGGCGATGGGCAGTGGCTTCATCTGGCCGTGGGTGATATCGATGCGCACCTCGGCGAGCGCCGGACCGGCGGTCATGACCCCGAGGACGATGGCGGCGGCGATCAGCGCCGCGAATGAGCGGATGCGAGACATGAGGATTACCTTCCTGCCGCGAACTTGGGGTTGAATGCGAGCGTGAAATCTTTGAACTGCTCATACTTGTTGAGCGGAATCGGCAGCGGACTGGCGGCGCGCACCGCGCGGCGCGCGCTGTCGGCGGCGGCCTGATAGAAGGGATTGAGCATCATGGTCGGGTCGCCCATCTGAATCTGCGCATCGGTGACGGTGCCGTCGGGCAGGACCGAGACCCGGATATAGACCACCAGCTTGTCGGCATCCTTGGCGCCGGCCGGAACGTTCCAGAACCGCTCGATATGGGCGCGGATGGCGTCGTTCTCGGTCATGGAGACCGGCTCGTTGGGATTGTTCATGCTCGACCCGCGCACCGCCTGGGCTTGCGTCTGGGTCGCCTGCTTGTTCTCCGGCACCGACGGCTTCAGCTTCTCGGTCGACTTCAACAGCTTGTCGAGTTCGTCCTTGGGCGTCGGCTTCTTCTTCTCCACCGATTTCAGCAGCGAATCCAACTCGTCCTGAACCTCTTTCTGCTTCTTCGGCGGTTCAGGCTTGGGTTCGGGCTTGGGCGGCTCGGGCTTGATCTCCGGCTTGGGCATGGGAACGGGCGCCGGTTCCGGCTTGGGCGGCTCCGGTTTGGGCGGTGGCGGCGGCGGCGCGGGCGTCGGCGGCGCCGGCTTGGGCGGCTCGGGCTTCGGCGGTTCGGGTTTGGGTGGTTCCGGCTTGGGCGGTTCCGGCTCGGCCTTCTGCGGCTCGGGCTGCGGCTTGTTGTCCTGAAGCGGCGGCGGGTTGGTCTTCTCACCGATGGGAACGATATCGACCACCATCGGCGTCTCTTCGACCGGCGGTTCGCGCCAGAGCTGCGGCAGGCCGAACACCGCGATCAGGAATATCGCGAGGTGCAGAAGGCCGGAGAAGACGTAACTGGAGCGCCGCATTTCTTCCATGACGAAAGGCTAACGCCCTCCCTTCTTGGCGGGCTTGGCGGGCTCGGCCCCCTTGACTTCGGTGACCAGGGCGACCTTCGCGAAACCGGCGGAGCCCAGCGTGCTCATCACCTCCATCACCCGCCCGTAATCGATGCCCTTGTCGCCGCGCACGAAGATGCGGGTCTCGGGCTTCTGGGCGGTGATAGCCTGCAATCGGGGAGCCAGTTCGTCCAACTGGACCTCGGTCTCCTGGATCCAGATCTTGCCATGGGCGTCGATGGAGACCGACAGCGGCTGATCCTCGCCCTTCAACGGGGCCGACGAGGTCTTGGGCAGGTCCACCTGGACGCCGGAAGTCATCAGCGGCGCCGTCACCATGAAGATGACCAGCAGCACCAGCATGACGTCGACCATGGGGGTGACGTTGATCTCGGCCACCGGACGGAACCGGCGGGAATGCCCGCCCTTGCGGGCTCCGATCGACGCGCCCATCAGCCTTTCTCCTCCAACTGACGCGACAGGATCGCGCCGAATTCGCCGGCGAAGTTCTCAAGCCGCTTGGAATAGCGGTCGAGATCGCTGGAGATCTTGTTGTAGGCGATGACCGCCGGGATCGCGGCGACCAGGCCCAGCGCGGTGGCGAATAGCGCCTCTGAAATGCCGGGAGCGACCACCGCCAGCGAGGTGTTCTTGGTGGCGGCGATGGATTGGAAGCTGTTCATGATGCCCCACACCGTGCCGAACAGGCCGATGAACGGCGCCGTCGAGCCCACCGAGGCGAGGAAGCCCAACCGGCGTTCCAGCAGCTCCATCTCACGACCCAGGGTGACGCTCATCACCCGGTCGATGCGCTGGGGCAGGCTGGCCCGCGTGCTGTCGCGGTCGGCGAGGCCCTTGGCGGCCGACCGGCGCCACTCGCGCATGGCGGCGACGAAGATGGACGACATGGGGTCCAGCGGCCGCGAACCGATGCGGTCGTACAGCTCCTCCAGCGAGCCGCCCGACCAGAACGCTTCCTCGAAATGCTCGGCCTTGGCCGAAAGCTGACGCACCTTCAGCAACTTGTCGAAGATGATCGCCCAGCACCAGAACGAAGCGCCGATCAACGCCATCATGACGAATTTCACGATGATGTCGGCCCGCAGAAACAACGCCCACATGGACAGATCTTGCTGCACGGCCATCCCTGCGACCGCCGCTGTCTGAGTAGGATCCATGATCATTACCGCCTTTCGCTGATCCAGTTCCCGAACAAGTCTCTAACCCTGGCCGGAATACGCGCCGGCTTTCCGGCCAGGGTGATATAGCCTAGCCGTACCGCGATGCGAACCAATTCCGTCGCATCCGGGTCGCGCTTGATGATCTGGCGCAGTTCGACACTGGCGCCGCCGACGGCGGTGACCTCGGTCTCCACCCGCAGAAGGTCGTCCAGCTTGGCCGGCCGGAGGAAGTCCAGGCTGGCGGCCCGCACGGCGAAGGCGGTGCCCCCGCCCTCCTCCAGCATGGCCCGCTGGCTGATCCCCATCTCGCGCACCAGCTCGGTCCGCGCCCGCTCGGCGAAGTTCAGATAGTTGGCGTGGTAGACGATGCCGCCGGCATCGGTGTCCTCGTAATAGACCCGGATGGGGAAGCTATGAATGGGACTCATTCCTCCTCCTCCGGCAGCTTGGCCAGCAGGTCCAACTGCACCAACAGGTCGCGGGGAGGATTGAGGCCGATATGCTTGAACCCAGAGGCCGACAGCATGCGTCCGCGCGGCGTGCGCTGGATCAGGCCTTGTTGCAGCAGATAGGGCTCGACCACCTCTTCCAGGGTGTCGCGGCTCTCCGACAGCGCCGCCGCCAGGGTTTCCACCCCGACCGGGCCGCCGCCGTAATTCTCGGCGATGCAGCGCAGATAGCGGCGGTCCATGGCGTCGAGACCGATCTGGTCCACTTCCAGCCGGTTCAGCGCCGCGTCGGCCACCTCGGCCGTCACCGGCGAGCGCCCGGCCACGGCGGCGAAGTCACGCACCCGGCGCAGCAGGCGTCCGGCCACCCGCGGCGTGCCGCGCGAGCGTCGCGCCACCTCGGCAGCACCGTCGCCGGTCAGCTCGAAATTCAGCACCCGAGAGGCGCGGCGGACAATGGATTCCAGCTCTTCCGGCGTGTAGAAATTCATCCGGCACGGAATGCCGAAACGCTCGCGCAGCGGCGTGGTCAGCAAACCGGAACGGGTCGTCGCTCCCACCAGCGTGAACTGGGGAAGGTCGATGCGGACAGAGCGAGCGGCCGGCCCCTCGCCGATGATGAGGTCGAGCTGAAAATCCTCCATAGCGGGATAAAGCACTTCTTCTATGGCAGGATTAAGGCGATGGATCTCGTCGATGAACAAGACGTCGCGCGGCTCGAGATTGGTCAGCAGCGCCGCCAGGTCGCCGGCGCGCTGGATCACCGGCCCCGAAGTGGCGCGAAACCCCACCCCAAGCTCGCGGGCCATGATCTGGGCCAGGGTGGTCTTGCCCAGTCCCGGCGGGCCATGGAACAGCACATGGTCCAGCGCCTCGCCGCGCGAACGGGCGGCGGCGATGAACACCTTAAGGTTCTCGCAGACCTGACGCTGGCCGACGAAGTCGTCGAGCGATTGCGGCCGAATGGAGGCTTCCGGCTCCCCCGGCTTTTGTTCCGGCGACACCTCGCGGGAAGAATTCATGTGGATAGCCCCTCAAGCGCCGGGCGCACGCATCCGCGTGCTTGGCTCCTCCGCTGCGCTCCGGGGCGCTCAATGCGCCCGCGCTTCGGCTGCGCCTCGCTCATCATCGCGTCAGGTCCTTGCCCAGACGCTTGAGGGCGGCGCGGATCAGGGTCGGGGCGTCGGCATCCTCGGGCAGGTCACGCGCCGCCTCGCCCACCGCCTGGAACGCCTCCAGCCGCTTGTAGCCGAGATTGGACAGGGCGGAGACGGCGTCCTCCATGCGGCCCGAGGCGACGGGCATGGGCAATGCGCCGGGCAAGGACACCGTGACACCGCCAGGGGCGAAACCGCCCAGCACGATCTTGCCGGCCTTGTCCTTCAACTCGGTCAGGATGCGCAGCGCCAGCTTGGGGCCAACCCCATTGGCCTGGGTCAGGCCGGTCTTGTCCTGGGCCGCGATGATCTGCAACAACTGCTCCGGCGCCGCCACCGACAAAATCGACAGCGCCACCTTGGCCCCGACGCCCTGAACCGTGGTCAGCAGACGGAACCAGTCGCGCTCGCCGGTCTCCAGGAAGCCGTAGAGCGAGATGGCGTCTTCCCGCACATGGGTCTCGACGAACAGGGTGGCCGCCGTGCCGGTCTGCAACCGCGCCAGGGTCCGTGATGAGCACGCCACCAGATAACCGACGCCACCGCAATCGACCACCGCCCAGTCGTCGCCCAGCGAGTCGATCAGGCCCTTGAGCTTGGCGATCATCGCAGCGCCCTCGCCAGGCGCTTCTGGGTATTGCGGTGATGGGCATGGCAGATGGCCACCGCCAGCGCGTCGGCGGCATCGGGGGTGGCGGCCAGGCATCCCGGCAACAAGGTCCGAACCATCATCCCCACTTGCTCCTTGGCGGCACGGCCGGTCCCCACCACCGATTGCTTGACCAGGGTGGCGGCATATTCGCCCACCACCAGGCCACACTTGGCGGGAGCCAGCAGCACCACGCCACGGGCTTGGCCCAGTTTCAGGGTGCTTTCCGGGTTCTTGTTGACGAAGGTCTCTTCCACCGCCGCCTCGTCCGGGGTCCATTGACCGATGATGGCGGTGATTCCGTCGAACAGTTGAACCAGCCGTTCGGCCAGCGTCAGCGCAGCATCAGACTTCACCACGCCGTCGGCTACATGACGCAGGCGGTTGTCCACCACGTCGATGATCCCCCAACCGGTGTTGCGCAGCCCCGGATCGAGGCCAAGGACTCTCATGGCAGACCAACGCCCCCAGGACTAGCCGAGACGCTCCATGAGGTCGTCGGCGATCTCGAAATTCGCCTGAACCCGCTGGACGTCGTCGTTGTCCTCCAAAATATCCAAAAGCTTCAGCAGCAATCTGGCGGTGTCTTCGTCGGTCACCGGCACGGTGGTCTGGGCCTTCCAGTCCAGCCGGGCGTATTCCGGCGTGCCGAACTTGGCCTCCAGCGCTTCCCGCACCGCGCCGAGATCGTCGGGGGCGCAGGTGATTTCGTGACACTCGTCATCGGATTCCACGTTGTCGGCGCCGGCATCCAGGGCGCCCTCGAACATGGCCTCGCTCGACGCGGCGGCGACGGGATAGCGGATGGCGCCGATGCGGTCGAACATGAACGACACCGAATTGGTCTCGCCCAGGGCGCCGCTGTTCTTATTGAAGGCGGTGCGCACTTCCGAGGCGGTGCGATTGCGGTTGTCGGTCAGACCCTCGACGATGATGGCCACCGAACCGGGGCCATAGCCCTCGTAGCGGACCTCCTCGTAATTGGCCCCGTCCTCGCCGCCGGCGCCGCGCTTGATGGCGCGGTCCATGGTGTCCTTGGACATGTTGGCGCCCCGCGCCGCCACGATGGCCGCCCGCAGCCGCGGATTGGCAGCCGGGTCAGGCAGGCCCGACCGCGCCGCCACCGTCAGTTCGCGAATCAACTTGGTGAAGATCTTGGCCCGCTTGGCGTCTTGCGCCCCCTTGCGGTGCATGATGTTCTTGAACTGTGAATGACCCGCCATGACCCTCTACCAGCCCCAATTCAATGATGTCGGACCGACGCGTATACCACATGTTGTGGCAGAGCGGCAATGACGACGCCTCGTTACGAACAAGCGCGCACTATGGCAAGAATTGCGAGGCGGGGGAAGCGCCGCAACACCCCTCGGCGAGAGCCGCGAAAATCCGTTTGACTCATAAGGGGAACGGGCCTAGAACAAAACAGGATGGTTTTGCCTTTGTTCCATAATTCCGCCGGCCGGGGGGAGTCTCAAACATGTTGACCCGCAAGCAGTACGAGCTGTTGATGTTCATCGATCAGCGGCTTCGCGCCACCGGCATCTCTCCCTCGTTCGACGAAATGAAGGACGCCCTCGACCTCAAGTCCAAGTCCGGCATCCACCGCCTGATCACCGGGCTGGAGGAACGCGGCTTCATCCGTCGCCTCGCCCATCGCGCCCGCGCCCTCGAAGTGGTGCGCCTGCCCGAGAACGCCGCCGACCAAGCGCTGCCGCCCCCCGGCAAGCAATTCTCGCCCACCGTGATCAAGGGCAGCTTCTCGCCCTCGCTGGTCGGCGCGCCGGTGGCCACCCCGTCGGACTCCGTCACCCTGCCGCTCTACGGCAAGATCGCCGCCGGCACGCCCATCGAGGCGCTGCGCGATCACGCCAACAGCATCGACATCCCGGCTTCCATGCTGGGCAGCGGCAATCACTACGCCCTGACCGTCGAGGGCGATTCCATGATCGACGCCGGCATCCATGACGGCGACACCGTGGTGATCCGCAGCTGCGAAAGCGCCGACGCCGGAACCATCGTGGTGGCGCTGGTGGACGATATGGAGGTCACCTTGAAACGGCTGCGTCGCAAGGGCGCCTCCATCGCCCTGGAACCGGCCAACAAGAAGTACGAAACCCGTATCTTCCCACCGGACCGGGTCAAGGTGCAGGGCCGTCTGGTCGGCCTGCTGCGGAGCTACTGACATGACCATCGCCGCCCGCCCGCTTCGCTTCGGCTTCACCATCGACGGCCGTCCCGCCACCACCGATCGCGCCGAGATGAGCGTCACCTATCTCGGGCGTTTCAACCGTAAATCCGCCGAGGCCGACGCCAAGCGCCGGTTCGAGGAATGGCGGGCCATGGGCAACGCCCTGACCCGGCGCTGGTCGGCCGATCAGGTGGTTCTGGCTTAGGCCTACCGCCTTACCCGCTTGGCCTGATGCACCATGGTGTCCAGCGCCGACAGGAAGCGCGAGCGGTCCTGCTTGTTGAAGGGAGCCGGCCCGCCGGTCATGGTACCGGTCTCGCGCAGCGAATTCATCAGCTCGCGGGTCGCCAGGGCGTCGCCGATGGAGGATTCGGTGAAGGGCTTGCCGTTGGGCCGGATCGCCAGGGCGCCCTTGAGCAGGCAGCGGCTGCCCAATGGAATGTCGTTGGTGACGCAGATGTCGCCGGCCTCGATCAACTCGACGATACGATCATCGGCGGCGTCGGCGCCTTCCGCCACCACCACCATGGTCAGCGACGGATCGTCGGGCAGCCGCAGCCAGGCATTGCCCACCACCGTCACCGGCAGGCCATAGCGGTTGGCCACCTTGAACACCTCGTCCTTGACCGGGCAGGCGTCGCCATCGATGTAGATACGGATCACGTCACCCGCCTCACCACCAGCGCCTCGCAATTCAACGCCTTGGCCAGGCGGTCGAAGCTACGGTCGATCTCGATGGCGAAGGCCGGATTGTTGGCCGGGACTTCCAGCACCAGATAGCCTTCCTCGGCCACCAGCCGGGTCTGGCGCAGCAGATTGGGGGCGCCGCCCGACAGGGTATGGGCCAGACGCAGGGCGAGACCGATCACCCGGCAGCGGTGCAACCACTCCTCCTCCAGCAGACCGACGGTGCGCTCGATCACCGCCGAGTCCTCGTTGCCCTGATAGCGGCAATAGATGGCGAAGGCGATGGCGGCGCGGTGGCGGTGCCCCACTCCCATGAACGGCAGCCGCAGGATGCGCAGGAAGGCCTGCTCGGCGCGGTAGTCGGGATGCTCGTTCCAGAAGATGTCGGACACCAGGCAGGCGGCATGACGCAACTGGGTCTCGCGCGGCGTCTCGAGCGGGAACAACGGCGCCATCCAACCGCGCAATTCGTCGCCATGTTCGGGGAAGCGGGAATTGGCCATCGCCATCTGACGGCAAACCGCCAACAGCGGGTCCTGGGACTTCATCTTGTCGGGCAGGCGCTTGAAGAACTGGCCCTCGCGCATGCCGTAGATGGAGAAGACCAGCCGCGACGGCTGCACGGCACGCAGCACTTTTTCCAGCACCAGCGCCGCCAGGGGCAGGCCCGAGACCCGCTTCTTCGACACGCCGGGCACTTTCTCCAGCGACTTGCGACTCTGGCTGGCCACCAGATCGAGGATGCGCAACGCTTCGCGCGCCTCCAGCGAGAAATTGTCGAGCACGGTCAGCGGATGCTGGGTCTGGGCGATGCAGATACGGGCGATGGATCGCCACGCCCCGCCGACGGCATAAAGGTTGCGGCAGTTGCTGTCGCTCAGCCAGGGAATGTTCTTGAGGTGACCCTCGACGATGGCGCCGGCGCGAATGCGGTCCTCGCCCGATGCTTCGGCCAACCGCAACAGCCCGAGCGGCATGGTGACGTAGCGACCGAAATTGCCGTCCTGCACCGTCACCAGTTCCAACGAGCCGCCGCCGAGATCGGCGACGATGCCGTGGGCGTCTGGGGTGCCGCACAGCACGCCCATGGCCGCCATCTTGGCTTCCTGGCCGCCGGACAACACCTTGACCTCGACACCGAAGCGGCGCTCCACCTCATGGACGAAGTCGTCGCCGTCGGCGGCGTCGCGCACCGCCGCCGTGGCCAGGATATCCAGCTTGGCCACCTCCATGGCGCGGCACAGGGCGACGAAACGCCCCACCGCCGCCAGGGCGCCCTCGACCCCCTCCGGATTGAGCCGGCCGCTCCCCCCCAGCCCGAGTCCCAGCCCACAGACCGCCTTCTCGTTGAACAACGGCACCGGAACCCGGTGGGCCATGTCGTAGACGCACAGGCGAATGGAGTTGGACCCGATATCGACGATGCCGATGGGCTCCTGGCGCAGCTTGATCTTCATTGTGACTCTACTAGGCCGGCTGTTCGATCTGGAGTTTCGGCCTGCGGCCGCGTTCGCCGGCACTGCCCCGACCGGACAGCGACGGATTGGTCATGAAATAGGTGTGGGCGTTGAAGGCCCCCTCCGCCGCCTGGAGGCGCTCGTAAACCCCGTCGGAGCGCAGCAGCCAGGACTGGGCTTGATCCTTCAGGTTGGCGACCATGATCTGATCGAGGACCTGACGGTGCACGGTGGGATTCTCGATGGGCACGAACGATTCCACCCGCCAATCCATGTTGCGCGGCATCCAGTCGGCCGAGGAGATGTAGACCTTGGCGTGACGCGACGGCAGGCGATGGCCGTTGCCGAAGCAGAAGATGCGGGAATGTTCGAGGAAACGTCCGACGATGCTCTTGACCCGGATATTGTCCGACAGGCCGGGCACGCCGGGCCGCAGGCAGCAAATACCGCGAATCACCAAGTCGATCTTCACCCCGGCCTGCCCAGCGCGATAGAGCGCGTCGATCAGTTGCGGGCAGACCAGCGAATTCATCTTCAGCCACATGGCGCCCGGCTTGCCGGCCTTGACGTTGTCGATCTCCGTCTCGATCAGCGCCAGAACCTTCTTGCGCAGGAACATGGGGGCGATGGCCAGACTCTCCAGCTTGTCCGGGGTGGCATAGCCGGTCATGTAATTGAAGGTCTTGGCGGCGTCGCGGCACAGCGCCGGATCGCAGGTGAAGAAGGAGAGGTCTGTATAGATCTTGGCGGTGATCGGGTGGTAGTTGCCGGTACCGAAATGAACGTAGGAGGCCAGATTGCTCCCCTCGCGCCGCACCACCAGCGAGATCTTGGCGTGGGTCTTCAGTTCCAGGAAGCCGAACACCACCTGGGCGCCGGCCCGTTCCAGGTCGCGAGCCCAGCGGATATTGGCCTCTTCGTCGAAGCGGGCCTTGAGCTCGACCATGGCGGTCACCGACTTGCCGGCCTCGGCGGCTTCGACCAGCGCCTTGACGATGGGGCTGTCGGCACTGGTGCGGTACAGCGTCTGCTTGATGGCCACCACCGCCGGATCGCGCGCCGCCTGACGGATGAACTGAACCACCACGTCGAAGCTTTCAAACGGGTGGTGGACGACGATATCCTTCTTGCGGATGGCGGCGAAGCAATCCCCGCCGAAATCACGGACCCGCTCGGGAAAACGGGCGTTGTAGGGAGGAAACAGCAGATCGGGGCGCTCGTCGACGATCAGCCGCTTGGTGTCGACCAGACCGAGCAAGCCGTCGATCTCGAACACGTCGCTTTCGTCCACGTGCATCTCGGCGATGACCAGATTCTTCAGGTCGTCGGGAATGCCGTCGTTGAAGGTCAGGCGAATGACGTTGCCGCGCCGACGGCGCTTCAGCGCCGATTCGAACACGCGGACCAGATCCTCGGCCTCTTCGTCGATATCCATCTCGGAATCGCGGATGACCCGGAACAACCCCTGAGCTTCCATGCGGAAACCGGGGAAGATATGGCCGATGAACAGCATCACCAGCTCTTCCAACGGCAGGAAGCGGATGGCGTCTCCGGGCAGGCGGGTGAAGCGCTCCACCTGACTGGGCAGCGGCAACAGGGCGCGCAGCACCTCGCCGTCATCCAGGCGGAACAGGTGCAGCACCAGGGCGAAGCCGCCATTGGGCAGGAACGGGAACGGATGCGCCGGGTCGATGGCCAGCGGCGTCAGGACCGGGAAGACATGCTCCATGAAGCGGTTTTCCAGCCACTTCATGTCGGCCTTGCTCAGCTCGCTGCGATCGACCACGGCGATACCGGCGGTGCGCATCTCGCCCTTGAGTTCGCGCCAGCAGCGCTTCTGCGCCGACAACAGCTCCGCCGCTTCCAGATTGATGGCCGCCAGTTGCTGTGCCGGGGTCAGGCCGTCCTGGCTGGTGGTCATCACCCCGGCATCGACCTGGCCCTTCAGACCGGCGACGCGAACCATATAAAATTCATCCAGGTTGGCGGCGGAAATGGATAAGAATCGAAGACGCTCGAGCAGGGGATGGTGGTGGTTGTAGGCCTCGTCGATGACCCGTCCATTGAAAGCCAGCCAGGAGAGTTCACGATTGATGAAGCGTTCCTTGGATTCGATATCGATGCCGGATAAATCAATTGCCTGCGAATTCGTCACGACGTCTCTCCAATCGGCCGGCCATGGCGTCCCCGGCGTCATTTATATATGCTCGTAGCATCCCTGTCATGGCCGAGCGGATTAATAAAATGAGAAAACTCTTTTTGCTCCGCCACGCGAAGTCCAGCTGGGACGACCCGATGGTGGAGGATCTGGACCGGCCGCTGAACAAGCGCGGCCGTCAGGCGGCCCGGCTGATGGCCGGCTACATCACCCGGTCATGTTTCCATCCGGCCCTGGTGCTGGTCTCGACCAGCGCACGGACCCGGGAAACCTGGAACATTATCGAGCCCCGGCTGGAAGGCACCTCCGCCGCCATCGAGGAGGGACTGTACGAGGCCAGCAAGGCCGATCTGCTGCATCGGCTGCGCAAGATCGACGACCACATCGCCTCGGTGATGGTGATCGGGCACAATCCGGGCCTCGGGCGGCTGGCCGAGGCGCTGGTCGGCCATAATGGCGAGCCCGAAGCGCTGGAACGGTTGTTCGCCAAGTTCTCCACCGGCGCCCTGGCGGTGATCGACCTCGACATCGCCCACTGGGGCGAGCTTGAAGCCGGAACCGGCCGGCTGGTGGTCTATGCCCGCCCTAAGGATATGGACGAAGAAGAGCGCTAAACCGACGCGCCGACCGGCGCGGAGTTGCGGGCAAGGCCCGGCGCGCCTCGTGGCGCGGGAGCCAAGGGGTGCGGAGGCACCCCGCCCGGCGCTTGAGGGGCATCCATCGAATTAAAGCACCCCCGGAAAGGCCCCACCGTCCAGCAGCAGGTTCTGGCCGGTGACGAAGCCGGCCTGGGCCGAGCACAGCCATGCGCAGGCGTCGCCGAACTCCGCCGGATCGCCGAACCGCCCGGCGGGATTGGCGGCCATGCGCCGGGTCCGGGCGTCTTCCAGGCTGATGCCCTCGGCCTTGGCCTGACCGGCCAGCACCACGGTGATACGGTCGGTGTCGAACGGACCGGGCAGCAGGTTGTTGATGGTGACGTTGTGGCGCACCGTCTTGCGGGCCAGCCCGGCGACGAAGCCGGTCAGCCCGGCCCGGGCGCCGTTGGACAGGCCCAGCACGTCGATGGGCGCCTTGACCGCGCCCGAGGTGATGTTGACGATGCGGCCGAACTTGCGCTCCATCATGCGATCCACCGTCGCCTTGATCAACTCGATGGGAGTCAGCATATTGGCGTCCAGCGCCTTGATCCAGGTATCGCGATCCCAGTCGTGGAAGTCGCCCGGCGGCGGCCCCCCGGCATTGGTCACCAGGATGTCGGGATCGGGCAGGCCGGCCAGCAGCAGCGCCCGCCCCTCCAAAGTGGTGACGTCGGCCGCCACGGTCACGACGCTGCCGCCGGTGCGGTCGCGGATCTCGGCGGCAGCCAGTTCCAGCACATCGGGACGACGCGCCGCCATCAGCACATGAACCCCCTCGCGGGCCAACGATTCGGCGCAGGCGCGGCCCAACCCGCGCGACGCGCCGCAGACGATGGCACGGCGGCCCTTCAGTCCCAGATCCATCAGTCGTCTCCCTGTTCCAACACGCTGCGCGCCAACGGCACCGTCACGGCGCGACGGCCGGCCAGCGCGGCATGGTCGAGACGCTCGACCAGTCCGGCGGCGGCGGCGAAGCTGCGCTCCATGCGTCCCAGCAGATAGGTTACCAGTTCCTCGCCGATCTTCACTTGGCGATCGGCGAACAGTTTGACCAGCACCGCCGCCAAGACCTCGTCGTCGGGAGCACCGATGGCCAGGGCCGGCATGGCGTTCAGGCGCGAGCGCAGATCGGGCAGCCGCACCTTCCAGCGCGACGGCGCCTCGCGGCCGGTCAGCAGCAGAAAGCCGCAGCTCTCCTTGGTCAGGTTGATCAGATGGAACAGCGCCGCCTCGTCCAGGCTTCCCCGGTCGCAATCCTCCACCACCACGGCGCGGGCCTGCCCCAGCAGCCTGGGGGGATCGGCGACGGTCAACGCGGCGCCGGACAGGGTGACGGCACCACTGACGGCGACGAACAGATGGGCGAGATGAGTTTTGCCGCATTCGGCGGGGCCGTAAACGACCGAAGATGGGCCGGGCCAGTTAGGCCAGCGCTTCAACCAGGCATGGGCTTCGGCATTGCAGGGCGCCACCAGGAAGTCGCCGTCCGACAGCGCCGGCCGGTGCCCGAGATCGAGCGGAATCTGGGCTTCGCTCAAGGCTCCCCGCCGCCGTGGTAGAGCGAACTCTTCATGTAGTTTTCCATGGCGAAGCGAGTCAGCACTCCGATCACCGACGCCGCCGGCACCGCCAGCAGGATGCCGACAAACCCGAACAAGGCGCCGCCGGCCAGCAGCGAGAAGATGATCCACACCGGATGCAGCCCCACCCGGTCGCCGACCAGCTTAGGGGTGAGGAAATTGCCCTCCAGCATGTTGCCGAGCAGGAACACCGCCCCGACGCCACCCAGCAGGGGCCAGTCGGCCCCCTGCGCCACCGCCAGCCCCAGACTGGCGATCAGCCCGATCAGCATGCCCACATAGGGAACGAAAGCGCCCAAGCCGGTCCCCAAGCCGATCATCAGGCCGAGATCGAGCCCGGTCAGGGTCAAGCCGATGCCGTAAAAGGCGGCCAGGGTGATGCAGACCGTCGCCTGCCCGCGCACGAAGCCGGCCAGGGTGCGGTCGATCTCCTTCAACTCGAAGCGGATGGTCTCGGCGTGGTGGCGCGGCAGCCAGGCATCGACCGTGTCGACCACCTTGTGCCAGTCGCGCAGCAGGTAGAAGGTCACCACCGGGGTGATGAACAGCAGCGACAGGATGCTGAGCATGGCGATGCCGCCGGTCAGCACGCCCTTCACGAAATCGAGAATCCAGCCGGCGGCGGTGCCGGCATAGGCTCCGACCGAACTTTGCAACTTCTCGATGTCCTTGGGCGAAAGCCGGGCGTGCAGTTCCCGCACCAAGGGCTGAGCCCGGTCGTTCAGGGCGGAAACATAGGCCGGCAGCCGCTGGACGAACGTCACCACCTGCTGCTCGAGAATCGGCATCAGCACGAACAGCAACAGGCCGAACAGCACGAAGAACACCAGGGTGATGAGGGTGGTCGCCATGGTCCGCGACAACCCCAGCCGCTCCAGCCGTTGGGCCAGCGGATCGAGGAAATAGGCGATAGCCATGCCGGCGACGAAGGGCAGCAGAACGCCGCGCAGCAGATAGATCAGCACCAGGAAGGCCAGGGCGCCCAAGCCCCAGATTCGGATCCGCTGCGTCGGCGTCATGGCTGGCTGGACACGTCGATCCGGGATCATGCCATCTTCCCCTTCATTTGCGCTCGATCGGCCGCATGGTCCAATAGCCATCGCTCCATTCCATGGCCAGCCCGGCGGCGGCCAGCGTCGCCTTGACCTGCTCGGGCTCGCCGACGGTGTGCAGCAGCAGGGCCGCCTCCTCGCGCGACAGCGACACGATCTCCCACCGCCGCACCAACGGCACCCGCCCCAGTCGCTCGCGCACCGCCAGCCAGTCGTCGAGGCCGCGAAGCTGGACCATGGCGGCCATGGTCGCGGCCCGGTCGAACGACAGCAGGTTGCCCTGCTTGTAGGCGGCATCCAGGCCCTGCGCGATATCGGCGGCGGCGGCGCGTAGAACGGCGTCCAGCCCCGCATCGGTCAGGGGAAAGTTCTTCGTGTCGTATGGCTTCAGCACCCCGGCGACGCCCGCCAGCGTCACTTCCAGGGCGGTGCCGGCGGCATTGACCCCCGCCGTCGCCACCAGCACGTCGGCGGTGCGGAATCGCGCCCCCAATGCGCCCAGCGCCTCGGCGTCGAGGGCCAAGGCCTTGTCCACCGTCAAGGCGATGTCGGTGATGTCGCCGGTGGGCAGCACCAATGGCACCAACGCCCCGCTGCCCTGCGCCGACCAGGCCGTCCGCCACGGATTGGGGTCGTCCCACAGCAGAGGGCGACCGCCGCCCTGGGGCTTGAACAGCGGGACGATCACCACCGACCGGGGCCGGGGCTCGGCATATTTCAGGCCGGAATCGCGCAGCAGCTTTTTTACCGCCACCGAATTGTAGCGCACCGTCAAGGTGGCGATGTAGCGCACCGCCGACGAGCGTTCCTGCTCGATGGCGACGTCGCGCACATATTGCAGCGCGTCGGCGTTGGGCAGCTTGGAGTGGTCGGCGGGCATGGTCAGCCGCTCGAGCAGGCGGTGGAACCCGACCCGCTCCGCCTCGCTCAGCGCCTGCTCCTTGGCGGCGGCGACACCGGCCGCCGTCACATCCACGTCAATGCCGCGCACGGCGAAGGCATCCGCGGCCCAGCCGGTGCCGGGGACGGCCAGAAGGGTCAACAGGAACAGCGCGACCCGAAGGCGGCGGAGAGAAGCCATTGCAAACCACATGGGATGAAGTATCTTCGGGCGACCGAATTTCCGTGCCGAACATACCACACCAAAGCCCACGAGGAAGCCCATTCCCGCGCATGATGACAAGCAGGGCCTGACCTACCGCGATGCGGGCGTCGATATCGACGCCGGCGAAGCGCTGGTCGAGGCCATCAAGCCGCTCGCCAAATCCACCGCCCGCTCCGGCGGTGCCGCCGGTCTCGGCGGCTTTGGCGCGCTTTTCGATCCCAAGGCCGCCGGGTTCAAGGACCCGATCCTGGTCGCCACCACCGACGGCGTCGGCACCAAGCTGAAGGTCGCCATCGAGGCCGGCAAGCACGACACGGTCGGCATCGACCTCGTCGCCATGTGCGTCAACGATCTGGTGGTCCAGGGCGCCGAGCCGCTGTTCTTCCTCGACTATTTCGCCACCGGCAAGCTTGACGTCGCCGCCGGCACCGCCATCGTGGCGGGGATCGCCGAGGGCTGCCGGCAGGCCGGTTGCGCCCTGGTGGGCGGCGAGACCGCCGAAATGCCCGGCATGTACGCCAAGGGCGACTACGATCTGGCCGGCTTCTCGGTGGGCGCCGTCGAGCGCGACCAGCTGCTGCCCAAGGAAGACGTGGCTGAGGGCGACGTCGTGCTGGGGCTGGCCTCGTCGGGGGTCCATTCCAACGGCTATTCCCTGGTCCGTCGCATCGTCGAACGCGGCGGCCTGTCCTACGACTCGCCGGCTCCCTTCGCTCCTGGCCGCAAGCTGGGCGAGGCGCTGCTGGAGCCGACCCGCATCTACGTCAAGAGCTGCCTCGCCGCCGTCCGCGCCGGTACCTTGAAGGCACTGGCCCATATCACCGGCGGCGGCCTGATCGAGAATGTGCCGCGCGTCCTGCCCGAAGGCGTGGTCGCCGAGATCGACGGCTCCGCCTGGACCCTGCCGCCGGTCTTCACATGGCTGGCCAGGGAAGGCGGCGTCGCCGCCCATGAGATGGCCCGCACCTTCAACTGCGGCATCGGCATGGTGGTGGTGTGCGCCGCCGACAAGGCCGCCGAGGCCGAGCGCATCCTGCGGGAACACGGCGAGACGGTGTACCGCATCGGCCGCATCCGCGCCCGCAAAGGCGACGAGCCCCAAAGCCAGGTGTCGAACCAGGACGGCTGGGCGTGAGGAAGAAGGTCGGCGTTCTGGTTTCCGGGCGGGGCAGCAATCTGCAGGCCCTGCTCGACGCCTGCGCCGATCCCGCCTTTCCCGCCGAGATCGTGTTGGTGATCTCCAACATTCCCGGCGTCTTCGCCCTGGAGCGTGCCGAGAAAGCCGGTGTCGCCACCCTGGTGATCCCCCATAAGGGGTTCCCGTCGCGCGACGCCTTCGACGCCGAGATGGACAAGGCCTTGCGCGCCGCCGGCGTGGACATCGTCTGCCTCGCCGGCTTCATGCGGCTGCTGTCGGCAGGGTTCGTCGAGTCCTGGCGGGACCGCATGATCAACATCCACCCGGCGCTGCTGCCCTCGTTCAAGGGATTGCACACCCATCAGCGGGCCATCGAGGCTGGGGTCAAGCTGCATGGCTGCACCGTACATCTGGTGACGCCGGAACTGGATGACGGCCCCATCCTGGTCCAAGCCGCCGTGCCGGTGCTGGCCACCGACACCGAGGACAGCCTCGCCGCCCGCGTGTTGGAGCAGGAGCATCAGGCCTACCCCCTGGCGCTGCGGCTGCTGGCCGAGGGACGGGTGACGGTCGAGGGCAACCGCGCCCTCATCCGCGATGCCTAGCTCCATCCTGGTTTATGTCGGCCTCGACGCGGTCGGCGACGGACTGATCAAGCTGCCCTTCGTCCGCGCCCTGCGCGCCGCCTTCCCCCAGGCCCGTATCACCTGGCTGGCCGGCAAGGGCCATACCGTCTATGCCGACACAATGGCGCCGCTGGTGACCGGCCTGATCGACGAAGTGGTGGATCAGGCTGACATCGGCAGCCGGGTGGGCGAACTGCTGCGCCATCCCCTGCCCGGCCGGTCGTTCGACCTGATCATCGACACCCAGCGCCGGTTGCTGACCACCCTGATCCTCAAGCGCATCCGCCATCGGCGCTTCATCTCGGCGACAGGCGGGTTCCTACTGTCCGACGCCAAGCCGAAAAGCTCGGCACGTCCCGCCGCCATGGCGGCTCAGTTGATGAGTCTGGTCGAGCTGGCCGGCGGAGCCCCCAGCCAAGCCGCCGCGCCGCTTCCCCGCGATGCCGCCACCGAAGCGCTGGCCGCGACCCTGTTGCCGTCGGGGCCGGGTTATGTCGGCCTCGCCCCCGGTGCCGGCGGCAAGCACAAATGCTGGCCGCTGGAGCGGTTCTGCGCCGTGGGCGCGACCATCACGGCCAAGGGACTGGTGCCGGTCTTCCTGCTGGGGCCGGCCGAGAGCGAATGGGGGACAGCCATCCGCGCCAGCCTCCCCGGCGCGCTGCTTCCCCTGCAACAGGTGGAGCGTCCGACGCCCATGCTGACCATCGCCCTGGGACGGCGCCTGCGGGCCGCCATCGCCAATGACAGCGGCACCGGTCATATGCTGGCCGCCGCCGAAATTCCGTTGGTGTCGCTGTTCGGGCCGACCCCGCCCGACAAATTCGCCCCCGCCGCGCTCCGGCTGACGGTCTTGCGCGCCCAGGATTTCGGCGGTGCCACCATGGACGCCATTCCCATCGCCGAGGTTGAAAAGGCGCTGATCAAGTCTTTGTTTTGACCGGGCCGCACCCGGTCGCTACCATGCCCCGTGTAATCGCAACATCCGAGCGCTGACATGAACATCAAGGACCATATCCGCGGCGTCCCCGACTTCCCCAAGCCGGGCATCCTGTTCTACGACATCTCCACCTTGCTGGCCCACGCCGACGCCTGGCAGGTGGCCATGGGCCGTCTGGCCCGCGAAGTTCGTAGGTTCCAGCCCGACGTGCTGGCCGGCATCGAGTCGCGCGGCTTCCTGGTGGCGGCGCCGTTGGCGCTGAAGCTGGGCTGCGGCTTCGTCATGCTGCGCAAGAAAGGCAAGCTGCCGGGCAAGACCATCCGGCACGACTACGCCCTGGAATACGGCACCGACACCATCGAGATCCAGGAAGGCGCCGTCGAACCCGGCGCGCGCGTGGTGGTTCTTGACGATCTTCTGGCTACCGGCGGCACCCTGGCCGCCAGCATCGAACTGCTGCGCAAGATTGGCGCCCATGTGACCGGCGCCGCCAGCATCATTGAACTGAACTTCCTGCCCGGCCGTCAGCGGCTGAAGGAATTGGATGTGCCGTTCACCAGTCTGGCGGCCTACGACGAGTAGACCGTCGGGTTTGAAAGTGGATCATGGACTTCGCGGTTTTGGCGGCGGGTGCGGGGGCAATGGCGGGATCGGCGGCGACGCTGGCCTGGATGCTGCTGCGCCGCCGTCCTCCGTCGCCGCCTGAACAAACCGGAGCCGCCGCCGCCCAGCAGCAACTGGTGGAGGCGTTGAGCAACGGCACCGACGGTGTCGCGCTGTATGATTCGGACTACCGCCTGATCATCTGCAACGAGCGCTACCGCGCTTTGTTGAAGCCCATCTATGACCTGATCCAGCCGGGGATCCTGTTCGAGGAGATCGTCCACGCCTTTGCCCGAAGGGAGGGCTACGACCAGGCTTGGATCGACGACAGGCTGAACAACCGCGCCCGCATCGGCGTCGAGGAGCAATTCAGCGACGGCCATTGGATCATGTCCAGCGCCTCCCGCACCCATGACGGCGGCTGGTTGCGCATCCTGCGCGACATCACCATCCGCCGGCAGGCCCAATTGTCGCTGGAAAACACCGTCGGCTGGCTGAAGGGCATCATGGACACGGTGGTGGACGGCATCATCACCATCGACGAGTCCGGAACAGTGCTGTCGTTCAACCCTTCGGCCCAGCGCATCTTCGGCTATGCCGTCGAAGAGGTGGTCGGACGCAATATCAGCATGCTGATGCCCGAGCCTTATCGTGGCCAGCATGACGACTATATCCACAACTACCTGACGTCCGGCGTGCGCCGCATCATCGGCACCGGCCGGGAAGTCCAGGGGCTGCACCGCGACGGGACCATTTTCCCCATCGACCTCGCCGTCACCGAAATGCGGGATGCCGGGATGCGCACCTTCATCGGCGTGGTCCGCGACATCACCCAGCGCAAACGGGTCGAAACCGCGCTGGTGGAAGGCGAAGCCCGCTTCCGCACCCAGGCCACCCGGTTGCAGGCCATCATCGACAACATGGCTCAGGGCGTAGCGGTGTTCGCCTCCGATGACGCCCTGATCGCCCTAAACGAAGCGGCGATCCGCATGCTGGGGCTTCCCGAGGCGGAGATCACCCCGGGCACCATCGACATCTCGCTGTTCATGGCCCTGCTGGCCGCCACCGACTGTCCCTGCGGCGAGGACGCGGTGCGCGTCACCAGCGATCTGGCCGAAAATATCCGCGAACGGCCCGAAATGGTGTTCGAGCATTGCGCCGCCAACGGCGTGGTGATGGAGGTCCGCTCCTCCTCCATGCCCGGCGGCGGTCTGATTCTCAGCTTCACCGACGTCACCGACCGCAAGCGCACCGAACAGACGCTGCGCGAAGCCAGGGACGCGGCGGAGCGAGGCAATCGCGCCAAGAACACCTTCCTGGCCAATATCAGCCATGAACTGCGCACGCCGCTGAACGCCATCATCGGCTTCTCCGAAATGATGAAGCACGAGATCTTCGGTCCGCTGGAGCCCGCCAATTACCGTACCTATGTGGACGACATCCACGAAAGCGGCATGCACCTGCTGGAACTGATCAACGACATCCTGGACATGTCCAAGGCCGAGGCCGGCATGACCGACCTCCAGGAATCGGCGGTGGACGTGGCCGACATTATTCGGACCTCGGTCCGCATGATGACGCGCCGGGCCTACAATGCCGGCCTCACCGTCGAGGACGACCTGCCCGAGCGCCTGCCCATGCTGCTGGCCGACGAGCGCCGAGTGCGCCAAATCGTTCTCAACCTGCTGTCCAACGCGGTGAAGTTCACCGATGACGGCGGCCGGGTCTCGGTGGCGGCGCGAGTGGATCCGGCGGGCAACTATCTGATCCAGATCGCCGATAACGGCATCGGCATGAGCCCGGAGGATCTGGTGAAGGTGATGGAACCGTTCGTCCAAGCCGACACCAGACTGTCGCGCAAATACGAGGGCAGCGGTCTCGGCCTGCCGCTGACCAAGGCGCTGATCGTCGCCCATGGCGGCACCCTGACGTTGGACAGCGCCCCCGGCAAGGGCACCACCGCCACGGTGACCTTCCCACCGAGCCGCGTCATGAGCCCCGACATGGCGGCGGCGAATATTTAATCCCCGCCTCATCATAACCGGATGATGATGGCTGCCATATCGAACTAATGTTTTTCATTATAGCGGGCATGCCCCACTGTAAGCGCCATCGACACCTTGGCGGGGCATCCCATGACCGGACCGTTATCGCATCTGCGCATCCTTGATCTCAGCCGAGTCCTGGCGGGTCCCTGGGCCGGCCAATTGCTGGCGGACATGGGAGCCGAGGTGATCAAGGTCGAGCGGCCAGGCGAAGGCGACGACACCCGTGGCTGGGGACCGCCCTTCCTCAAGGATCGCGACGGCGCCGACACCAGCGAAAGCGCCTATTTCCTGTCGACCAACCGGGGCAAGAGGTCGGTGACCATCGACTTCACCCGGCCCGAGGGCCAGGCGCTGGTCCGCAAGCTGGCGGCCACCAGCGACGTGGTGCTGGAGAACTTCAAGGTCGGCGGGCTGGCCAAATACGGCCTCGATTACGCCGCCCTGAAGCAGGTGAAGCCCGACATCATCCATTGCTCCATCTCGGGCTTCGGCCAGGACGGCCCCTATGCCCAGCGGGCCGGCTACGATTTTCTGGTCCAGGGCATGGGCGGGCTGATGAGTCTGACCGGCGACCCCGAGGGCGAACCGGTCAAGGTGGGCGTCGCCCTGACCGACATCTTCACCGGCATGTATGCCGGCTTCGCCGTTCTGGCGGCCCTGGCCCACCGCGACCGCACCGGGCAGGGCCAGCAAATCGACCTCGCCCTGCTGGACGTCCAGGTGGCGGTGCTGGCCAATCAGGCCACCAACTATCTGGTGGGCGGCATGGTCCCCAAGCGCCTGGGCAACGCCCATCCCAACATCGTGCCCTATCAGGCCTTCCCCACCGCCGACGGCCACATCATCCTGGCGGTGGGCAATGACGCCCAGTTCCGCCGATTCTGCGAGGTGGCGGGACGCCCCGAACTGGGAACCGACCCGCTCTACGCCTCCAATGCCCTGCGCGTGAAGAATCGCGGCATTCTGGTGCCGATGCTGAAGGACATTTTCGCCGCCCGCCCCAGTGCCGACTGGATCAAGGCCCTGGAGGAGGTCGGCGTTCCCTGCGGCCCCATCAACGACCTGGCCCAGGTCTTCGCCGATCCCCAGGTCCGACATCGCGGCATGGCGGTATCCATGCCCCACCCTCAGGCCGGCGACGTCACCCTGGTGGCCAATCCCATCCGGCTGTCGGAGACGCCAGTAGCCTATGACCGGGCACCGCCCCTGCTGGGCGCCGACACTGCCGAGATTCTCGGCGATCTGCTGGGCGTGGGAGAGGCCGAACTCGCTGCCCTGCGCGCCGGTGGAATTGTCGGATAATACCGACGAGAGAATGGAGCCTTCCATTCGCTCGGAGGCAAGGCCAAAAGCCGCCACGGCTTGTGCCGTGTAAGCCAAGCCGTCGGAGACGGCGCCCGGCGACTGAGGGACGATGGCCCCATATAGGGTAAACACCCGGGCTGTGTGATCTCTTCCACCGACACGGCCCCCTCCAAAGGTCTAGCATACAGACACGATATGGTTTCAAGGCCGGCTGAGTCCGCTCAGCCGGCCGGAAGTGAAGGGTCTGAAGATGTTGGCCGCGATCGCCACCTTGCTGCGCAAACTGAGTCGCGACACCCACGGCGTCGCGGCCATCGAGTTTGCCCTGGTTGCCCTGCCGGTCTTCACCATCCTGTTTGGCACGCTCGAATTCGGAATGATGACGTTCGAGACCTCGATCGTCGAAGGCGCCACCCGCGAGGCCGCCCGCAAGGTCCGCACCGGAGCGGCGCAAATCAGCGCCGATCCCACCGGAACCTTCAAACAGGCGTTCTGCGCCAATCTGTTCGGTGCCTACGACTGCACCACCTTCAGCTTCGACGTCCGGAATTTTTCCGACTTCACCACCATCGTCCTGCCGGCGCCCCAGTTCGACCAGAACGGCAACGTCACCAATACGGTCTTCCAGCCCGGCGGCGCCGGGACCGTGACCACCGTCCGGGTGATCCATCAGCACGTCTTCGCCACCCCGCTGATCGGAACCCTGATGGGGGGGGGCGCCAACAACAGCATCCCGCTCACGTCGACCGCAGTGTTCAAGACGGAACCCTACCAATGAAGATCCGCCGCCTGCTTCCTCTGCTCTCGAATACCAGCGGAATGGCTGCGGTGGAATTCGCCCTGCTGGCGCCGGTTATGCTGACCGCCATGCTCGGCACCGTGGAAATCTGCAATGTGGTGACCTCCTATTCCAAGGCGGTATCGGCATCGCAGACCGTGGCCGACCTCACCACCCAGTCCGCGAGCTTGACCACGGCGCAGATGAACTCCATCGTCGTCGGCGCCCAACGGGTCCTCGACCCCCTGGTCAGCGACGCCACCACCTTAGGAATCAACGTCGTCAGCATTGGGTTCGACGCGGCCAACAAGCCGATCCAGCTTTGGAAATTCGGCTGGGGTACCACCAGCGCCGCCACGCCGGTCATCACCGGGGCGAGCGGCCTGGGGGTGACCGGCGACAGCGTCGTCATGGTGTCGCTGTCCTACACCTGCATTCCTTTGATCCATGAAATCGTGCCGCAGATCACCTTCAGCGAGGTCTCCTATTCCAGGCCTCGACTGGTGAAAAAGATCGCCTTGAACGGCGTGACGGGGTAGCCATGACCATTTTCCGATGTCTCGTCTCGCGACTGCTCCGCTGCCAGAAGGGCAATGTCGCCATCTTGTTCGCCATCAGCCTGATCCCCATCATCGGCAGCGTCGGCATGGGCGTCGACCTGGCGCGTGCCTACGCGGTCAAAAGCCGCATGTCCGCCGCCCTGGATGCCGCCGCCCTGGCGGTGGGCTCGTCCACCGGCACCACCGCCCAATTGCAGCAGATCGGCCAGAATTTTTTCAACGCCAACTTCCCGCCGGGCACCATCACCGCCACCCCCACCGTCACCATCACCGTCAACGGCGACACCATCACCGCGAGTGCGAGCGCCAATGTCTCGACGGTCTTCATGCAGGTGGTGAACATCAACAGCCTGAGCGTCGGTGCCGTCAGCACCGTCTTGCGCCAGATCACCGGCCTCGAACTGGCCATGGTGCTCGACAACACCGGCTCCATGACCACCAACAACAACATCGCCGCCCTGCGCACCGCCGCCAACCAACTGGTGACGACCCTGTTCGGCAATTACACCGTTCATCCGACCCTGAAGATCGGCCTGGTTCCCTACTCCGCCGCCGTCAACCCCGGCTCGGTCGCGGCGACTCTGGTCGGTGCCGGCGCCGCCTACGACCCGGTCGGCCTCACCGGCTGGAAAGGCTGCGTCGTCGAACGGGCCAGCCCCAACACCACCGCGGACACCCCGGCCTCGACCGCGCTGTGGACCCGCTATGTCTGGGCGCCGGCGACCGACAACAATTACGACGTGACCAAGCCCGCCACCATCCTGACCGACCCCAACCTGGGCAACGGCGGCACCGGCCCCAATCTGGGCTGCCCAACCCCCATCACCCCGCTGACCAATGTCAAGGCCACCCTCACCACTGCCATCAACGCCATGACGGCATGGAGCCGGGGCGGCACATTGGGCGACGTGGGCATGGCCTGGGGCTTTCGCGTGATCTCGCCGGAATCGCCCTTCCCCGAGGGCCAGCCCTGGGGAACTCCGAAATTGACCAAGGCGGTGATCATGATGACCGACGGCGTCAACCAGGTCTACAAACTGACCAGCACCACCGGCCCCAACAAGGTCAACAACGCGGTCAACTCCGATTACACCGCCTATGGCCGGCTGGACCAGTACGGGCTGGTCGGATCGACCACCATCAGCGGCGCCCAGACCATCATCGACAGCCGCCTCGCCGCGCTGTGCACCGCCATGAAGGCCAAGGGCGTGGTGATCTACACCATCATCTTCACCGGCACCCAGGACGCGGCCACCAAGGCCATGTATTCGGCCTGCGCCACCGATTCCAGCAAGTTCTTCGACGCCCCCACCCAGACCGATCTTGCCAATGCTTTCAACGCCATCGCGGTCCAGCTCAGCAATCTGCGGGTCACCCAATAGAGAATGCCCCGATGAGGACACCTCATCGGGGCATCACGTCCGGCGATCTATTTGGCGGCGGGCGCGGCGGCAGGGGCTGGAGCGGCTGGAGCGGCGGCTTTGAAAGGAGTTTCGGTCGGCAGTGCCATGGCCGGCGCGCAATGTTCGCGCGAACACTCCACCACGGTGGTGACACCGCCCGGCACCCAGGTCTTGCCGGTGCCGTAATGGACGGTCACCGCCTCGCTGCTGCCAGCGGTCACCACCACGATGACATCCAGGATCAGCTTACCGCTACCATCCATCACCGCCAATGTCGTGCCGCCGGGATACTTGCCGAAGACGCTGAGGCTGCGCGGACTTTGCATGGAGACATCGGCGATGGCGGGATTGCCGATCACCACCTGCTGCGCCGCCTGGCCAAGCTGTACCAGCCCGGCGCCGCCCAGCGGCACTTCGATGGTCTCTGCCGCCCAAACCGAGGAGGTCCCGGCCAAGGCCGCCAGAAGAAAGGTCGTCGGCAATCCGGTACGAAGCATGGTCAGCCATTCCATCGGGAAGATTTTGACGCTACAATGATAGCGTTAAACGAATATGGCGGCAACGCCTGCTTTGCTTTCAGCCCTATAAGTAACAACAATGATTTACCTGTAATTCCATAAAATTTTTCAGAACCCGGAGTCCCGCCGATGATGGTCCGTCTTGTCGCTTTCCTTGCCCTTACCCTGGCTGGATGCGCAAACTCGCCGAGCGATGTCGACCACGCCGTGGCCCAGGCGGTGGAGCCGTCGTTGCGCGCCGCCGCCGCCGCCGCCGAGGCCAATCATGACTACAAGGGCGCGACGCAGCACCTCAACACCCTGTATCAACGCCGCAGCGACGACAAAGGAATCGGCGTGGCGCTGGCCCGCAACCTGCGCTACGGCAGCCAGCCCCAGACCGCCGCCGACATCATGCAGGGACAGCTGTCCCACTTTCCAGGCGATCCCGAGCTGCTGATCGAATTGGGCAAGGACTATCTGGCCGCCGACCGGGCGCTGGCGCTTAAAACTCTCGAACAGGCCAAGGCCGTCGCCCCCGAGCGCTGGGAGGTCCATGCCACCATGGCGGTGGCGCTCGACACGCTGGGCCGCAGCGACGAGGCCTTTGTCGCCTACGGCCGTGCCCTAGAGCTTTCGCCCGACAACCCCATGGTGCTGAACAATCTGGGCCTGTCGCAGGCCCTGGCCGGACGGTTGAACGAGGCGCTGGCGACTCTGGCCCGCGCCGCCGACCTGCCCACCGCCACCGCCCAGATCCGCCAGAATCTGGCTCTGCTGCTGGCGCTCAAGGGCGACTTCGTCCAGGCGGAGAAGCTCACCCGCAACGACCTGCCGCCCGCTCTCGCCCGCTCCAATATCGAAGTCATGCGCGCCATCGCGGCAGCGGCCAAACAGCCATGAGGCTTGCTTAAGCCTTGCGGCGGTTATGCTTCAGCGAACTGAGAAAGGACAGGCCGATCAAGACGGCACCGATCAGGCCGGTGACCACCTCCGAAATGGGGGTGACGCTGCCGGCCAGCATCAGCGCCGCCAGCGCCAGGATGGCCCAAAAGGCGCCGTGCTCCAAGTAGCGGTACTCGGACAGCGTCCCCTTATCCACCAGCATGACGGTAAGCGAGCGGACGAACATCGCCCCGATGCCCAGACCCAACGCGATGACGAACAGATTGTTGGTCAGCGCGAAGGCGCCGATCACGCCGTCGAATGAGAAGCTGGCGTCCAGCACCTCCAGATAGAGGAACGAGGCGGCACCCGACTTGGCCGCCAGCACCGGGCCGTCATCGCCCACCCCCATGATCGCGCTGATGCCCTCGACCGCCACGAAGGTGATCAGCCCGAACATGCCCGACACCAGGAAGGCCAGGATGTCGGCCTCGGGCAGCAGTCTGGAAATCCCGTAAAGCGTCATCAGGACCAAGGCGACCTCCACCGCCTCGATCTTGCCCAGCTTGGTCAGCGGTTCCTCGACCAGCCGGACCCAGTGGACGCTTTTCTTGACGTTGAAGAAATACTTCAAGCCGACCATGGCCAGAAAGCTGCCCCCGAACGCGGCAATGGAAACATGGGCGCCGGTCATGATCCGGGCATACTCGTCAGGTCGCATGACCGCCAGAACCAGGGCCTGCCACGGCGAGATCCGGGCCATCAGCCCCACCACCAGCAGCGGGAACACGATCCGCATGCCGAACACCGCCAGCACGATACCCCAGGTGATGAAGCGCCGCCGCCAAAGCGGCGCCATGGTGGTCAGAACCTTGGCGTTGACCACCGCGTTGTCGAAGGACAGCGACACTTCCAGGATAGCCAAGACGCCGACGATGAACATGGTGGCGAAGGCGGCGGAGAGGCTGCGGCCGTCATAGAGGCCAAGAAACCAGGACGCCACCAGCGCCACCGCCGTGAACAACGCCGAGGCATTGAAATATCTGAAATTTGAGGTCAAAGGAGTGTCCCGACGGCATTGGACGGAGGCTGCCGTCCATCTTCACCGCCTTCACCATTCTCCGCAATGCCCCAACTTTCGAACGGCGGCGGATCGTCCACCCCGGTCGATGGCAGGCGGCCATCGGCCGCCAGTTTGCGGCAGGCGTCCACCACATTGGCGTCGAAGAGGGAACCGCGATAGACCGTGATTTCATTCAAGGCGGCATCGAGCCCGAGGGCGGCACGATAGGGGCGGTCCGAAGCGATCGCCTCGACCACGTCGGCGACCGCCAGGATACGGGCCTCGAGGATGATCTCGTCGCCCTTGAGCCCGTCGGGATAGCCGCTGCCGTCCATTCGTTCATGGTGGTGGCGGATCATGTCCGCCACCGGCCACGGAAATTCGACGTCCTTGATGATGTCGCAGGCGTCGCGGGAGTGGCAGCGGATGATGTCCATTTCCACCGGGCCGATCCGGCCCGGCCGCGTCAACAGTTCGGTCGGAATGGCGATCTTGCCGATATCGTGGATGGTGCCGGCCACATGCAGCCCCTTGAGCCGCTCGGCGTCGAGGCCCAGTTCGCGGCCGATGGCGACGGCGATTTCCGCCACCCGGCGCTGATGTCCAGCGGTATAGGGGTCGCGCATCTCGATGGTCGAGGCCACCGCCGCGATCGTGTTCTCCAGCGCCCGCGCCAGGGCCTCCTGGGCACGTTGGCGCTCGTCCATCTCCTGGCGGAGTTCCACCGTCCCCACCAGCGCCCGGCCGGTCAACGGCCGCAGCAGCAGCAGGAAACCACCGATGCCGATGGCGATCAGCACCACCACCCCGGCGCCCACCATCATGACCAGTTGGTCGATGCTGCGGTGCAATTCGCCGACCGACTGACGGGCCATGACGATCCAATCGACTCCGGCCAACCGTTTGACCACAACCGTGTCGTCGTCGCCGGCGGCATCCTTCAGCCGCAAGGTCGCGTCGCCATCGGTGGCGGCGGCAAAGGCCTGGACGACTTCGCCATCGACCGCTGGCCCGCTGCTCCGACGGGGAAAGAACACTTCGGCTCCCCCCGGCCCCAGGACGCCCAGCACCACTTCGCCGGTCTGTCCCAGATTATGGACATCGGCCACATGCGCCCGCAGCACCTCGGCGTCGAACAGCAACACGTCGGTGCCCTCTCGCCCCACATCCTTGTTCAGGATCGGCGCCGACACCACCACCACCCAGGCGCCGTTGATCAGGCTCGGCACCCCCAAGGCCGGGGGCTCGCCGCTCTCGGGAGACCAGAGCGGCCGTGGAATCGGCTTGCCGACCGTCACCAGTTCCCGTCCATCCGGCCCCAACCGGGAGATGCCGATCATCTCGCTGGACAGCTTCAAGGAATCGACCAGCTTGTCGGCGCTGAAGGCCCGCAGTTGCTCCAACGGGACCTGGCCGCGATTGTAGGAGATCAACGCGTCGCGGATGGCGCTGCGGCTGGTCACCTGGCGTGCCAGGTCACGCAAACGGGCAACGCTCTCGCCCACCGCCTCGGCCTGGAGGTCGATGGAATAGGCGAAGGCATTCTCGGCCGCCGTTTCCATCCGCGCCTGCAATGGCAAGATGCAGGCCAGGGCGACGCTTAAGCCCACCACCGCCATGGCGACGACGGCGTAGGCGACGATGGCACGCTGAACCGTTACGGCATTGACCACGAGCACGGCGCGGACATCTCCATTTGATCGAAGTCACAGAATGACCTTCGATCACCCGAAACCGCAACCGGTTAAGCTGGGATAAGGAATTCTACTAAGGTCCGAAGAAAGCCGGCAGGATTATCGGCATGAACCCAATGCCCGGCGCCTGCGATTTCTATGGTTTGAGAGGCGGGGAACAGGTGTTTTACGATATCCTCATGCTCGGGACGGATGTAGTCCGACATCTCGCCTGCGATAAACAGCGTCGGACCATCGTAACGGGTGTCCTCGGGAAAGCGGGGAAAGGCCAGGATGTCGTCCATATGGGCATGAAGCACCGCCAGATTGGGCCGCCAGCGATAGCCGCCCGCTCCGCCCTCCAGGTTCTGCATCAGGAAGGCCCGCACCCCTTGGTCGGGGATATGGGTGGCAAGATAAGCCTCCACCTCGGCGCGTGAGTGGGCCGACGCCAGAGGGGCTCCCCGCATGGCCTTCACATAGGGGGCGAAGGTATGGGTGTAGCCGACCGGAGCGATGTCCACCACCACCAGCCGCTCCACCAGCTCCGGCCGGGTCAGGGCCAGCACCATGGCCGCCTTGCCGCCCATGGAATGCCCCATGACCACGGCCCGCCCGCCAAGATGCTCGATCACCTTGGCGACCTCGCGGGCCATGAAGGGATAGTCCATCACCTCGGTCCACGGGCTGGAACCATGATTGGGCAGGTCGAGTGCCAGCACGCGGCGCCCTTCGCCCAGGGCCTTGACCACCGCGCCCCAGTTGCGCGCCGACCCCAGCAAGCCGTGCAGGATCAGCAGCGGCGGCAGGTGGTCGGGAGAATCGGCGCCGGAGTCGATGGCATTGAGATGCATGCTTACTCTTCCCGCAATTCCTTGGGGGCGCGGAACGAAAACGCGGCGGGCGCCGCCATCACGGCGTCACGCGCCTTGCGAAAGCGGACCTTGAGGGCGTCGGGCAGCCGCCCCTCGCCACCGGCGGCACGAGCGATTTCCACCAGCGACGGCGTCCCCTTCTCGCCGCCGCTCACCTCCGAGCCGTGGCTGCGCGCGGCGAACAGCAGGTCGTGGATCAGGGTCCGCTTGTTGGCCGCCACCGCCTGACGCGCCCCTGCCAGGGCGGCCTCGCCGCCCTCGGGGGCGAACAGGGTGACGCGGTGATGGGGATCGATGCCGGCCGGCGACAGATGACCGTAGGCCGACAACTCCACCTCCACCGCCCCGGCCAGTTCCTTGGCCAGCCCCTTGATGGCGATGCGGTAATCGGCATAGGCCTCCAGCACCGCCACGATGGCCGAACTGTCGCCCGGCATCACCATGTTGATGTCGGTGGATGTGCTCCACGGCTTGAGCTTGCCCGGCTGGACCACGCGGGCGCGGGTGCGGGCGAGGTCGGGAGCGCCTTCGCGGATGGCGCGGAAGGTCTCCATCTCGGCCCCCGACGAAAAGCCGACGCCAAAATCGATACCGACGCCGCCGATGGTCTCGGTCTCGGGGTCGAGCAGGCTCATCAGCACGTCGTCCATGGACAGTTCCGACCAGCCGGTCAGGCAGGCCAGCATGTCGGCACCGGCATACTCGCAAGATTGCAGCAACCCCAGCGCCTTGGATTTGGCGGGGTCCTCGGCATGCTCGATGAAGGTCTCCAGCGAATTGCGGCTGACCAGTTCGATACCGTTCAGCACCGTCTCGCCGCCCTCGCCGACGATCCGCCCGCCCGGTTCGGGCAGGGTGATCCGGGTCCACGGCCGCAGATAGGCCAGCAGGCCGGCGACGGTATCCACGTCGGACCCCTGCACCGGCAGAACCAGGCCGAATTCGCCGGGTGGCACGTCGTAGAAGCGAAAGCGCGCCGCCGCGACCATGCCGGTCCAGCCCTGCATGCCCTCGACCTCGGCGATGGCTTCGCCGGAAACGATCTTGGGCGCTCCGCCATCGGCGACGCACACCGCGTCGAGGCTGCCCGAGGGCACCAGCCGCAACGGCCCCATGCCGCCGGTAGCGACGACGCCGCCGACGAAGGCGGAGCCGATACTGGTAAGGTCCACCAGGACGCGGGCGGTCGGCCCGACCACCTCGGCCAGGGCGGCATTGACCTGGGTGAAGGTCAGCCCGGCACCGGCCGCGACCAGCCCCCGATCAGCCTGAATGGCGACCTGATGGGTCCGCAACGCTTCCAGCGGCGTCGCGGGATCGACGATCTCGGCCGTCACCGCGCCCTTGGGCCGGATGGCCACCACCCCGGCGAATCCCGCCACGTCCTCGGATTTGTAGTCGAAGGAGCCGATGGCGCTGGTCAGCCCGCCGGCCGGCATCACCGCCCAGTTCTGCCGCACCGCCTCGGCCACCGCCTCGACGATGTCGGCGGTCACGCAAACCTGCGCCGCCAGCGCCTTGCCGCCGTCATCGGTCAGTTCGGCACGGGGAAGACTGGAAAAGTCCATGGGCATGGTCACGATTGATGGATGTCGCGGAGAAGGCGCGGACCATAGCACCAACCGGCAATAAGAAAAAACCTCTTTAGCGTCAACACTGTCATGTCGGCGGCGACATCCCCGGACGGCCCGTCGCCGCCCGGGGAAAGAGGGTCAGGGAACGCACTTGGCCAGTTCGACCGGAAGTGCCGCCAAAGCCGCCGCATCCGGGTCGTCTGCCACTTGCCGGGCCGTCTCGGTCAGGACATAGATCATGGCCCGCATCTGACGGGTGCCGTCCACCCCTTTCGCAAGAGGGGGAAGTCCGTCCACCCGCGCCTGCTGGTCGGCCTCGACCACTTCCTTGGAATCGGCGGGAGCTGCGACGGCGGGAGCGGGAGCAGGAACCGGCGGCGTGGAGTTCAAGACCCCCTGACCGGTGGCATCGACGCCAGGGTTGGAATTCGCCGCAAGCGAATCCCGGATGTTCTGGGCCTTGGCCTTGTACTGGACCAGTGAATCCATATTGTCGTTGATACCGTCGATGGTCCCCTTGTAGCTGAAAGGCTTCATTTTTCCGACATAGGAAGACGCCACCGAACGCAGGATCATGCGGCGGTATTTGTTGAGATTCCGGTTCACGTCGGAGGCGGCCTGCACATTGCCGTCCGCCATGGGCAAGGCCTTCTCGCCAACGGCGATGGCCGCCCGGAGAGCGGCAAAAGTGGCGTCGTCGGCTCTGGCGCCATTGTAGAGATAGGCTCTCGCCTTATCCAAATTCCGCACCAGTCGATCCCGGCGTGCGACGATACGCCGTCCCGTCACGGATGCGGCTTGGCCAGGATCGGGATCGACGAAAGCCACGCGACCGGCAGCGTCGGAAAAGCATTGCCAATTGGAGACCGAGTTGGCGAGCACTTCGGCCCGACCGCTGAAATCCAGGCTTTGGGTCAGCGCGTAATAGCCGCCCACTCCCAGACCGATATCGGCGACCACATTGGTGTTGGCGCCATGCAGAAGCACTACCCCGGTGGCGACCGCCGCCGCATAGAAGGGGATTGTGGACCAATAGCCGGCGTCGCGGAGATCGACCGCGCGCGCGTCGTACATCTCCATCAAGGTTTCGGCGAAAATGACGTTCTGGTTGACGGTGGTCAGCGGAGTCTCCGTCTTGACCGTCTTATCCACGATCGCCTGATTATCCACCCTGGGCGGCGAGGTGCTGAGAAGGTGATCGCCGCAACCGGCAATCAAAAAAACAGACACGGACAAACACGCACTCGCAATGCGATATTTTGCGCTTGGCATAATTTCATTAACCCCACATCAATCAGACATACAAATCCTTATCATATTTATGATTAACAATAAAAGCACCTATTAGATTAAATATGCGGCGCAGGTTAATTTCAACGGGAATAGAAGCCCCATTGTTCGGGCCAGCGGCTCGCCCCTTGAAACTCCCCGCGCTCCATTGCCATCTTAGGGGCATGCCCGACGGAAGCGACCAGCCCACCATCACCGTTCTCGCCGCCATGGCCGACATCCCGGCGGTGACGTGGGACGCTTGCGCCGGAACCGACAACCCCTTCATCCGCCACGCCTTCCTCGACGCCCTGGAGAAATCGGGCTCGGCCGTTCCAGCCACCGGTTGGCTGGCCCGCCATCTGGTGGTGACGCAAGCCGACGGAACCGTGTTGGCGGCGGCGCCGCTTTATCTCAAGAACCATTCCTACGGCGAATATGTGTTCGACTGGGGCTGGGCCGAGGCCTATCACCGCGCCGGCGGCCGCTATTATCCCAAGCTGCAATGCGCCGTGCCCTTCACGCCGGTTACCGGGCCGCGCCTGCTGGTGCGTCCCGGCGAGGATGCGGTGGGACTGCGCCGCATGCTGGCCGGGGCGATGATCGAAGTGGCGAAGCAGTTGGACGCCAGTTCGGTTCACGTCACCTTCCCGACCCAGGCGGAATACGACGGACTGGCGACGGCCGGTTTCCTGCCGCGGTTGGGCTGCCAGTATCACTGGACCAATGACGGCTATGACAGCTTCGACGCCTTCCTGGGCGCGCTGTCGTCGCGCAAGCGCAAGTTGATCCGCAAGGAGCGCGATGCCGTCGCCCGCCAGGGCCTCACCATCACCACCCTGGTGGGCGCCGACATCACGGCACGGCACTGGGACGTGTTTCATCGCTTCTACCAGGCGGTGGTGGACCGCAAATGGGGCAAGGCCTACGTGAACCGTGCGTTCTTCGAGTTGCTGTCGGCCTCGCCGCTGGGGGAGCAGGTGGTCCTGGTCTGGGCCGAGGATCAGGGCGAACCGGTGGGTGCCGCCTTCAACATGCTGGGCGGCAACACTTTGTATGGTCGCACCTGGGGCGCCGGGCCGCATCGGGAATTCCTGCATTTCGAGGCTTGCTACTACCGGGCCATCGAGTTCGCCATCGCCCATCGCCTCGCCCGCGTCGAGGCCGGTGCCCAGGGTGAGCACAAGGTCAGCCGCGGCTACCTGCCCACCCCCACCTACAGCGCCCATTGGATCGCCGATCCCGCCTTGGCGAAGGCGGTGGAACATTTCCTCGATCACGAGCGGCCGCTGGTGGCGGAAGACATGGACGATCAACGGCGGGACGGCCCCTTCCGCAAGGCGTAAGCGCCTACTCCCTTCGCCCGCACGGTGTTAAGCTGCCGCCAAACAGCAGGGAGACGCCGCGTGGCTGCCGAGGGTCCGACGCCGGAGCAGAAGACCGAATATCTGGTGCGCAAGCTGGAACAGACCATCCGCGACAACCGGACGGTCAAGGGTATGTCGTTCCGTACTTGGCAGACCATCGCCCGGGAGGAAATTCTCAATGCCATGCGCGACATGGACAAGCGCCAGCGGGTCCACGACCAGACCGTCAACCGGCTGATCCTGGTAGCGGCCTCGTCCCTGGTCACCATCGGCTTCTGGGGCGCCATGGTGGCGGTCAACAGCAGTTTCGGCGGCATCGCCGCCATCGTCACCCTGGTGGCCGGCGCCGCCCTGTTCTTCGTGACCGCCGATTGGGGCATCAAGCGCATGACCGCCGATTACAACAAGCACAAGCGGATCGAGCGTCTGGCCCATATCGAGGATCTGGACAAGCGCATCAAGCGCATGGAACACGACATGAAGAAAAAGGCCGACTGGCTGAAAGACAAGATGGAAGAGATCGAGGTTTGAAGCGCCTCGCCGCCGCCTTTCTTGTCCTCCTCCTGATCCTCGGTCTCGCCGCCCCGTCGGCCCGGCGGGGATGGGAGGCGGTCCTGCTGCTGGCCGACCTCGCCGGCCATCCACTGGTGACGCCGGCAACCACCCGGCAAGAGATCGCCTATACCGTCGATGGCCGCTCGCACAGGGGAGACCTCTACGGCTCCGGCAACAGCGCCTCCCTGATCCTGGTGCCGGGAGCAGCCGCCGCCGGCAAGGACGATCCCCGGCTGGTGGGCCTTGCCCATGGTCTGGCACGGGCCGGCTGGCGGGTCCTGGTCCCCGACATCCCCGGCGCCCGGGCGCTCAAGATCTCCACCGCCGATGCCCTGGACATCGCCGACGCGGTCCGCCACGTCACCGTCCAAGGCGGACGAACCGCCGTGGCGGCGGTGTCCTATGCCGCCGTACCGGCGATCCTGGCGGCACTGGAGCCCGGCGTCGCCGACCAGGTGGCGGTCATCGCCGCCATCGGCTCGCCCTTCGACGCGGTTCGCGTCGTCACCTTCTTCACCACCGGCTTCTGGCGCGCCGCTCCCGATCAATCCTGGCGGCGGCTGGAACCCAACGCCTACGGCAAATGGGTGTTCGTGCTGAGCAATGCCGACCGCCTGGACGATTCCGGCGACCGCACCCTGCTCGCCGCCATCGTCCGGCGCAAACTGAGCGATCCGGCCGCCGCCATCGACGATCTCGTCCGCCGGCTCGGTCCCCAAGGCCGGTCGGTGATGGCGCTGCTGGACAACACCGCCCCGGAACGGGTTCCCGAATTGCTGACCGCGCTTCCCCCCGATCTGGCGACGGAGATCGCCCGCCTCGACCTCGCCCGCCGCGACCTGTCGGAACTGCGTGCCGAACTGCTGGTCATTCATGGCACCGACGACCGCATCGTCCCGGTGGGAGAAGGAGTGGCGCTGGCCCGGGCGGTGCCCCATTCCAGCCTGTATGTGCTGAACAATCTCGCCCATGCCGACCTCAAGCCCGGCGGGCTCGGCGATGCCGTCACCCTGTGGCAAGCGGTTCATCGATTGCTGGAGTGGCGTGACCGGATAGGCTAGAACCCCCGGCATGACAGGCCTTCCCACCCATGACGTCATCATCATCGGCGCCGGCGCCGCCGGCCTGATGTGCGCCGCCGTCGCCGGGGCACGCGGCCGCCGGGTGGTGGTGCTCGACCACAACGACCAGCCCGGCCGCAAGATCCTGATCTCCGGCGGCGGGCGCTGCAACTTCACCAACCGGGTCGTGACTCCGGGCAACTACCTGTCGCGCAACCCCCATTACGCCACCTCGGCCTTGAAGCGTTTCGGCCCGGCCGATTTCATGGACCTGATCCGCCGCCACGGCATCGCCTGGCACGAGCGCGATCACGGCCAGTTGTTCTGCGACGTGTCCGCCAGCCTGATCGTCGAGGCGCTGCTGGCCGAATGCGGCGCCGGCCGGGTGGACATCCGCACCGCCTGCCGGGTCGGCGAGGTCACCGGCGACGGCCCCTTCGAGGTCGCGACCAGTCAGGGCCGCTTCGCCGCCCCGTCGCTGGTGGTGGCCACCGGGGGGCTGTCTTTCCCGAAGATTGGCGCCAGCGGCTTCGCCCATGCCCTGGCCAAGCGCTATGGCCTGGGCGTCGTTCCCACCGCGCCGGCCCTGGTGCCGCTGACCTTCGCCGAGCCGGAAATCGGCCTGATGCGCGATCTGGCCGGCATCGCCGTCGAGGCCGAAGCCTCCTTCGGCAAGACCCGTTTCCGCGAGGCCGTGCTGTTCACCCATCGCGGGCTGTCGGGGCCCGCCATCCTCCAGATCAGCTCCTACTGGCACCCCGGCCAGCCCGTCACCATCGACTTGGCTCCCGGCATCGATGCGCTGGCCCGCCTGACCGAGCGCAAGGCGGCGCGGCCCAACGCCCAGGTCGAGACCGTGGTGGCCGAGATGCTGCCGGCCCGGCTGGCCAAGGCCCTGGCCGAGCGGGCCGGTCTCTCGGCCAAGCCCATCGGCCAGACTCCGAACGCCGTTCTGGCCAAGCTGGTATCCCATCTGAAGGACTGGAATCCGGTTCCGGCCGGCACCGAGGGCTATCGCACCGCCGAGGCCACCCTGGGCGGCATCGACACCGCCGCCCTGTCGTCCAAGACCATGGCGGTCAAGGCCCATCCCGGCCTTTACTTCATCGGCGAGGCGGTGGACGTCACCGGCTGGCTGGGCGGCTACAACTTCCAATGGGCATGGTCGTCGGGCTGGGTCGCCGGCCAGACGGCGTAAAAAAGGGACCCGAAGGTCCCTTTTTCCAAAGCGTTAAGGCGAAAGCCTTACTTCTTCGCCGGCTTGTTCCACGGGCAGTTTTCCTTGGTGGCGCGCGGCGTGCCCAGAACGCCCTTGGCGTCCGGCTCCTGATAGAAGGACACGGAACCGTCGGGCATGCACACCGGGTCGGTGAAGCCACCAAACGGCTCCCACCGGCCGGCACAGCCGGACAACATCACCACGGTCCCGAGCACGAGAACGACCTTCTTCATCATCAATCTCCCCATAATGAAAAAAAACCTGTGTCACATTAACTCCAGATCAAGGGTTCGTCCACCCACCAGGGCCCAAAGACAGCCGACAGAATCCGCCTGCCCCGCTTCCATCGCAGCCGCAACGCCCAAGCAACGCCCAGCCATGTGCAGGCAGGCCTTCCGGGGCCGGCTCGCTCGTGCTAAACAAAGAGTCTGACCCATGGCAGAGGCTCGCCCAACCTTGGCGGAATCCACACCGATCAGCACGGGAACACACCCGTCCCGCACCCTGCCCGAATGGGAGCGCGCGGCCCGGGATCTGCTTGAGGAAGGGCAGAACTTTCTTGCGCACGATGTGGCGCGCGACGGCCTGAAGCAATTCCCAAACAGTTTCAAGCTCGCCATCTTCGGCGCCGTCGCCCTGTCGCAGACCGGCGCCCTGGACGAGGCGCGCAAGCTGTTGCAGCCGGTCCTCGACGTCATCCTGATCGATGAGGGGCCGTTTCATCGCCTGCATATGAGTCTCAAGCGGGCGGTGGACGTGCTCGGCGACGAGCCCGGCAAGGAAACCCTGGCGGTCATGGCCGAGTTGGCCGAAGCCATGGAACTGGTCCGCGGCAAGAAGCTGGTGGCCAATGCCGATTCCGAAACCTATACCGCCCTGGCCGGGGTATTCCGCGAGGCCTGGATCGCATCGGGAGCCCGGCGTGATCTGGAGCATTGCCGGGAACTGTTCCTGCGCGCCTTCCATACCGGCGGCGCCACCCGGGCGGGCATCGACGCCGCCGTGACCTCCTGGCTGCTGGGCGACTTCGACAGCGCCCGCACCCTGGCGCGAAGCGTCAGCGACCGGGTCCGGGCCGCCGAGACCGAATTGTCGCTGTCGCCGGAAGAGCGCTATCAGCTGCTCGTCACCGTCGGCGAGGCTCATCTGCTGTTGGGCGAGACGGAGGACGCGCTGGCCTCGTTCGCCTGGGCCAGCACCCTGGAAGGCATCCATTACGGCAGCACGGTGTCGGCGCTGAAGCAACTGGCGCTGTTGCAAAGCGGCGGCCTTACCGTTCCTCCCGCCGTGCTCGACATCATCAAGCCACCGACCGTGGTGGTGTTTACCGGCCATCCGCTCGACCGTCCCGGCGAGGGCCCTCACTTCCCGCCCGAGTTGGAAGCCGCCGTCCGCAGTGAAATCGCCCACTCGCTCGACGAGCTGGGGGCACAGGTGGGCTATTCCATGGCGGCCTGCGGTTCGGATCTGCTGTTCATCGAGGCCATGCTGGAGCGGGGCGCCGAGGTCAACGTGGTGATGCCCTACGCCATCGACGACTTTGTCGCTGAAAATGTCCGCTACGGTGGCTCGCGCTGGGAGATGCGGTTCCGCAACGCGTTGAAGCTGGCCACCACGGTGACCTATGCCACCGAGGAGCGCTATCTCGGCCACGGCATGCTGTACCGCTTCGCCAATCAATGCCTGCATGGTCTGGCGACGCTGCGGGCGACCTTCCTGACCACGGCACCCTATCTGCTGGCGGTGTGGGACATGATGCCGGGCTCGTTGGTCGGCGGCGCCGCCGATTTCATCGACCAATGGGAAGACATCGCCCGGCTGCGCATCATCGACCTGGATAGCCTGCTGCAACTGCGCCCGGAACTGGCCGGCGATTCCGTTCCGACCATGCCTGATCTCGATTCCGAGGAAGACGAGGAGAAGGGCGAGGGCCGCGTCATCCGCTCCATGATGTTCTGCGACATCGCCGGATACTCCAAGCTGAAGGAGGAACACACCCCGGTGTTCCTCGACTTCCTGCGCATCATCAGCCGGGGCATGAGCAAGCTGGACACCCAGCCCATCGCCATCAACACCTGGGGCGACGCCATTTTCGCGGTGATGGACAAAGCCTCGCCCATGGCCGAATACGCCCAGACCCTTCAGGAGATGGTGGCCGCGGCCGACGAGGAACTGCGCGATCGCCTGCCCCATCCGCTCAGCTTGCGCATCTCGCTGCATGCCGGACCGGTGTTCCAAGCCACCGATCCCATCTGCGGCCGCCAGAACTTCTACGGCAGCCACATCAACCGCGCCGCCCGGCTGGAGCCGGTGACGGTGATCGGCCATGTCTACGCCACCCAGCAATTCGTCGCGGTGCTGACCGCCGAGCAGAGCGCGCTGCGCTCCGAGGCCCAGAACCGGGGCGAGGAGTTCGACGAGAAATTCGCCTGCGAATATGTGGGCGTGCTGTCGCTGGCCAAGGATTTCGGCAAACAGGCGGTCTACCACCTGCGTCGCCGCATTGCCGGCCAGCCCCGCGACGACGAGGACGATGTCGTCGCATTGGCCCAGCCGGAGATGGCGCCCGAGGCGACTGCGGATACCGAACCGGACCTCGACATGGGCTTCAGCGACGCGGACATGTCCGCCATGCTGGCCGAAGTGATGGATGCCACCGACAGCGACGAAATAATCGAAGAGGCGCCGCTGGAGCCATTGGTCTTCGGCACCGTGATGTCCGACGACGACATCGCCGCCCTGCTGGAGGAAGTTGGCGAAGAGGGTAACGCGGCCCCGGACGCCGTCGATTTCGGCGCCACCATTTCCAACGAGGATCTGGAGGCCATGCTGGCCGAAACCGTCGAAACCGATGAGGACGCGGCCCCGGACGCCATCGACTTCGGCGCCACCATTTCCGACGAGGATCTGGAGGCCATGCTGGCCGAAACCGTCGAGGCTGACGAGGACGCGGTCCCGGACGCCATCGACTTCGGCGCCGCCATCTCCGACGAAGACATGGAAGCCATGCTGGCCGAGACCGTCGAGACCGACGAGAACGCGCCGGAGGAGGCTGAGATCACTTCGCCGCCGCCGCTGTTCGGGCTGTCGGCCGTCATGTCCGACGATGACATCGCCGCCTTGCTGGAAGAAACCGAGGACGAGGACGGCGAAGACTCCGTCCCGGATTTCAGCGGCATCATGTCCGACCAGGACATGGCCGCCCTGGAAGCCGAGTGCGCCCCCGCCCCGCCACCGGAGGAACCGCTCGACCCCGATCTGGCCGAAGTCGCGGCCGCCGTCCATGCCGCCATGGCCAAGCTCGATGCCGCCGACCAAGCCAAGGCGCAAGCGTCTCTCCCGGTCTTGGGACCGGATGAGATCAAACTGGCCCCGCCCAGGCCCAAATCGGCGGAGTAGCCCCGATCACGCCGCGATGAAGCGGGCGCGCGGAGCCGGCATGACGATGGCCGGACGGCCGATATCCTTCATCAGCCCCGGCCCGTTGACCATTTCGAAGCCGCTTTGCACCACGCCGCCGACCACTCGCCGATGACGGGCGCTCCAAAGATAGCAGCCGATTCCGTCCTTGGCGGTGGCCTCCTGAACCCGGCTCAGGGTTTCCAGCAAGCGCTCGTCGTCCATACGCTCGTCCGGCCGCAGTTCCGACAGGTCGAGCCCGACCATGGACACACCGATCTCCGCCGCCAGCGAAGACCGCTTGGCGGACATGCGGGTCCGCACCAGCACCTCGCGACACAACGACCGCACGAACGAGACCACCGATTCGAGTTCCGGCGTGGTGGTGCCGTCGGGAATGCCGAAGACCTCGACCACCAGCCGCGTGTTGCGAGTCTCCTGGGGCAATTCGGAAAACGGAATCACCACGCTGCCGCGTTGATCCGACGACAGCGAGGCCCAACTGAGGGGAATGATTACCGAAGCCTGATTGCGGTCGGCGTCACCGCTCCGCATCGCCGCCACGATGTCGCGCACGGCGCTGGAGGTCACGAACCGGTCGAGACGAAGAGCGGCCGCCACATCGCCGGGAGGATAGGCGCGGCAGCCCTCGAGCGCCTCCGCCCCCTCATGGTCGATGCGGATCACCCGGGCGCCATAGGCGGAGATCGCCTCCCCCGACGCCACCCAGGTCGGCCGCCACACCAGCGACAACCGGGCGGCGGGAGGAAGGGGAACGGCCATGTCGGGATCGAAGGCCGGCGCCTTGGCCGACTGCCCCTCCATCACTTCCCAGGCCGGTTCCTCGCGCCGAGATTGCTCGGTCCGCTCCATGGGCTTCCATTGATTGACGCTGTCGGCGACGACGCCCGAGGAGACGAAGGCGCGGCTTTCCCTGATGGCGGCATCCACATGGATCACATCCAGGACGCCCTCGGCGGACACCGCGTCGGCGACGGAAACCTCGGTGGCCACCGCCATCGACCGTTGACCTTCGCCGCTTTGCTCCCCGAACAGACGGCGGCCCAAATCCTCGACCACCGCCAAGGTGCGCTCGCGCGCCTCCTCCGGCGAAAGCTCGGGAAAGGCGATGACCCAGCGGTCCTCGCCATCCTGACAGAATGGATTGCCCTGTCCCACATGGCGACGGATCACCTGCTCGACGATCAGGGCGACCTTGCCGGCCAGACGGGGCCATTTGTCGCCGACCCAGTCGCGGAATTCCACCAGCGACACGATGTGGAGCTTGGCCTTCAGGCGGGGGTCGCGCTGGAGCATCTGCTGCAACCGGTCGGCCGCGCTTTCCACCGAGAACGCGCGCTTGGGCTTGTCGCTTCGAGATCCGGCTTTTGTCGTCTTGGCGGGATGAGCGGCGTCATCCTCATCCCAGATCGTGCGCAAGGACTGCGCCAGGCGAAGCCATATGCTTGAAGAGGATCCGGCCATCTCAGCCTCCACCCAACCCTGATCTTCCCTTCAAAAAGTATAGTACGTATTTCTGCCTAAAACCAAGCCAAAAGACCTAGCTGGCAACAGGGACACTTGGGCACAACTCTTCGTAAAACCACAAAAATATTGCGGGATAATATAAGACTTAATTAGTCATCTATTTCACAACAGCTATCCCGGGCGAAGGGAGGCCAGCGCCTCCGCCTCACACCCCGTGATACTGCTTGAACCAGGCGATGAAGGCGGGAACGCCGACGCTGATGGGGGTGGTGGGAGCGAAGCCGACGTCGCGTTGAATCGCCGAGATGTCGGCCGCCGTCTCCTTGACGTCGCCGGCCTGCATGGGCTCGAACTGGTAGATCGCCTTCTTGCCCAGCGACGTCTCGATCAGGCTGATGAAATCCATCAGCTGCTCGGACTTGTTGTTGCCGATGTTGTAGAGGTGATAGGGCGGCGCGGCGCCCTCATCGACGGGGGGATTGTCCAGCACGCCGACCACCCCCGACACGATGTCGTCGATGAAGGTGAAGTCGCGGCGCATGTCGCCGTTGTTGAACACCTTGATCGGCTCGCCGGCGATGATGGCCTTGGCGAACAGGTAGGCGGCCATGTCGGGGCGTCCCCAGGGACCGTAGACCGTGAAGAAGCGCAGGCCGGTGGTGGGGATGCGGAACAGATGGCTGTAGGAATGGCTGATCAGCTCGCCCGCCCGCTTGGTGGCGGCGTAGAGCGAGATGGGAGTATCGACCCGGTCGTCCACCGAGAACGGCAGCTTGGTATTGGCGCCATAGACCGAGGACGAACTGGCATAGACGAAGTGGCGGCACTTGCCCGAGTTGCGGGCCAGTTCCAGCATCACCAGATGCCCTTCCACATTGGAGTGGGTGTAGTCGTGCGGCGCCGACAGCGAATGGCGCACACCGGCCTGGGCCGCGAGGTTGACATAGGCGGTCACGTCGGGATTGGCGCGCGCCACCTCGGCCATGGCCTCGCGGTCGGCGATGTCCGCCTTGACGAAGGAAAAGCCCGCATGCTTGGCGAGATGCGACAACCGCAATTCCTTCAACGCCACGTCATAATAAGCGTTGAGGCAATCGACACCGACCACCTTCTCACCCCGCGCCAACAAGCGCTGGCAGGTATGGTAGCCGATGAATCCGGCAGCGCCGGTGACAAGGACGGTCATTCGCACGAATCCTCATATATCAAGCCTGCTTCGTATAGCTTGAACGGGTCAGGAAATCATCCCCCGTATTTCGTCATCCGGCGGTAACATCATTGCATGCCGCGCCCCACCGGAGAGCAATCCTTGCTATTTTCCCGAGGCATCTTTCCGGCGACGGCACCGGCACCACTTGTAAAAGGGATTGGAGGAGGCAGAAGGCCATGACCGTCGCCGCGACCGTCACCCTTGACGACAAATACGTCCAGGACCAGGGACAGGTCTACCTGTCCGGCATCCAGGCGCTGGTCAGGCTGCCCATGCTGCAACATCTGCGCGATCAGGCCGCCGGGTTGAACACCGGCGGCTTCGTCTCGGGCTATCGCGGCTCGCCGCTGGGCGGCTTGGACAAGGAGTTGTGGCGGGCCGAGACCTTCCTCTCCCGTCACCAGATCCGCTTCCAGCCCGGCCTCAACGAAGACCTCGCCGCCACTTCCGTCTGGGGCACTCAGCAGATCGGACTGTTCCCCCAGCCGACCAAGGACGGCGTCTTCGCCATGTGGTACGGCAAGGGCCCCGGCGTTGATCGCAGCGTCGATGTGTTCAAGCATGGCAATTCCGCCGGCACCGCCCCCCATGGCGGCGTGCTGGTGCTGGCCGGCGACGACCACGGCGCCAAGTCCTCGACCCTGGCTCATCAGAGCGAACACGTCTTCATGGCGGCCCAGATCCCGGTGCTGAACCCGGCCGGCGTGCAGGAGTTGATCGATTACGGCCTGTTCGCCTGGGCGCTGTCGCGTTATTCCGGGTTGTGGGTGGCCATGAAGGCCATTTCCGAGACGGTGGAAAGCTCGGCCTCAGTGGCCATCGACCCTTGGCGCCAGACCTTCGTCGCACCTGAGGATTTCGTCCTGCCCGAGGGCGGATTGTCCATCCGCTGGCCCGACCGCTTCCTTGATCAGGAAATGCGGCTGATGCGTCATCGCATCCCGGCTGCCCTGGCCTTCGCCAAAGCCAACCGCATCGACCGGGTGGTGATCGATTCGTCCCATCCGCGCCTGGGTATCTGCACCACCGGCAAGTCCTATCTCGACGTCATGCAGGCCCTGGCGGACCTCGGCATCGACGAGCAACACGCAGCCGAGATCGGCATCCGCCTCTACAAGGTCGGCATGACCTGGCCGTTGGAGCAAAGCGGCATTCGCGCCTTCGCCGAAGGGCTGGAAGAGATCCTGGTGGTGGAGGAGAAACGCTCGGTCATCGAGGAGCAGCTCAAGGCCCAGCTCTATAACTGGCGGGAGGATGTGCGGCCACGAGTGGTGGGCGAGTTCGACGAGACCGGCGCCTGGATCCTGCCCTCGGCCGGCGAACTGACCCCGGCCGGCATCGCCCGCGTGATCGCGGCGCGCATCGGCCGCTTCTACACCTCCACCCGGGTGCTGGAACGCCTCGACTGGCTCGACGCCAAGGAGCGCAAGCTGGCGGAGATGCCACAGGGCTTCAACCGCATCCCCTATTTCTGCGCCGGATGTCCCCACAACACTTCCACCAACATCCCCGAGGGCAGCCAGGCCATGGCCGGAATCGGCTGTCACTTCATGGCCACCTGGATGGACCGCGAGACCCTGACCTATACCCATATGGGCGGCGAGGGCGCCACCTGGATCGGCCAGGCGCCGTTCACCGGCCGCAGCCACATGTTCCAGAATCTGGGCGACGGCACCTACACCCATTCCGGCTCGCTGGCCATCCGCGCCGCCATGGCCGCCAAGGTCAACATCACCTACAAGATCCTGTTCAACGACGCCGTCGCCATGACCGGCGGCCAGCCGGCCGAGGGCGCCCTGACGGTGCCCCAGATCGCGTCGCAGGTCCGCGCCGAAGGAGTCGAACGCATCGCCGTGGTCAGCGACCAGCCCGACAAGTATCCGTCGGATGCCGGCTTCCCTGTAGGAGTCAGCTTCCACCACCGCGACGACCTGGACACGCTGCAACGGGACTTGCGCGACGGGCCGGGCGTGTCGGTGCTGATCTACGACCAGACCTGCGCCGCCGAGAAGCGCCGCCGCCGCAAGCGCGGCCTGATGCCCGACCCGCCGGAGCGGATCATCATCAACGAAAAGGTCTGCGAGGGCTGCGGCGATTGCGGGGTTCAGTCCAACTGCGTCGCGGTGGTGCCGGTGGAAACCGAATGGGGCCGCAAGCGCGCCATCGACCAGTCCACCTGCAACAAGGACTTCTCCTGCGTCAAAGGCTTCTGTCCCAGCTTCGTCTCGGTCAAGGGCGGCCGCATCCGCCAACATCACGGCCTGGGCGAGCAGAGCTTCCCCGACCTGCCCATGCCGGTCCTGCCCTCCGCCGCCGAGCCGTTCGGCATCATCGTCACCGGCATCGGCGGCACCGGCGTGGTGACGGTGGCCGAGGTGCTGGGCATGGCCGCCCATCTGGAGGGCAAGGGCGTCACCTCGCTGGACCAGACCGGCCTGGCCCAGAAGAACGGCGCGGTGATGAGCCATATCCGCATCTGCGACGATCCGGGCAAGCTCTACGCGGTGCGCATCGCCACCGCCCAGGCGCGGCTGCTGCTGGCCTGCGACATGGTGGTGGCGGCCGGGATCGACACCCTGTCCAAGCTCAAGCCCGGATGCTCGCACGCCATCGTCAACGACCACGAAGCCATGCCGGCCAGCTTCACCCATGCCCCCGACATGGCTTTTCCCGGCCGGAGCATGCACGACACCATCCGCGACCACGTCAACGACGCCGTCGATTTCCTCGACGCCACCCGTCTGGCCACCACCCTGCTGGGCGACGCCCTGGCCGCCAACATGTTCCTGGTGGGCTTCGCCTGGCAGAAGGGCGAACTGCCGCTGGCCGAGGCCTCCATCCTGCGGGCCATCGAACTGAACGGCGCCCTGGTGGAGTTCAACACCCAGGCCTTTGCCTGGGGCCGTCGTGCCGCCTTCGACCGGGCGGCGGTGGAGCGCTGCGTCGCGCCCCCGGCTGGCGAGACCTCCGACCATCGCCGGCTGTCCCAGAGCCTGGACGAGTTGATCGCCCGGCGGGTGGACCACCTGACCGGCTACCACGACGCCGCCTATGCCGGGCGCTACCGGAACCGGATCGACCGGGTTCGCGCCGCCGAACGCCGGGCGGCGCCTCACAGCGAAGAGTTGACCGAGGCGGCGGCGCGCTCACTGGCCAAGCTGATGAGCTACAAGGACGAGTACGAAGTGGCGCGGCTGTTCTCCGACGGCGGCTTCATGGCGACGCTGAAGGAGCAGTTCGAGGATTGGGACCGCCTGGAGATCCATCTGGCACCACCACTGATCTCCCGGCAGAAACACCGGTTCGGGCCGTGGATGCTGAAACTGATGCCACTGCTGGCCCGCCTCAGGATTCTGCGCGGCACCCTGTTCGATCCGTTCGGCCATACCGCCGAGCGCCGCCAGGAACGCGCCCTGATCGGCGAATTCGAAGCCGTGCTGGAGGAGGTCGCCGCCGGCCTGTCCCCGGCCAACCATGGGATCGCGGTGGAGATCGCCACCCTGCCCCGCCAGATCCGCGGCTTCGGCCCGATCAAGACCAAGGCGGCGGCCGAGTACCGCGAACGGTTGGCCGCCGAGTTGGCTCGCTTCCGCGCCGTCCCGTCCTTACATCAGGCAGCGGAATAGACCGGCGCCTCAGCGCAACGGGAAGACGAAGTTGACGGATGGCTGCTGGTAGACCGGCATAGGCCGACGCAGATAGACCACCGGCGGCGGCGGCGCGTACATCACCACCGGCGGCGGCGCGACAATGTAGCCGGGCTCGTAATACACCGGCCGCCGGCCATGCCAACGGTGATCGTAATGGCCAAAATGGCGACCGTTGCCTTCGTGGCGCCACTCGTCATGAGCGCTGGCCGGCCCCGCCGCCACCGTGAACAATCCGGCGACCGCCAGAGCCATGAGGATACGCCCGATCGTCCTGCCGTTCTCCTTGCCGTGGGTCATCATGGTTTTCCCCTCCTTGGGGATGTTTTCCGCGCGGGCCATGACAGCCGCCCGCCGATCCTTTCTGTTCTACGCCCCAATTGCGGCCGAATGATGGGACAAGCCTGTAACAAATTGGTGACCGCCGCGCTGGCCCGTCATGCCGATTGCGCTTGATTAAATGCCTCCGCCGAGTTTGACTTTCGCCATGGAAGACGTCGAAGACATCGACATGGAATTGCCCGACGGGGCGGGGCAAATCGCGCCATCCGCCGTGATCGTCGATGCGTTGTTGCAGGAAGCGGCGACGGCACGGCGCGTCTGCGATTACGACGCCGCCATCCTTGCCTATTCCCAGGTGCGGGAGATCGATCCCGAACGGACCGACGCGCTGTTGGCCACCGCCGAGTGCCACCGCCTGGCGGGACGCCCGCGCGACGCCCTGCAAACCTGCCTGACGCTGCTGGATATCGATCCGCGCCATGTCAGCGCAAGGCTGGAAATGGCCGAGGCGTTGCGCCTGATCGGCCGCGCCGACGAAGCCCACGCCATCCACGACCTGCTGCTGCACGAGCGGCCGGACTCGCCCTATACCTGGTGCGGTCTGGCCCATCTTTTGACCGACGAGCGCCATGCCGAGGCGGCCGAGGCCTGTCTGCGTCGGGCGTTGGCGCTGGCCCCCGCCCATGTGCCGGCCCAGGCCGCCCTGGCGCGGCTCCTCGCCCGTCAGGACGACCATCTCGGTGCCATCGACGTCTACCATGACGCGATCACCCTCGCCCCCGACGACCCGGCCCACCATTCCGGCCTGGCCCTGTCGCTGATGGCCTTGGGGCGTCTCGACGAGGCGGCCGAGCGCCTGGACCGCGCCCTGGCCTTGGACGACGAATGGGTGGAAGGCCGCCTCGCCCGCGCCGACTTGGCGGTGATGAGCGGCCATCTGGAAGAGTCCTGGCATGACGCCGAGTGGCGCTGGCACCGGCCGGGAACCGTCCACCCCACCCTGCCCGGCCGCCGCTGGGACGGAGCCCCCCTGGCGGGCGGCATCCTGCTGGTCCATGCCGAGGACAGCCTGTCGGACACGTTGCGCCTGATCCGTTTCGTCCCCTTGCTGGCCGAGCGCGGTGCCCGGGTGGCGCTGGTGGTTCAGCCCGCCCTGATTCCCCTGCTGAGCGGCATGGCGGGGATCGACTGGGTTCTGGCCGACGACCGCCCCTTGCCGGCGGACCTGGAGATCAAGGCCTTCGTCGCCCTGCCCGACCTGCCCCGCCGGCTCGGGTTCGGCCTAACCGCTCTCCCCACGACGCCGTGGCTGGCGGCGCCGGCGCGGCGGCGGCGGCCGATCCTGGCGCCTCCCGACACCATGATCCGGGTCGGCCTCGCCTGGGCCGGCAACGATCCCGCCGCCTCGATCCCGTTCCCATTGTTGCTGCCGCTGGCCGAAATTCCGGGGGTGGTTCTGTTCTCCCTGGAGTTCAGCCGCGACTCCAACGCGGCAGCGACCATCGCCGATCCCTCGCTGGTCACCGATTTCAGCCCCACCGTGGGCGATTTCGCCGATCTGGCCGGGCGCATCGCCGAGTTGGACCTGGTGATCGCCGGCGATTGCGCCACCGCCCATCTGGCCGGCGCCATGAACAAGCCGGTCCTGCTGATGCTACCGCTCGACTGCCATCCCCGCTGGATGCGCGACACCGACCGCTCGCCCTGGTATCCCGCCATGCGGCTGTTCCGCCAGAGCGATGCCGGCGACTGGCGGCCGGTGATCGCCATGGTGCGGAGCGAGCTGGAGCGGCGGACGGTCGAGGCGGCCGAGGCCCGTGACGCGGAGCGCCGGGCCACCCATGGCGCCATGGCCATGCAGGCCGCCTTCCTGGCGGCGCATCTGACGGCGGGCGACCTGCTGGTCGACGTGGAAGCCGGCGATGGCGACTTCGTCGCCGCGGCCCTGGCGGCGCATCCCGACGACGCGGTGCGGGTGCTGTCCACGGAGCCCCACCCTGCCATCGCCGACGCCTTGCGGGCAAGGCTGGACGGCGCGACGGCGGTGGACATCGTCACCGCCGCCCTGGGACACGGCGACCAACCGGTGCTGACGGCCAAGACCTCCCGACGGGGAAGGCGGGTCTTCGCCCTGCCCGACGGCATCCCCGCCGCCGGCCGGACCATCCGACTGGACACGATACTGGCCGAGCGCCCGGATCTGGCATCGCGGCGGCTGGTGTTGCGGCTGGGTCAGGCGGGCTGGGAAAGCGACATCCTCGCCGGCCTGATCGACCACCGCGCCGCCGTGATGATCTTCGAGTACAGCCCCGCCGCCGCCCGGCTGGCGACCGAATCCGGCTTCACCCTGTGGCGGTTCGCCACCGAGGCCGCCTTCGGGCCGGTCGTTCCCTTCGACGGCCAACCCTGCGTGGTCCTGGCCCTGGCCGAAGGTCTCGAACCCGCCGCCCATTACGGGCCGGCCCATCTGCCGCCGTCGCCCGAGGACGTGGCGGCGGCACGAGCCGAGGCCGAGCGGCTGACCGACGAAGCACTGCTCCATCAGGGCGCCCGGCGCCTGGACGATGCCGCCGAGGCCTATGCCCGGGCGCTGATGCGCGATCCCTTCGCCGCCGGAGCCAATGCCAACAAGGGCGTGATGATGCATATGGCCGGCCGGCGCGAGGCCGCCATCTCCTGCTATCGCCGGGCGCTCAACCGCGCCCCCACCGCCTCGGTGGCAGCCAATCTGGCCACGGCGCTGCGCGAGCTGCGACGCCATGACGAGGCGGAAGCAGCCATCGGCCAAGCCCTGGCGGCCGAGCCGGACAATGCCGATTTCCTGTACGACCTGGCGCTGCTGCGCCGCGATCAGGGCCGCCTGGGGGAAGCGGTGGAACTGTTGCGCCGCGTCCAGACCCGCCGCCCCGGCGTGGCCTGGACCTTGGCGCAGGTCCTGGTGGCGGCCGGCGACACGACCGCCGGCTTCGCCCTGTTCAACACCCGCCCCAATCCGCCATCGCCTTCACCCGCAACCCCGGTCTGGCAGGGCGAGGACCTCCTGGCCCGTACCCTACTGATCCACCAGAACTGCGATCTGGCCGACGCGGTGATGCTGGCCCGCTTCATTCCCATGGTGGCCACGCGCGGCGGGTTGCTGACCATGGCTTGCCAACCCGATCTGGCCCCGCTGATGCAAGATCTGGCCGGAATCGAATGGGTGGCGAGCGGCGACGACCCCATTCCCCTGTGCGATCTGCGCACCACCCTCACCGACCTGCCGCGACTGCTGGGCCCCGGCGCCACCTCCCGGACACAGGGCGACGCCTATCTGTCGCTGCCCGGCCTGATGCGCCCCCGCCGCTTCGCCAAGAGCGAGCGGCTGCGGGTCGGCCTCGCCTGGGGCGGCCGGCCGCCCGGTCGAGGCTGCCCCCTGACCGAGATGCTGGCCCTGGCCAGCGATCCCGATCTGGCGCTGATGGCCCTGGTGGACGAGGATCTAGCCGCCGATATCGAGGCCGTCGGCGCCCATGGTCTGGTGGAACCGGTCACGCCGCCGCCGTTGGATCTGGCCGAAACCGCCGCCATCATCGCCGCCCTCGACGTGGTGGTGGGCGGTGACACGGTGGAGATCCATCTGGCCGCCGCGCTGGGAAAACCCACCTGGGTGCTGCTGCCCGACGCCTTCACCTGGCGCTGGCCGTCACACCGCGACGACAGCCCGTGCTATGCGAACACCAGGCTGTTCCGTCAATCCCCGGACGGCAGCTGGCGCCACGCCATCGCCCGGATCGCCTCGGCCCTGAAGGTTCTGGCGGCGAAGAAGCGGGGGTAACCTTTCCTCTACATCATTGAGGTCGGCGCCATGTCCTCGTAGGTCTTGAGCACCGCGTCGGTGCCGGACTCGATCTCGATCAGGCGGACCTCGTAGCCCCACAGATTGGCGATGTGGCGCACCACCCGGATGGCCTCGGCCTCGTTCAGCAGCATGCCGTTTTCCACCAGATGGTGGACGATCAGACGGCGGTCGCCGGCCAGATCCACATCGACGATCTGGATGTCGGTCTCGAGATGGGCGATGTCGTAGCTGCGGGCCAGACTCTTGCGGACCTCGCGATAGCCACGCTCGTTGTGGATGGCGGTCACCTCCATCTCCGGACGCTCCGCCACGTCGTGAATCTTGAACAGCCGCATCTTGCGGATCAAGGCCGGCGACAGATACTGCAACACGAAGCTTTCGTCGCGGTAATCGGCCCAGGCCTGACGCAGCGTCCCGTAAGGGTCGCCGTTGCCGGCGAAGTCGGGGAACCATTCCCGATCCTCAGGCGTCGGAGCCTCGCAGATGCGGCGGATGTCGCCCATCATGTTGAAGCCGAGCGCATAGGGATTGATGCCGGAATAGCGGCGATCATCGAAATCGGGCTGGAACACCACCGATGTGTGGGAATGCAGGATTTCCAGCATGGCGCCGTCGGACAGCAGGCCCTTTTCGTGCATCCGGTTGACGATGGTGTAGTGGGTGAAGGTGGCGCAGCCCTCGTTCATCATCTTGGTCTGCTTCTGGGGATAGAAGTACTGGGCGATCTTGCGCACGATACGGATCAGCTCGCGCTGCCACGGCGCCAGCTTCGGCGCCATCTTCTCGAGGAAATACAGCATGTTTTCCTCGGGCAGGCCCAGCCGGCGCTTGCGCTCGGCCAGTTCCTGCGAGCCCTGCTTGGTCGCCGCCGCCTTGGGCACCGTCCGCCACAGGTCGTTATACATCTTCTCCTGGTAGGCGCTGCGCTCGGCGGCGCGGCGCTCCTCGTCGGCCAAGTCGGGAGTGCGCTTGCGGGGATATTTATGGACACCGTGACTCATCAGGGCATGGGCGGCGTCCATCACCCGCTCCACCGCCTGATGGCCGTAGCGCTCCTCGCAATGGGCGACATAGCCCTTGGCGAATTCCATGTAGTCGAGGATGCCCTTGGCGTCGGTCCACTGCTTGAACAAGCCGTTGTTCTTGAAGAAGTGATTATGACCGAAGGCGGCATGGGCGATCACCAGCGTCTGCATGGCCATGGAGTTCTCCTCCATGATGTAGCTGATGCAGGGGCTGGAATTGATGACGATCTCGTAGGCCAGCCCACGCATGCCCTTGCGGTACAGGGTCTCGTCCTGGGCGAAGCGCTTGCCGAACGACCAGTGCTTGTACATCAGCGGCATGCCGATGGAGGAATAGGCGTCGAGCATCTGCTCGGCGGTGATGACCTCGATCTGGTTGGGATAGGTGATCAGCCCCAACTCGCCCTTGGCGATCTCCTCGACGGCGTCGTAGACGCGCCGCACCTTGTCGAAATCCCAGTCGGCGCCGGTGAACAGCGGAGTATCGGTGATGGTGGTGGTTGTCATGGACCTTCGCCTCCCGCCGCCCAGGTGGTGCTGTCGTGACGCTCCTTGGCGAACAGGTCGCGGAAGACCGGGAAGATCTGGCTGCGCACCCGTACCCGGCGCATGGCGAGATGGCCGCCGGGCTTGATCACCTGCTTGTAGGTACGCCACAGATCGGAATCGCGGCCTAGCCAGTCCTTGTACTCGGCCCCGACCTCGATATAGGCGAAATACTGGCAGGCCGGCAGGATGACGTCTTCCAGCAGGCCGGCGGTCTTGGCGTTGTCGGACGAGGTGTTGTCGCCGTCCGAGGCCTGGGCGCAGTAGATGTTCCAGTCACCCACCGGATAGCGGTCCTCGATGACCTTGCGCATCTCCTCCAGGGCGGTGGAGACTACGGTGCCGCCGGTCTCGGTGGAATAGAAGAAGGTGTCCTCGTCCACCTCCTCGGCCTCGTGGGTGTGGCGGATGAAGACCACGTCCACATGGCGGTAGCGGCGGCTGAGGAACAGGTAGAGCAGCATGAAGAAGCGCTTGGCCAGATCCTTCATGTGCTCGGTCATGGAGCCGGACACGTCCATCAGGCAGAACATCACAGCCTGGGTAATGGGCTTGGGCACATGCTCGAAGCGGGAATAGCGGACGTCGAGCGGATCGATATAGGGCACCCGCTTGCTTCGGGCCACCAGCCGGTCGAATTCGAGCCGCAGCACCGACAGCCGCTCAGGGTCGAGGCCGGACTCTTCCAGTGCCCGGATCTCCTCCTCCAACTCCGCCAGTTCCGCCGGCTTGGGCCGCCGCAACGCGATGCGCCGCGACAGCGAATTGCGCATGGTGCGCACGATGTTGAGATTGGCCGGCGAACCGGTGACCGAGTATCCCGCCCGCATGGGAGTGGTGGATTCGGTCTGCTTCATCTTCTTCTTGACCAGATCGGGCAGCTCCAGGTCGTCGAGGAAGATATCCAGAAATTCCTCTTTGCTCAGCACGAAGGCGAAATCATCCGCGCCCTCGCCATCGGGTCGGCCCTGGTTGCCGCCGCCCTCGCCATCCTCTTCCTCGGGCTTCTTGATGCGGTCGCCCTCGACGTACTCCTTGTTGCCCGGCACCACGTAATCGCGGATGCCGCCCTTGGCGGCGCGGTGGAAGCTGGGTTCCCGCAGCCCGTCCATGGGAATGGAAATCTTCTCGCCGTTGCCGATGTCCTGGATCGACCGACTGCCCGAGGCCTCTCGCACCGCCTTGACGATCTGGGCGCGGGCGCGGCGCAGGAACCTCTGCCGGTTGGCGAGGCTTTTACCCTGGGGATTGAGGCGCCGGTCGATGATGTTCATGCTACATTTTGTCCCTCAGTCACCGGGCGGCGAACTCCGTTCGCCTTGGCTTTCGCGCCACGGGGCGCGCCGGCCCTTGGCCGCAACTCCGAGCGATACATCGCTCGTCGATCTTACCGTCCCTCAATCGCCGGGCGGGATGCGTCCCGCATCCCTTGGCTTTCGCGGCATAAGCCGCGCCGGCCCTTGCCCGCAACTCCGAGCGACACATCGCTCGTCGATCTTACCGTCCCTCAATCGCCGGGCCTCTCCTCACCCCGCCTGCTTGACCCGCATATACCACTCCACCAGACGCCGGACCTGGCGTTCGGTGTAGCCGCGGCTCATCATGCGTTCGACGAATTCCGAGTGCTTCTTCTCCGAGTCGGAGTCCTTCTTCGACCCGAAGCTGATCACCGGCAGCAATTCCTCGACCTGGCTGAACATGCGCCGCTCGATCACTTCCCGGATCTTCTCGTAGGAGGTCCAGGACGGCGACTTTCCCCCCTGGGCGGCGCGGGAGCGGAGCGCGAACTTCACCACCTCGTTACGGAAGTCCTTGGGATTGGCGATGCCGGCCGGCTTCTCGATCTTGGACAACTCCTGGTTCAGCAGGTCGCGGTTCAGCATCTGGCCGGTATCGGGGTCCTTGAAGTCCTGATCCTCGATCCAAGCGTCGGCGTAGTCCACATAGCGGTCGAATAGGTTCTGGCCGTAATCGTGGTAGCTCTCCAGATAGGCCTTCTGGATCTCGTTGCCGATGAACTCGGCGTAGCGCGGCGCCAATTCGCCCTTGATGAACTCCATGTACTTCTTCTCGGTGTCCTCGGGGAACTGCTCGCGCTTGATGGCCTGCTCCAGCACATACATCAAGTGAACCGGGTCGGCCGAGACCTCGTGGGTGTCGTAGTTATAGGTCGACGACAGCACCTTGAAGGCGAAGCGGGTGGAGATGCCGTCCATGCCCTCATCGACACCGGCGGCGTCCTTGTATTCCTGCATGGGCTTGGCCTTGGGGTCGGTCTCCTTGACGTTCTCGCCGTCATAGACCCGCATCTTGGAATAGAGGTTGGAATTCTCGTGCTCGCGCAGGCGCGACAGCACCGCGAAGCGCGACAGCATCTGGAGCGTGCCGGGGGCGCAAGGGGCGCTTGCCAGTTCCGAGGTGTAGATCAGCTTGTCGTAGATCTTCTGCTCCTCGGCCACCCGCAGGCAGTAAGGCACCTTGATGACGCAGATGCGGTCGATGAAGGCCTCGTTGTTGCGGTTGTTCTTGAAGGCCTGCCATTCCGCTTCGTTGGAATGGGCCAGCACCGTGCCGAGGAACGGCATGGCGCCGATGTTTTCCGAGCCGATATAGTTGCTTTCCTGGGTGGCGGTCAGCAGCGGATGCAGCATCTTGATGGGAGCCTTGAACATCTCGACGAATTCCAGCAGCCCTTGCGTGCAGCGATTGAGGCCGCCCGAGTAGGAATAGGCGTCGGGATCGTTCTGGCTGAACATCTCCAGCTTGCGGATATCGACCTTGCCCACCAGGGTGGAGATGTCCTGGTTGTTCTCGTCGCCGGGCTCGGCCTTGGACACCGCGATCTGCTTGAGCCGCGACGGATACATCTTGACCACCTTGAACTTGGAGATGTCGCCGGCGAATTCGTCGAGGCGCTTCACCGCCCACGGGCTCATCAGGCCGGGCAGGCGGCGTTTGGGAATGCCGTACTTGTCCTCCAGCACCGGCCCCATCGTGTCGGGATCGAACAGGCCCAGCGGGCTTTCGAACAGCGGGCTGAGCTCCTTGCCGGCCTTCAGCACATAGATGGGATGAAACTCCATCAGCGCCTTCAGCTTCTCGGCCAGCGACGACTTGCCGCCGCCCACCGGTCCCAGCAGATAGAGGATCTGCTTGCGCTCCTCCAACCCTTGCGCGGCGTGGCGGAAATAGCCGACGATGCGCTCGATGGTCTCCTCCATGCCGTAGAATTCGGAGAAGGCCGGGAAAATCTTGATGGTCCGGTTCATGAACACCCGCGACAGCCGCGCGTCCTTGGCGGTATCGATGACTTCGGGCTGGCCGATGGCGGCGATCATGCGCTCGGCGGCCGAGGCGTACATCATGGGGTCGTCGCGGCAGCCTTCCAGGTAGTCCAGCAGGGAGAGATCAACTTCCTTGCGAGTTTCGTAGGCGCGCGAATAGCGGGTGAAGATATCTTCAGAGGCAGCCATATCGTCACTCCTTGCCGAGGGTCGATCCAGCGATCTGCCGCCGCGCCAAGGCCGTAGGCGGACAGGTCCCAACACTTATGTTTGCATCGGCTTTGCCAAATACAGGGGGGGAGCCCAAAGATTTCCGCATGGAAGGCATCGCTAAAGCAAAGGCGATGCGGACAGAACCGCTCCAGGCAGCCGAAATGGCCATAGGGGATTCGGAGGACCACATGATGTCATCCTTCGCGCCAGCTTCCATTGACTACAATTATAGGTGATGGTTCTTAAAAAAGTCCTGTGAACGAAGGTTAATCAAATGTGCAGGCCATCCCGGCTTGCGCCCAGGATGGCCTGCGATCATGGCAAAAATATGGGGTGGGGCGCGTACCTGACCGTCGTCTACGGGCTGATCAACGGAGAGGTGACGGCACCACCACCGCCAAAACTGGCGCCGCCGCCGTACATGCCGCCGCCCACGACGCGTTGCAGTTGTTCCAGCTCAGGCCAGGAACGACGGCAAGCCGGAACGCGCCCGGAGCAAGCTTCCATACACCCGGAGACTGCAACAGCCGACGGCCGCCCCGATTTTCAGGCGTCGGGCTCGGAGTGGCGGACGCCGCCCCTATGGGGGCTGGGGTTGCGCCCGGTGGTCAACGAGCGCGTCGGCCTGCTGCACGACGGCCGTGCCCGCACCGTCCTGGAGGCCATTCTGTGGCATGGCGGCCAGGGACAAGGTAGCGCCGATGCCGTAAGACGGCTCGCGCCCCAGGATCGGACGGCGTTGCTCCGCTTTCTCGACAGCCTGTGAGAAGCGAGGCGCGGTCAGTGGTGCGTGGTCGAGCAGGCATCAGCCTGGCCCTTGACGATCACGACGGGCTTCGGCGACGGCGCACCGTTGCCGGCAGGATGGTAACGCTCGATGATGATCCGCACGATATGGGTCCGTAACCGCGTGTCGGCCTGGCGCATCCAGTAGAAACGGTCAGCCCCGGCGACGGCCGGATCACCGTCCTCGGCATGGGCCGCGATGGCCTGGGCCATGTCATCGGCCTCGCCGACATAAACGGCATGGACACGTTCCCCGTCCCGCCGGCCATACACATAGACGCCCGGCACGGATTGAAGCATGGCACCGGTCTCGAACGCGAAGCCAGCCCATTTCGGCTCCGCCTCGGCGATGAAATCGGCTTTGGCGCCGCACCATGAACGACCATCACACATGTGACCCTCCATGAATTCGAGGACTCATACCGTATCCCGCTGATCGGAACCGATCAGCGGCGCCCTCAAGCGGCGGGCACGCGTAGGCGTGCAATCATATGTTTGCCAGCGAAGCTGGCGGGCGCGAGCGCCCTTGCCTTCCGCGCCACGAGGCGCGCGTCGCGTTGCTCCTAACCAAATCCCGATGAGTTGCTCTCATCGGGATTTGGTTCTTTAGTCCACCGCCAGGATGACGTGGGAGGCCTTGAACAGCGCCCAGGCGGGAGCCCCCGGCTGAAGCTTCAATTCATCCGCCCCGTCCCGGGTCACCACCGCCGTCAGAACCTTGCCGCCGCCGATGTCCAGGGTGATTTCGCAGCTCACCGGACCGTCTTCGCGATGGGCGACGGTGCCGGGAATGCGGTTGCGGGCGGACACCGTCGGCCGCGCCTCGCCGGTCGCCAGCATGACGAAGGATGCCTTCACCAAAGCGGTGACGGCCTGGCCGGGGCTGATGCCGAGATCGCGGATGCTCTCTTCGGTGATGGTGGCGGCCAGGGTCACCGTGTCGGTCAGGTTCAGGATGACCTCGGCGTTGACCGCCCCCTGGCGGACCTCCGCGACGGTGCAGCGAAAGGCGTTACGGGCGCTGGTCTTCATGCCGAGACTCCGGAGCAAAAGGATCGGATCGACGGGCGTGCTGCCGTCGCTGAACAGGGCGGCGGCGCGCGACAGCCGCTCTTCCAGCAGATGGAAGGCGGTGATGAGCGCCTTGCCGTCCTCGGTGACCACCGCGCCGCCGCCGTGGCGGCCACCGGTCTGGGCCGTCACCGCCGGGCGGGGCAGCAGATTGTTGACGGCGTTCAGCGCATCCCAGGCCGCCTTGTAGCTGAGGCCCACCGCCTGCGCCGCCTTGGTGATGCTGCCTTGTTCGACCACGGCTTCCAGCAGCGCGATGCGATCGCGCCCCACCGGAGAACGGCTGCCGCCCCTTAGCGACAATATGGCTTCAACTTTGCTGTCGGTCACGCTGCCACCCCTCGTCATGTATGATGACTATATGACGAGGGGTGGCTGTCGTCAGCCGAAAAAACAAAGGCGTCGGCTTACGGCTGTGTGGAGGGCTTCCAAGACCCGCGACCGTTTGCGGGGTTGCCGCATTGTCGCTAGCGCTATATAGATTAGCTATATCTCGACTCGGTGAAGGACTGAACCCATGCTGATGAAGCGCCTGTTGGGGGCCGTCGCCGGCCTCGCCCTTTCCGTCGCCGTCGCCGCCCCGGCCCATGCCGAGGACGTGGTGGTGTTCGCCGCCGCCTCGCTGACCAACGCCTTGAACGAAATCGGCGACCAGTTCACCGCCAAGACCGGCAACAAGATGGTTCCTTCCTACGCCGCCTCCTCGGCGCTGGCCAAGCAGGTGGAACAGGGCGGACCCGGTCAGGTCTTCGCCTCGGCCGACCTCAAATGGATGGATTATCTGGCCGACAAGAAACTGATCGCCCCCGATACCCGCTTCAACCTGCTGGGCAACACCCTGGTACTGGTCGCCCCCCTGGACTCCAAGCTGGATCGGGTCGATCTCGGCCCCGAGACCGACCTCGCCGCCTTGGCGGGATCGGGCCGCATCGCCACCGGCAATCCCGACAGCGTGCCGGTAGGCCTCTATTTCCGCCAAGCCATGGAACGGTCGGGCCAGTGGAAAGCGGTGGAGGCCAAGGTCGCCGGCGCCGATTCGGTGCGCTCTGCCTTGGCCTTCGTCGAGCGCGGCGAGGTGCCGCTGGGTGTCGTCTATGCCACCGACGCGGCGGTCTCCAAGAAGGTCAAGGTGGTTGGCGTGTTCCCCGACACCATGCACGATCCCATCGTCTATCCTTTCGCCCTGGTCGCCGGCAAGGAAACCCCCGCCGCCAAGGCCTTCCTGGAGTTCGTCCGTGGCGCCGAGGCCAAGGGCGTCTTCGTCAAATACGGCTTCAAGATCAATTAGCCGGGCGCGATAGGGGGGGGCCAGGATCGCCCGTGCGGCGATCCTGGCCCCCAAAGCGTTCCTGACGGTGCGAAGCCACCGCCGGAATGTACCCAAAGGTACGGACCGACACCCAAATCTCATGGCGCCGCGCGGGTCTTCGTATTGGCCCGGGTCTTGCTCTGTCCTCATCCGACACTCAGCAACGGATCGAGGCGGCCATGAACCATCATCCCCATGCTCGGGCCGGCGCTTCGCGGGACGCGATCCCGCCGATGTCGCGTCCCTCTGACGAACGCGGGGCGAGTGTTACCGTGGAGAGATTGACCGTGCGGCGGGGCGACCGCGAGGTTCTGCGCGACGTCTCGCTGGCCTTCGCGCCGGGCACCATCACCGCCGTGGTCGGACGCTCCGGCGTGGGCAAGACCACCCTGATGGGCGCCTTGAACGGATTGTTACCGGCGGCTTCGGGACGCATCTCCGTCGCCGGCATCGGTGATCTTGGCGACCCCCGATCCCTGCACGAGGCACGGCGGCGCACCGCCACCGTCTTCCAGGACCATGCCCTGATCGACCGCCTGCCGGTGATCGACAACGTGCTGCTGGGTCTGGCCGATACCCGCCATCCCCTGTCGCCGCTGCCCTGGCCGCGGGCCTGGCGCCTGCGGGCGGCCCAGGCCCTGGACGAGGCCGGCCTGCTGGGCAAGGCCACCACCCGCACCGCCCGACTGTCCGGCGGCGAGCGCCAACGGGTGGGCATCGCCCGCCATCCCCGAATATATGTGGACCTTCCGCGAGGGCCTCGACCCTGCCTTCAAGGAGGAGATCCGCAAGGCCTTCATCACCATCGACGACCCGGAAGCGCTGAAGGTGTTCCGCGCCGAGGCCTTCATCCCCACCGTCGATTCCGACGTCGAGGTGGTGCGCACCTGGATCAACGCCATCCAGGCGGCCAATCCCGATGCCGTGCCGGCGCCGCAATGAGCCGTGCTTCCGAGATGGCGGCCGTCCTGGCCGATGGCCGCCATCGACAGATCGGATCGCTGATGGCGGTCTTGGCGGCGGCCACGGCGTTGGGGCTGGCCTTCACCCATGGCGGCGCCTTCGAGGTGCATCGCTACGCCGAGGCGATACCCACCATCGTGACCCTGGCCATGAGTCTGGCCGGCACCGCCCTGGGGGCCGCCTGCGCCCTGCCGCTGGGAACGGTGGCGGCGCGCAACATCGTCCGCCAGCTCTGGCTGGGCGGGGCGGCGCGCCTGCTGCTGAATCTGCTGCGGTCGATTCCCTGCCTGATCTGGGGGGTGATCTTCGTGGCGGCGGTGGGGTTCGGCCCCCTGCCCGGCATCCTGGCGCTCGCCACCCACTCCACCGGCATGCTGGGCAAGTTCTTCGCCGAGACCCTGGAGCATGTGGAACCCGGCCCCGGCGACGCCTTGCGCAGCCATGGCGTTTCACGCCTGGGCGTCCTGCGCTTTTCCGTGCTGCCGCAGATTCTGCCCCGGCTGGTGGACGTCACCGCCTATCGCTGCGAACACAATCTGCGCGCCGCCACCACTTTGGGCGTGGTCGGGGCCGGCGGGCTGGGGTTGGAGATCATCACCGCCTTCCACCTGTTCGAATACCGCGAGGCCTCGGCGCTGATCCTGGTGCTGCTGGGGCTGGTGACGGCCATCAGCCTGCTCGGCGCCCGTCTCCGCGCCCGCTTTCTCGGTCACTAGGATTAAAGTTCCGGGGCGTAGCACTCTGGGTGATGGGGGCAGATCTCGCAGGAAGACGCGGTGCAGGTCCAAACCTTCTCGATGTCGCACAGCAGCTTGTAGAAGAACTTCTTCCAGCGCATGTCGCGATCGTTCTTGGCCGCCAAGGCAGAGAAATGGCGTTCCAGGATGCCGGTCAGCTGTCCCCGGTTCTCCAGCCCCAGGCTCATCCACAGATGCTCGGGCTCCATGCAGGCCCGCGCGATCAGGCGGGCGAACACCACCGGCCAGAGACCGGTGCCCGAGGCATGGTTGAGGAACAGACGGCACAGATCCTGCTCCTCCTGCTCCAGCAGGCTGGCGCTGAAGCGCCCATACTCGGCGTGGTCGGCGACGGTGGCGCCGCAACACTCCTCCGACGCGGGGTCAAGCCCGAGGACGTGGCGCCGGACGCACACTTCCTCGGGTCCGTCGAGTACCGCCGGCCGGAAATAGCGCAGCATCAGCGTCCGCACCTCCTGGGGATCGAGCCCCAGCGCCCGACGATGGGGCGCGTCGGCGCGACTGCACCGATGGATCAGGATGCAGGCCAGGGCGCGGATGTCGGGGTCTTTCCTGTCTCGCGAGTGACGCAGCAACCAGTCCAGGCTGGATGCCGTCATTGTGGTGCCGTCGGCAACCATGTCCGCCCCTCTCCGCTATAGTCATCTTGATATTACGCAAGAGAGTGCGGACTTGAAATGAGCTTGGTCAATCCTCGGTGCGTTTGCGCTTCTTGACGCGGCAATCGGGCGAATCCATGCCGGCCTCCAGGGCCTCGCACGGAACCTCGGCCAAGGCGGGGGCCAGCAAGTGGTTGAGGGCGTCGATATCGCCGGCGAACATGATCTTCGCCTTGGCCTCCACCGAGCGGAAGATCCCGAGCACGGCCCGGCCGGTATCGGTCAGCGAGGCGCCGCCGCCCCGCCTTCCGCCCATGACGCGGGTCACCAAGGGCTCGCGGAAATGGTGGTTCAGGCTGTCCACCAGCTTCCAGGCATTGGGATAGGCCATGCCGATGACCCGGGCCGCCGCCGAGATCGAGCCATGGCGGTCGATGGCCTCCAGCAGTTGCATCTTGCCGGGGCCGATAAGGGGGAGGATACGCACCTGAATGCGAAGATCCGGTCTGTCCGCCATGGGGTCGTCCTGTTGGCCTCCTCCATGGCGTACCTCCTCGGCCCGGCCGCGTCAATGACGACGGAGGGCAACCTATTGATTTTTCACTATATTGACGGACTACATAACGCTCAGATCGACTGGTCGTCCAGGGCCAGACGATTGCCGTTGGCGTCGCGCATCACCCGGCGCAGCCACAGCGGCGGCGCGGTGTTCATCAGGCGCTGGACGTTGGCGATGACCTCGTCGATGTCGCGCCGGGTTTCGCTTTTCACCGGGAAGACCCGCAAGTTGTGGACCCGCACGGCGGCGAGATCGGACAGGCCCAGGGTGAACAGCACCGAACAGCCTTCCTGCGTGGCGCGCGACAATTACGGTGGCCGGTCAGCGACAATTAGGATGACCGGTATGAGACACCGTCGAGTAGCACCTATACCGCTATCACAAGCAAGCATTGCTCAGCAATAAGGAAGTGCAGCGACAATTACGGTAATTG
>NZ_CAINTR010000146.1 GCF_903853455.1 uncultured Magnetospirillum sp.
CGGTAACCGTGACCTTATCAAATTCATTCCAGCCAAGTTCAGTGACCAACTCACGATCAATAACTATGAAGGTGCAGTCGTTAACAGCATAGGTTGCGATTTTGACGAACATGTGATGCACCCCCGATAAATTTAGGGTTGTAGCATAGCCCTTTGGGGTTGGGGTTCAATCTGAAAAGTTATCTACTCGGCAGGACTTGCCTACTTGATTAACAAATCAATAAGAAAAGTGTTAATGAATCTATAATTTATAATCAAATATTGCTACAGAAGTGCTACTAAAATTGCCCGAAATAAATATTTTTTATCTGGATTGACTTTTTTATTATCCTTATTTTTCAATGCGTTAGCGCCGTCCAATATATCAATGATCCATTTTATGAAAACTGCCCATTGATTCCATTACCGCCGAGTCCCAGAATATAGTCGAAATTACTTTGAGGATCATAGAAATGATCTGGCGTTTCGCCATCCTGTCCGGTGCGCTGATTGTGAGCGGATGCGCCTACATGAGCAAGGGCGGCATCGTCGACGCGCCGAAACCGCTTCCCAATCCCTATACCTTCTTCCAGCTGGAAGCCTTCACCCTGATCAACACCCACAAGACGGTGGGCGACCACATCATCGGCTGGATCACCGACAAGGATTGCTCCACCCCCCGTTCCGAACGGGGCGAGGAGTATTGCCGCGACTGGCCGTCGAAGCCGGCGGCGCCGCAGCAAGTCTATTGTTACCGGACCCTGGCGACGCCAACCTGCTACACCCAGCCCTATAACGAGGGCAACGACCACCTGCTCGGTTTCGTGCCGGCCTCGACGCCGATTCGCTAATGCTCTAGACCTGGGCCGGATTGCGTTTCACTATGGCGGCACAGGTCCACCATAGGGCAGGCGACGAGGATGGCCTCACTGGTCCGTATGGCCGAATACAGGTCAAGACCCGGCTTCGTTCAGTTCGAACGGGCCGAGCTGAACCAACTTTTGGCGCTTTACGCGATTCGGGTGGCGAATGGCGACTGGCGCGACTACGCCATCGACCTGCATCCCGAGCAGGCGGTGTTCTCGGTGTTCCGCCACACCCAGGACCGGCCGCTGTTCACCATCGCCAAGGGGGCGCGCAATTCCGGCTGGGTGATCCATTCCGGCGGCCGCGAACTGGCCCGGTCCCGATCCCTGGCCGATGTGCTGAGCATCTTGGCCCACAAACCGCCGCAGTTGGTCTAGTCCATGCTCCATCGCCCGTCCGCAACCATCGCCATGGCCGCAGTATTGGCGCTGACCGCCGCCTGCGCCGGCTCGCCACCGTCGCCGACCCACGAGTCCGCAGATGAACTGGCGGAGTTCCAGCAGGAGATTTCGGTCGACATCGACAAGGTCGACATCTTCCTGCAAAAGACTCAGCGGGGCGTCAACCTGTCCGACTTCACGCTCGGCTGGTTCACCATGATCCTGCTCAACGAGTTGTGCACCCAGGACCAGGAGCTGTTCGACCATCTCCACGTGGATGGGATGAACGTCGAGCTTTACCTGCGCAACGCGTTCCAGGCCAATCCGCAGCGGGAGATCGCCTTCATCGACGCCATGGCGCGGAAAACCAACTCCCCCATCCGGCTGGCCGCGCGCCACGCCCTGGAGATGCTGACCCGGATTCCCAATGCCGCCGACAGTTCCGAGATCCAGGCGCAAGCCCGCAAGGATCTGGCGGCAACCCTGGCGAAGTTGGAGACGGTGCTGACCCAGGTGGCGGATTCCGCCGCCCCCCGCCCGTAAGGCGCGACGACAGCACGCCATTACCGACGACCAGCGGGAGGCGTTGCGGCCGAAGGCCGGCGCTTGAGGGGTATAAACAATGAAGGAGGGGAGGCGTTTGGGGATCGCCCCCCCTCCAAGCCCCTCCACGGCACTGGGGTTCGGGGATAGCCGCGGAGGAACGTCGTCAATGTGGTGCCGGTGGCGTCGAGGGGAGGATGTTGGGGCCATCCTCCCCTCTTCCGTTTCCACCCGCGGCATTGGGGTTCGGGGATTGCCGCGGGCAGACGGTGCCACCTGGGTCAGGCGGCGTTGACCTCCTGACCCAGGTTGGAAGCGTCCTCGGCGGGGATCGATTCGGCCGGCAGGGTGAAGCTGAACGTGCTCCCCTTCCCCACCTCGGACTCGACCCACACCACGCCCCCCAGACGCTCGACCAGCCGGCGGACGACCGCCAGCCCCATGCCGATGCCTGAGCCGGAAACCATCTCGGCTCCGTGAGGGCGATAGAATATCTCGAACATGCGCGCCACCCGGCTGGCCTCGATGCCGATGCCGTTGTCGCGAACGAAGAAGGTCGTCATCTTGCCGTCCCGCTGGGCCGAGACATGGACCACCGGCCGGCGGTCGGCGGAATGGAAGCGCACCGCGTTGTCGATCAGCTGGACGAAAATCTCCACCAGCGACACCTGATCGACCGCCACGCTGGGCAGCGGATCCAACACCAGCGCCACATTGGCCGTCTCGAGCGAATCGGCGAGCCGTTGACGCGCCACCGCCACCGCGGCGGCGGCCGAGCCGGTCTCCCGGACCACGGGAAGGCTGTCGACCGATACGAACGCCCGCAGGGCGCTGACCAGCGCCTTCATGCGCCGCGCCCCATCGACCACGTAGGACATGTAGAGCTTGGACTCGTCGTCCAGGCCGCGATCATTCTGCTCCAGCAACTGAGCATAGGCGACCATGCGCCGCAGGGGCTCCTGCAGATCGTGGGCGGCGACGTCGGACACCCGCTCGAGATCGGCCACATACCGGCGCAGCCGATCACGGCAATCCTTCAACTCGGCATCCTTGACCCGCAATTCCTCGGTGATCTTGCGGTGCCGGCGCATGGCCTGAACCAGCACCAGCGCCACCACCGCCACGCCGATGATCTGCATGGTGGCGGCACCGAGATTGCCGATCTCGGCCCCCCGGGGCAAAGCCTGAAGCGCCAGGGGCATCACGCCGCGAGCGGCGCCCACGTCCCACCACAATCCGAACCAGACCAGAACCACGACCAGACCGCCGAACAGCGGCAACAGCCGGTTCAGGCCGCCGTCTTCATCGCCATTCATGGAGAAAATATCCCTGGCCACCGTGGACTCCGCGCTTTTCCACCCCGCCCGTCCCAAGCGGACAGGGCTGCATGGCGACACTTATACCGGCTTAATCCCAACGGAATTACGGCAGCGATTGAATTGCCGGCCAATACCCTGTAAACGCTCTATGAACACACCTGTCTCGACCGGAGAACGCAGTGTCGGTGAAGTCTCACGTCCTTATCGTCGAAGATGAACCCGTCACCCGCGCCAAGCTGGCCGCCTATCTGATCGCGGAAGGCTTCCAGGTCAGCGAGGCGGCGGATGCGCGGGACATGAAGGCCATCGTGGCGAAAACCATTCCCGATGTGGTGTTGCTCGACATCAACCTGCCCGACGAAAGCGGCCTGATCCTGGCTCGCGAATTGCGGGCCAAGTCGTCGGTCGGCATCATTCTGGTGACCGCCCGCCAGGACGAGACCGATCGCATCGTCGGCCTGGAGATCGGCGCCGACGACTACATCACCAAACCGTTCAATCCGCGTGAACTGGCGGTGCGGGTTCGCAATCTTCAGCGCCGGGTCGCCCCCACCATGGCGGCGGAACGCTCCGCGTCGGGGATCTATGCGTTCGCCGGCTGGCGCCTGGACTGCGACGCCCGCCAATTGATCTCGCCGGCCGGAGAGAGCGTGCGTCTGACCCGTGGTGAATTCGACGTTCTCGCCGCCCTGGCCCGCAATGCCGGCCGCGCCCTGACGCGCGACCAGTTGCTGGACATGACCCAGCATGACGGCGAAGCGGTGATCGACCGCACCATCGACGTGCTGGTCGGGCGGCTGCGGCGCAAGATCGAGGTGGATTCCCGCCACCCGGGCATCATCCTGACCGTCCACGGGGTCGGCTACCGTCTGGTCGCCAGCTAACTACCCCGCCGCGTCCAAGGCCCGCTCCAGGGCCTCGACCGACGCCGTCCATAATTGCCCGAGATCGTCGACCGAACCGTCGGCCAACGGACTGCCTTGCCGCGCCATGTCCTCCAGCGACCGGCACCCGGCCGCCAGGGCCCCCAGATGCAAGGAGAACGCGCCGCCGGCCATGCGGTGGGCCACCTTGGCCAGTTCGGGCAGGTTGCCGTCGCCGGCCAGGGTTTGAATGGCGTCCAGATCGGCCGAGGACGACCGCCGGAACAGCGCCACCAGCCCCACCATGCGCTCCCGTCCCAGGTCGCGCAGATCGGCCAGCAGATCGGGCAACGACACCAGCGGCGCCTCGGCGGAGGGAAGAGGGGGCGCGCCTTCGCCGGCCCCGAGATCCGCCATCAGCCGGCCGAAATCGTCCACCCGGAACGGCTTGGCCAGACAGCCCCTGATGCCGGCCTCCCGCCAGCGGCGTTCGTCCTCGCGGACCGGATTGGCGGTCAGCAGATAAAGCGGCAGCCGCCCGGCCTCGCCCGGCAAGGTCTTGATGGCCTTGCCGGTCTCGATGCCGTCCATGCCCGGCATGCGCATGTCGAGCAGCGCCACGTCGAACCCGCCGGAGCGGGCCGCCTGCACCGCGCTGAAGCCGTCATTGGCCGATACCACCGTGTGGCCGCGCCGCTCCAGCAGGCCGGCGGCAACGGCGCGGTTGACTTCGTTGTCGTCCACCAGCAGCACCCGGCACGGCCGGACCGACGCCCCGGGAGAGTAATGGCTCCGCTTCGGTTCGGCCCCGGTGGCGGGCAGCCGCAGGTCGATGCGGAACGTACTCCCTCGTCCCTCCTCGCTGACACAGTCGATGGAACCGCCCATCAAATCGACCAACCGCCGACAGATGGCCAACCCCAGGCCCGCACCGGCGAAGCGCCGGGCGGCGCCGCTGTCGCCCTGCCAGAACTCGGTGAACAGATTGGGGCGGGCTTCGGCGGCGATGCCGATGCCGGTGTCGATCACCGAGAAACGCAGGACCTGCACCCCGTCCCTGGGGTCGAGGGTCTCCACCGCGATGGTGATGCTGCCCTTGTCGGTGAACTTGATGGCGTTACCCACCAGATTGAACAGGATCTGACGCAACCGCAGACGGTCGCCGACGACGAAGCGTTCGATGCCCTCGCCAAAGCAGGTGGTCAGGGGCAGGTCCTTCTCGTCGGCGCGGGCCGCCAGCACCAGCCGGACCTCGTCCACCGCCTCGACCAGGTCGAACGGCTCGGATTCCAGGGTCAGGCCGTTGGCGTCCAGCCGGGCGAAGTCGAGAACGTCGTTGACCAGCCCCAGCAGAAGCTCGCCCGACGACACCAGGGTTTCGGCGAAGGAACGCTGGCGGTTGTCCAGCGGCGATTCCAGCAGCAACCGCGCCATGCCGAGCACGCCGTTGAGCGGGGTGCGGATTTCATGGCCCATCATGGCGAGGAACACCGACTTGGCGCGGGCCGCCTGCTCGGCGGTGTCGCGGGCCTCGCGCAGCGCCTCCTCGCCCACCTTGCGCTCGATGGCGTAGCGCACCACCCGCGACAGGATGAAGGCGTCGCCCATGCCCTTGACCAGATAGTCCTGGGCCCCGCGCTTGAGGGCCTCCAGCGCCACCGCGTCGTCGTCGTTGCCGGTCAGCACCACCACCGGCAGACGCGGCGCTGCCTCGGTCAAGGCGCCGAGGGTGCCGATGCCGGAAGAATCGGGCACCCCGAGATCGGCCAGCACCACGTCGAAAGCGGTGGCGTCCTGGCTCAGCCGCGCCACCGCCTCGGCCAGACGGCCGACCACGGTGACCTCGAACGGCGTCGTCTTGACCCGGCGCAGCATCTGCCCCACCAGACGGGCGTCGGCGGGATCGTCTTCGAGCAGCAGGACGCGGATGGGAGCGGTCACGCCGGCAACTGGGCCGTACCGAACCAGAAATCCTCGATGGAGTGGATGGCCGCGGTAAACGCCTCCACATCCATGGGCTTGGCAACATAGCTGCTGGCCCCGAGGGAATAGGCTTTCTTCACGTCGCGCTCGGCCCCGGAGGTGGACAGGATCACCACCGGAATGGTCTTGAGGACCGAATCGGCGCGGATTTCCTCCAGGATCTCGTGGCCGTTGCGACCGGGCAGGTTGAGATCGAGCAGGATCAGGTCGGGCCGCGGCGCCTGTTCATGGCTGCCGCGACGCCGCAGGAACGCCATGGCCTCGCCGCCATCCACGACGTGATGCAGCCGGCAGGAATGGTGCGAGCGGCGCATGGCGATGCGCACCAACCCGGCATCGCCCGGATCATCCTCGATCAATAGCACGTCATGCATGACTTTACGGCTCACCGAAAACCTCGATTCGCTACAGCCCAAGGACGAAGTTGGATCAAAACAAGAGTGACCGCAAGGGTTAGCTCACCATCTCCACCGGCTCGCGCATCTTGGGCCAGGTGAAGGCCAAGGTGGTTCCGTTCCCCTCGCGCGGCTCGACCTTGATGGTGCCGCCATGGCGTTCGACGATCTTCTTGGCGATGGCCAGGCCGACCCCGGTTCCCTCGAATTCGTTGCGGGCATGCAGGCGCTGGAAAATGCCGAAGACCCGCTCGGCATGTTCGGGAGGAATGCCGATGCCGTTGTCGGACACCGAGACGCGCCAGAGTTCGCCCTGGTCCTCGTAGCCGACCATGACCTGGGGCGGCTGGTCGGGCCGGCGATACTTGATGGCATTGCCGATCAGGTTCTGGAACAGACGCTCCATCTCGCTTTCGTCACCCAGAACCATGGGCGGTTCGCCCACGGTTTTGACGGAGGCGCCGGAATCCTCGATCTCGAATTGCAGATCCGTCACGGCGGCCTCGGCGGCCTTGCCCATGGACACAGGCTGGTCGGTCGATGTCCGCCCGACGCGGGAATAGGTCAGCAGATCGGTAATCAGCCGATCCATGCGGCGCACGCCGTCGCGGACGAAGGTCATGTATTCCAGGGCGTCGCCGTTCAGGTTGCCCTGAAGCTCCTCTTCCATCAGCGACACATAGCTGCCCACCACGCGCAACGGCTGGCGCAGATCGTGGGACGCCACATAGGCGAACTGCTCCAACTCCTCGTTGGAGCGCCACAATTCGCGAATCAGGCCGTCCAGTTCGTCTTCCAGGCGCTTGCGCTCGGTGACATCCTGGATGGTGGCGTCCAGACGGACCGAGCCCCCATGCTCGTCGCGGCCCACATCGGCGCGGCCGTGCAGGATGCGGATCTCGCCGTCGGGACGGATGACGCGGAAATACTCGTCGGTGCGCCGCCCCTCGCGCACCACGTCGTCCATGGCCGCCTGCACCAGGGCGCGATCAGCGGGATGAACACAATCGAGGAGCAGGTTGGGCGACGGCTCGCATTGGCCCGGCTCCAGCCCCAGGATGGCGTGGAACCCGTCGGACCACACCGACAGCCCGGTTCTCAGGTCGCGTTCGCCGCTGCCCAGCTGGGCGACGCGCTCGGCATTGGACAGCAAGGTGCGCCCACGCCGGACGGCGTCCTCGTAGGCCGCTTCGAGCCGTTCGGCGCGGGCGGCGATGGAAGCCTCCATCCGGCGACGAAGTCCCTGCCCCACCCACAGGCCGAGCAAAGCCCCCACCAGCACGGTGGCCAAACCGATGACCACCAACGTCCCGGAGAGAATGACGCCCCAAACCACCCAGCCCATCAGCGCGGCCGGCAGCACGGCCAGCCCGCCCCCGAACAGGGCGCCCAGCAGCGGCAGGATTTCGACAGCGCGAGTCTCGGAATTGATGGTCCGGCGAATGGCCTTGAATCCTCTTTCGGTTCCGGCAACAGCTTAAGGGCTGCCCTCCGAACCGGCAACCCGTTACCATGCGGCGCAGCATCATGCCAACCGATCCCATGGAGAACCGCATGCCGAGGCAATATCCGGCCGCCCCTCTGCCCGGAGTCCTGGCGCTGGTGGTCCGGGACGGCCGCGTCCTGATGGTCCAGCGGGCGCATGAGCCTGATCGCGGCAAGTGGGGCTTTCCCGGCGGCCTGATCGAGTTGGGCGAAACCGTCGCCGCCGCGGCGCTGCGAGAGCTGCGCGAGGAAACCGGACTGTCCGCCGAAGCCGGCGGCATCATCGACGTGTTCGACGTCATCACCCCGGATGAGGACGGCCGCGTCCGCTATCATTTCGTCTTGAACGTGGTGGTCTGCCACTGGCTGGCGGGCGAAGCGGTCGCCGCCGACGATGCCGAGGCGGTGGGCTGGTACAGCCTCGCCGACATCGACGATCCCGCCTTGCCCTGTAGCCGCAATGTGGGCCGTCTGGCCCGCATGGTGCTGGCTGAACGTTAACGCCTCCCATCGTCATTCCCGCTTGCGCGGGAATGACGATGGGAAAGAGGTGTTTCCTTAACCCCGCGCGGAGCGATTGCCGCTGGAGGACGCACCCTTGAACCCGGTGTTGCCCGAACGGGTCTGCTGACCGGCGGGACGGCCGGACGGCTTGCCGGCGTCACGCGGCTTGCCGGCATGATCGCCATGGGGCTTGCCGCCGCGCGCCTGCTGCGGATAGGTGTCCAGGGGCTGCGGGCTCCGCTGATGGCGGACGGGGGGCTTGGGCTTGCCGCCGGCGCCGCGCGACATGATGTGCGGGGCGTGGAAGGCGTGCTCGAAGTCCACCGGCACCGCCTGGCGGATGGTCTTCTCGATGTCGCGCAGATACGACACCTCGTCGGCGTCGCAGAGCGAGATCGCGATGCCGCTGGCGCCGGCCCGCGCGGTGCGGCCGATGCGATGGACATAGCTTTCCGGCTCGTTGGGCAGCTCGAAATTGATCACATGGGTGATGCCGTCCACGTCGATGCCGCGCGCGGCGATGTCGGTGGCGACCAGGGCGCGGATGCGGCCGTCCTTGAAGTCGGCCAGCGCCTTCTGACGGGCGCCCTGGGACTTGTTGCCGTGGATGGCGTCCGACGGAATGCCCGCCTTTTCCAGCAGTTCGGAGACCCGGTTGGCGCCGTGCTTGGTGCGGGTGAAGATCAGCGCCCGCTCGACGGTCTTGCAGGCGAACATCTCGGTCAGCAGGGTGCGCTTGTTCTCACGGTCGACGAACATCACCTTCTGGTCGATCTTCTCGACGGTGGTCGCGGCCGGCGTCACTTCGACGCGGACCGGAGTGTGCAGGACGCTGTTGGCGAGACCGACGATGCTGTCGGGCATGGTGGCCGAGAACAGCACGGTCTGGCGCGACTTCGGCATCGCCGCGACGATCTTGCGGATCGGCAGGATGAAGCCCATATCGAGCATGCGGTCGGCCTCGTCCAGCACCAGGACCTCCACCGAATCCAGGCGGATGGCGCCCTGGTTCATCAGGTCGAGCAGACGGCCGGGGGTGGCCACCAGGATATCGACGCCGCCGGCCATGGTCTTGATCTGGGGAACCATGCCGACGCCGCCGAACACCAGGGCGTGGCGCAGACGGTAATGGCAGCCGTAGGTCTTGAAGCTCTGACCCACCTGCACCGCCAGTTCGCGGGTGGGGGTCAGCACCAGGACGCGGGTGCTCTTGGGCATGGCGCGCTGCTTGATCTGGTCGAGGCGCTGGAGGATCGGCAGGGCGAAGGACGCCGTCTTGCCGGTGCCGGTCTGGGCCAGGCCCAACATGTCGCGGCCTTCGAGCAGATGGGGAATGGACTGTTCCTGAATGGGGGTCGGCGTGGTGTAGCCCTCGGCCTCCAGCGCTTTGAGCAGCGGATCGGCCAGGCCAAGTTCGGAAAACAGAGTCATAAGGTCACTTTCATCAACGAGCCATTACGTCCGCATCGGCCATGGGCCTGCGAACGACAGCGGGAAGGACCCTGCGCCATCGCGGGATCCGGTCGGTGCCTCTGGACGCGCGGCCAAGGGGCTATGGGCAAGGGAAGCAGGGCTCGGGACGGAAAGCGGGCCGTCTCCATCAAGAAGAGGCTCTCGCCGTGCGCGCTGTCGCGAGCGAACCGAACGCGAATCGCTCGGGGCAGGCGGAACCTGCGCTTATTGCGGTGCAATGTCAAGCGATGCGAAGGACATTCAGGATAGCCGGGTGAACGAGTGCGCGACAGGGCGAAGGAACCGCGGATCAATCGACGGCCCTGTCGGGTGCCTTTGACGGGCTGGAAATCCGCTCCGCCGCCGCCTATACTCTCCTCATGAGCGAAGCAGCCTGCCCCCTGCCCGACCTTGACGACGACGCGGCCGAGCTTGCCGCGCTGGCCGCCGCCGTTGCGAAAGCCCGCGCCAATACGCGCGGGGTTCCGCACGAGGAGATGCGCGTCTGGTTGCTGGAATTGGCGGCCGGCCATTTTGACGCCCCGCCCCCGGTTGCCCGAGAACTGTGAGCGTCATTTGGCGGGAAGATGCCCGCGATGACATTGCCCGCATTGCCCGTTACATCGCCGAGGAAAACCCCGCCGCCGCCCGTCAGGTTGGCCGGGAGCTTGTGTTAGTCGGTGACAGCCTGGCCATATTTCCTCGGCGGGGCCGCCTTGGGCGAATTCCCGGAACCCGTGAGCTTGGCACCGTTCGGCCCTACATCGTCGTTTACGAAGTGGCAGAGGATGAAACGGTCTTCATCCTCCGGGTTTGGCATGGCGCGCAGAGCCGGGTCGAATAGGGGCGAGGGCGAGTAAGGAAAACGTCGGTTTGGGTGACTCTGGCGCCGCCCTTATGAGGGCGGAATTCAATGCACTGGCATCGTAATCCCCATCGGCTAAGTAGGGAGAATATCCTTCCCAATAGCCACCAAGCTCCGCAGGTACTCCATGTTGTCCGAATAGACTTGGTCATCGGACTTGGCGTAGACGCTGAAGTTATACCGCTCAACCTCAAGCCGAGTGACGTGCCGGTCCCGGTCCACAGCATTCTTGGCCAGCACCATCGCGAGATTTGGCGACAGTGGGTAGTAGAGCGCGACGTCGTCCGTGACCTTGGGGTCCAGGATATTGATTACCGGCTGGTCGCCTGCAATGAAAGGAGTTGCCGTGGCATTGTGGAGGAAAACGATTCGATAGGCGCTTCGCTCATGGAAAAGTGCTGCGCCCAAGTTGGTCGCATGGATATGGTTGACAATGTTTGCTGTTCGCTGCGGATCATGACCGGGCATGTGGCTTGGGATGCCGCCCAGACGATCCCGCATATTCGCGGTCCTAAAATATTGGACACAAAGAAAATAGAGGAAGTCGATGCATCGTGCGGAGTCGGCATAGAAGGTGTCATCGCCGTGCCGGAGCGCGTCCAGGATGTCCTGGCATTTGATCTCTATGCCGGTATGGTAACGCTCGATCAGGTTCCGCTCGGCCCAGCGCAGCTCCTCCTCTAAGGCCTCTTGCGCCTCGGGCAGCAGGCCCACGTCCTTAATGCGCTCACGAAGTACGAAGGGAAGCTGGGTCATTTGGACGTATTCGCGGTTCACCTTTCTTAAGCCGTCGTCCGTTGCCTGGCCGACGAAGTGATCCAGGTACTTCAGATCTTCAGCCGTAAGCCGTTGGATTTCGTAAAAATAGGTTTCGCTTGCCACGGCCTTGGGCTGGGTCAGAAACAGATTCCGGTCACGCTGTCGGTAGCAGCAGAACGTCCTACTCTCGGCCCATGCACTCAGGTAGTGCCGCCAGACGTAGTGCTGATTCTTGGTGTTGAGTTCGGCTGCCACCTGACGATTCCCTGCCCAAAATCGCGAAAAATCGGGGTCGGAGTGTCGCTCTGCAACTTCCCGACCCGCCGAGGCAATCCGTCAACCAATCGGACGATTCCATGACATAAATTTAAATCTGTGCATGGCTACACGCAACTTCATATTTACAGGTAAGGAAATCGCGTTAAACCTTCAATATTAAGACTAGACACGCGGCAACGGGGTTCTTGACCGCTGAAGCCGCATGGCATGCGATCGGATTTTCGGATCCGCTGTTCCTCAAACCCCGAGATCGTTAACGCAGCAATGGGACGGCCGCCCCGGCCCAGAGCAGACATCCCGCCTCACCCGTGGACCGGCCACACCACCAGGATCAGTCCCGTCCCGACCACCACCACGATGGTGCTGAGCGGCAGTCCCAGCCGCCAGTAGTCGCCGAAGCGATAGCCGCCGACGCCCATCACCAAGGTGTTGCACTGGTGGCCGATGGGGGTGAGGAAGTCGCAGGCCGCTCCCACCGCCACCGCCATCAGGAACGGGTCCATGGCCAGGCCCAGTTTGGCCGCCATGGCCGCCGCCACCGGCCCCATCAGCAGCACCGTGGCGGCATGGTGGAGGAACGGCGCCAGCAGCATGGAGGCCAGCAGCACCAGCCCCAGCGCCACCGGCACCGGCACCTGCGCCGTCGCCAGGGCCAGCCAGCCGGCCATCAGGTCGGAGGCGCCGGTGGCGCGCATGGCGTCGCTGATGGGAATCAGGCCGCCCAGCAGGATGATGATCGGCCAGTGGATGGCCTCATAGGCCTCGCGCAGCGGCAGGCAGCGCGACAACACCATCGCCACCGCCGCCAGGAAGAAGGCCGGCGCCACCGGCAGCACTCCGAAGGTCACCAGCGCCATGGCGCCCAGGGCGATGGCGATGGGCAATACCACCGAGGAGCGGCTGGTGAAACGGATCTTGCGGCTGGCCAGCGGCAGACAGCCCAACTGCGACAGGGTGCCGGGCAAGGCGTCGCCGTTGCCCTCCACCACCAACACGTCGCCGGCCTGGAACTCGGTTTGGCGCAGGCGCTCGATCATGTGGCGGCCGCTGCGGCGGATGGCCAGCAGGGAGATGCCGTGGCGGCGGCGCATGGCGTTCTGCACCGCAGTGGTGCCGACCAGCGCCGAATTGGGCATCACCACCGCCTCCACCACCGCCAGGTCCTCGCCGTCCGGCCCCCGCGCGCCACCGCCGGTCAGGGCCAGCCCGGCCGCCGCCAGCAGCGGCTTGACCGTCATGGGGTCGCCCTCCAGCACCAGGATGTCGTTCTCGGAGAATTCCCAGTGGCCGCCGGGAACATAGCGGTGGCCCTGGTCGCGCACGATGGCGGCGACGGTGACGGTGCCGCCGCTGAACAACTGCTCCAGGTCGGCGACGGTGGCGCCGATCAGCGGCGATTGCGGCAAGATGCGGACCTCGGCCAGATAATCCTCGATGCGAAAGCCGGCCTCGGCGGCGCCGGTTCCCTGGCGGTCGCGCGGCAGGATCCGCCAGGCGAAGGTCAGGAACACGATGGCGCACAGACAGATCCCCAGCCCGACCGGGGTGAACTCGAACATGGTGTAGGGGGTGCCGGTGAGGTCGGCCCGCACCCGCGACACGATGATGTTGGGCGAGGTCCCGATCAGGGTCATCAACCCGCCGACCAGCGAGGCGAAGGACAGCGGCATCAGCACCTGCGACGCCGGGATGTTGTTGGCCCGCGACAGGCGCAGGGCCAGCGGAATGAAGATCGCCAGCGCCCCGATATTCTTCATGAAGGCCGACAGCACCATCACCATGGCCGACAGGGTGCCGATGATGGCGTCGGGCGACTTCAGCCCCGACAAGGGCCGCATCAGCCGCTCGATGATTCCCGAACGCTCGATGCCGGCGCTGACCACCAGGGCGGCGGCCACCACCACCACCACCGGGTCGCTGAACCCGTGGAACGCCTTCTCCGGGGGGACCAGACCGGTGATCAGGCCGGCCGACAGCGACATCATCGCCACCAGGTCGTAGCGCAGCTTGTCCCAGGCGAACAGCGCGATGGTGCCAACCAAGATGGCGAAAGCCATGCCCTGCTCAAAGGTCATCCGTCGAAATCCTAAAGGAGAATGGGGCTTACACCATACCCCACAAGGCTATCAGATCGGCAAGACGCGGTGTCGATTTTCGGTGCGACTGAGAATCACCCAAAATAAGTGTTGGCTTTCGCGTTGCGAATCATTATCATAATCGAAGCCGCGCCCCACCCTTCGGAGACATGTGAGATGTATGTATGCCTCTGTCACGGTTTCACTGATCGTCAGGTCCGCGCCGCCATTTCGGAAGGCGCCGGCAGCCCGACCCAGGTGTTCCGTCAGTTCGACGCCAAGCCACGCTGCGGCAAATGCGTCTCGACCGTGCGGGAATTGGTGGACGAGACCAAGGGGGCCTGCGGCGGCTCCGGCGGCTGCCCCTGCGGCAAGCGCGGGTAACACCCACCGGGCCGGATCAGGCTCTCCAAAATCATTCGTCGTCGAAGCGGCCCGGGCAGGGCGGCAAGGCCGCCAGCAGGTCGGTTCCGTCCGGCTCGGCGAGCGCCTTGGCCTTGAGGACGCGGCGCAGGATCTTGCCGGTGAAGGTCTTGGGCAGTTCATCGACGAAGTAAATCTCGCGCGGGGCCAGGACGTTGCCCAGCTCCTGGCGAGCGAAGGACAGCAGCTCCGCCCGCAAGGCGTCACCAGCCTCGAAGCCGGGATTGAGCGAGGCGAAGGCCACCGGCACTTCCCGCAGCAGCAGGTCGGGCTTGCCCACCACCCCCACCTCGGCCACGGCGGGATGGTCCATCAGCATGCCTTCGACCTCGAACGGGCCGATCTGCAAGCCGCCGCACTTGATCATGTCGTCGACCCGGCCGATGAACCAGAAGAAGCCGTCGGCATCCTGTTTCACCAGATCACCGGTGAAGTACCAGCCCTCGCGAAAGCAGTTGGTCAGGAGGCCGTTGCCGCCAAGATAGCCGGAAAACATCGACGGCCAATCCAGCCGGAGCGCCAATTCGCCGACCGTGTCGGCGGCTTCGACCGCCTTGGGCGCCGTCCCGTCGCAGCGCATCACCGCCGCTTCGACGCCGGGCAGGGCGCGGCCCATGCTGCCGGGACGCCGCCCCTGGCCGGGCGCGTTGGCGACGACGATGGCGCCGGTCTCGGTCTGCCACCAGGTGTCGAGGAACGGCACCCCCAGGGCCTTTTGCCCCCAGGACACCGCCTCGCCGTTGAGCGGTTCGCCGACGCTGGCGACCACCCGCAACGAATTCTCGCGATAGGACCGTGCCAAGGCGGCGCCGAACCGCATCATGGTGCGGATGGCGGTGGGCGTGGTGTACCAGGCGGTCACCTTTTCGTCATGCAGGATGCCGTACCACCGGCGCGGCTCCACATCGGCCTCATCCACCAGAACGGTGGCGCCGGCCGCCAGGGGAGCGATCACCCCATAGGCGGTGCTGGTGATCCAACCCGGATCGGCGGTGCACCAGAAAATGTCGGCCTCGCCGAGACCGAACACCGCCCGCGCCGTCACCAGATGGGCCAGCACGGCCCGATGGGTATGCAAGGCGCCCTTGGGGGTGCCGGTGGTGCCGCTGGTGAAATGCAGGAAGGCGGGAGAATCGGGCGTGGTCGCCACCGGGCCCACCGGCGGCGTGGCGGCCAGCAGGGCGCGGAAATCGGAACATCCGTCATGCGGCCGGACCGAGCCACCATCCTCACCCAGCAGCAGCACATGCTCAAGCTGCGGCAGGCCGGCGCGCCCCGGAGCCACCTTGCGCAGATAAAGCTCTTCCGAGGCGATCAGGACGCGGGCGCGGCCGACCTCCAACCGGGCCTTGATCGGGCCGGGGCCGAAGGCGGCGAACAGCGGGCAGTACACCCCGCCGGCCTTCCAGATTCCCAGGGCGGCGGAATAAAGCTCGGGCACCCGATCCATCAGGACCGCGACGGTGTCGCCGGGGGCCAGCCCCAAGCCGGCCAGAACGGCGGCGGCGCGCCCCGACAGATCGGCAAGCTGACGATAGGTGATGTCGCGGCGTTCCAAGCGGCGGCCCAGCCACCGCACCGCGACGTTGTCGCCCCGACCGGCGGCCACATGGTGATCGGCGCAAGCCGTGGCAATGTTCAGGCAGCCGTCCGCCGGCCCACTCAACTCGGCCAGCGTTTCATCCCATGGAAACGACGTCTCAACCGTCTTCGCTGCATTCCCGGACTTCGCCGAAGCCATGCGTCCTCCCTGACAACCTTGATCGACGGTGGACCGCGGGTGATCGCTCCCCATCGTTGGCCCTATTCTGGACATGGAGGCCCGGCGGCGCAACCCAAGGAAATGCAGACCACCGATGCGGCATAGATGAGTCTTACCGTATCCCGCTGATCGGAACCGATCAACGAGGCCCTTGTCTGACATTTCCCAGTGTCGGCGGTCAGGGGGCGGGGACCAGTCCCCCCTCCAGAATCGAAGCCGCGACGGCCTCGCCGATGGCCTTGTTGAAGCGCGGCGCGTAGTGGATGGTGTCGATATAGGCGTTGCTGCCTTCAGGCGGCTCCAGCTCGGCCAGCCACAGCAGGCCGTGTTCCCACAGTTTACCCTCGGCCCGCTGCTGCGCCATCTTGGGGTAACCGCGCGCCGAGTTCATGTGGTAGCCCAGCGCCTCCTCCTTGACCGGAAAGGGACGCTTGCGGTTGTCGTAGGAATAGGTGGGAACCGGCTGCTGCACGAACAGCGCCTTGAACCCCAGGCGGTCGGCGGTGGCGTCGATCATGCGACGGTTGAGGTCGAGCCGCCGCGCCACCTTCTCCACGTCGGAATCGCTGTCGCAGAAGCTGCCCCATTCGCGCACCGACACCGACTTGTCGCCGCCGAGATGGCGGGCCAGTTGCACCACGTTGGAGCGGTACGACAATTCCAGGGCCAGCGGCATGCGCGACCGCGCCCGCGTCAACTGGATCAGCCGTTCGTTCCAGGCGCTGACATCGGGAACGGTGCAATAGTAGAAGTCGTTGACGCCGTCGACGAACACCGCCACGTCGGGCTTGACCCCGGCGGTCAGGTGACGTTCCAGGGCGATGCGCTCCTGGGTCGAGAAGTAGGAGACCACGCCGAAATTGAACACCTGGACATCGGTCCGGCCGGCGGCGCGCAGCGCCTTCTCCACATAGGCGGCGATGGTCTCATCGTCGGCGACGCCGATCCCCATGGCGGTGGAGCCGCCATAGATGAAGACCTTGCGCCCGGCGGCGTTCAGGTCCTGCGGCTCGCCGCCGTTGGAGCGGTAACCGTCCTCGGTGATGGTGAAATGCTTGCCCTGATAGGGCGTCATCTTATATTCGACGAAGGGGCTGTAGATGGTGTCCGACTGGCGCCAGCTTTCCGACAGGATCTCCAGGTAGCGCTTGGGGTCCTCGGTGTCGTAAAGCTTGCGGATGTCGTCGTTGGTGTAAGCGATGGCGAAGGAGGGCCGCTTGTCGCGGATCAGCTTGAGCGCCACTCCCGACGCGTATTCGACGACCCCCAGACCGATCAGCGTGCACAACAGCGTGACCGCCACGCCCGTGAACAGCCGACCCAGCGGATTTGATTGATTACGACGCATCAGGCGCTACCTTACGATGGTTCGGATTGGTGATACCGCGAATATGTGGAGCGGCGCAATGAGGAGGAATCAGGCATGTTTATCCTTCATCCCCGCCTGACAGACGATACGGCGACGCTGGCCGATTGGCCGCTGTGCCGGGTCCTTCTGATGAACGATTCCTCCTATCCCTGGTTGATCCTGGTGCCACGCCGCACCGGAATCTCGGAGATCACCGAACTCGCCCCGGCGGATCAGTCCCTCCTGATGTCCGAAATCGCCCGCGCCTCGGCCCGGCTGCGCGCCCATGTATCGCCCGACCGCATCAATGTGGCGGCCTTGGGCAACATGGTGGCGCAACTGCACGTCCACGTGATCGCCCGCTTCGCCGGCGACGCCGCCTGGCCCAAGCCGGTCTGGGGCGTGGTCCCCACCATCCCCTACGAGTCCGACGCCCTGGAGCGCCGGGTGGCGGAACTGCGGGCAGCGCTGGGGTAAGGCGGCAAACGGAAACGGCGCCGGATCGCTCCGGCGCCGCGTCGATTCTCCCCCGGAGAAATCCTATTCCAGACGGCCCAGCGACCGAGCCAGGACCAGATACAGCTTGCCGACCTCGGACGAGGTGAAGGTGCCGGTCAGCACGTCCATGTGGTCGGAGTTGCGGGCCTGGCTGAGCAGCGATTCGAACTCGGCCAGATAGCGGGTGACGTATTCGCGGAAGTCGCCGTCATCCTCGAACTTGTTCTTGATGGACGCCATCTGGTGCTTGTCGAGGTTTTTGAGGATCTTGCGCACGAAGATGCTCTGGTCGCCGGCGTGGAAGTCGCGCCACGCCTTCTCGTCGATATTGGCGTTGAAGATGCGGCCGATATCCACCGACAGCGACTGCAGCTTCTCGACGATGAAGGCGGCGTTCTGGAGGAAGTGCTCGACCGAGGCCTGGGCCCGCTTCTCCTCCATCTGGTGGGTGCGGATCTCGGCCAGCTTGGAGGCGTTGACCAGTTCGTCCACCTGACGCGCGAAGCTGCCGGCGAAGCTTTCGGCCTGCTGGGCCAAGCGGTCGCCGGTGATGCCAAGGTCGTTGGACTTGGCCCGGACCATCTCGAACGCGGCCTCCAGCTTGGCGGAGGTGCGCTCGGTGCTGTCCTGCAACTCGCTGGCATGGCGGCGCAGACCGTCGCCGGCGGCGCGGACCTGACCGGTGATGCGCTCGGAGGACGCGGTCAGTTCGCGGATGCCGGCGCGCAGCATGTCGCCGGCGGCGGTGACCTGGGCGGCGGTCTTGTTGGACGTCTCCTCGAAGTCGCGGCTGATGGTCCTGAGCGCGTCGCCCGCCGTCTGGGACTGGGCGAACACCTGCTGGGCGGCCTCGCCCAACTCGACGGCGTTCTGCTGGATGGCGGCGCCGAAGGCCTTGAGCACATCGGTGGAATCGTCGGCGACACGGGACAGGGCCTGGGCCTGGACCCGCAGCCCCTCGCCCACCGCGCCCACCGAGGCCTCGGCCTGGTCGGCGGACACCACCACCTGCTCGGTCTGCTTGCGCAAAACCTCGGTGGCGGCGCGGACCCGCCCTCCCAATTGCTCCGCCACCTGGGTGAGTTGGTCGGACCGCTTTTCCAGGATCTCGGCGACACCACCGGTCTCGGCGATGGCGCGGGTGGCGGCGGTGCCCACATCGGTGGTGCGCTGGCGCAGGGACTCGCCCGCCGCTTCCAGCTCGACGCCGACCCGGCTCGACATGGCGATGAGGTCGTTGGTGCTCTGGCGCAAGGTGTCGGCGATGGTCTTGACCTTGCCCATCACCTGGTCGGAGGTGGCGATCAGATGGCGCGACTGCTGATTGAGCGAGGCTTCCGACAGCTTGGACTGGGTGGACACCACGTTGGCGGCGTCGGCCAGCTCGTCGGCCTGCTTGCGCAGCGACTGGCGGATGGCCTCGGCCTGGGCGGCGGCGCGCTCGGCCCCCTTGTTGAGGTCCTCGATATGGACGCGGAGCGTCTCGGACACTTCGCGCCCACGGGCCGTCATCTGGTCGGAGGCGGCGGACAGCGAACGGGCCTGGGCCTGGAAGCCCTCGCCCACTTCGCGAACCCGGGCCATGGCGCGTTCGACGGCGGAATCCACGTCGTCGCGACGCTGGACGAAGACTTCGCCCACCACGCCCATCTGGCTGGAAGCGTCGTCGGCGGCGGTGCGCAGATTGTCGGTATGGCGCGCCAGCACGTCCTCGATCTCGCGGAAGCGGGCCATGGCCTGATCGGAGGCCGACACCAGCTCGCGCGACTGAACCCCCAGGGCTTCCTCGACGATCTTGACGCGCGACAGGACGCGGTCGGTGATCTGGTCGAGGCCGGTGGCCTGCTGTTGCAGCGAGCCGGAGATGCGGCTGGTCTGCTCGGCCAGCCGTTCGGCGGCCTGATCGAGATCGGTGTTCTGGCGGGTGAACAGGGCCTCCAGCGCATCGACGCGCTCGGCCAGGGCGGTGGCCACCACCTCGGTGCGGTTGGTGGCCTGCTCGGCGGAACTGCCCAACTGGGCGGTCTGACGCTCGAACATCGCCACCACCTGCTCGGCGCGGGCGACGGCGGCCTGGGAGGTGCGGTCCAGCGCTTCGGCCTGACCGCGAACCTGCTCGGCCACGGAATCCGCGCGCGAGGCGGCGCGGGCCGAGGTGGCGTCGATGGTTTCGATCTGGCCGCGCAGCAGCTCGCCGAACTCGCGGATGCGGGTGGCCGAGGTCTCGGTGACGGTGTTGAGGTCCTGGGTCTGGAGACGCAGCAGATGCTCGACCTCGCGGGCTCGCGCCGTGGCGGCGTCGGTGGCCTGGGTCAGCCCCTCGACTTCCTTGCGCAGCGCCTCGACCGCCGATTGGGCCTCGCCGTTGACGCGGCCGACGACGCTGGTCATGGCCTCGACCTGCTTGGCCAGCATGTCGCGGATGGCCTCGCCCTTGACCGACGCCTCATTGGAGGCCTGGGTCAGTTCGCGGGCCTGGGCCCGCAGCGAATCGGCGATGAGTGAAATCCGGGCCTCGGCCCCTTCGGCGGGATAGGTCAGGCGCGACAGCTGCTGACGGATCTCGGTCGAGACCGAACGCAGTTCCTGGCCGCGGTCGAGATAGGCGACCACCAGCCACAGGAAGGCCAGCGGCACGAAGGCGGCTCCGGCGATTCCGCCGATCTCCTGCGGCTGCATGAAGAGCAGGTTGCTCCAGCCGATGGAGGTGTTGGCGTAGTAGCCGCACAACACGATCCACACCACCGAGACCACGATTCCGGCGAGGCGCGGGGCTTGCCCGCCCGACACGGCGGCGGATTGGCGCTCGAGCGGCGGCGGGTCGGGCCGCAACACGGCCAGCGGCGGCGCGGTGTGATGGACCTTGTCTTCCCCCCCCAATACCGGCGCCCCTGCGGGTTCTTGTGCCTCGGTCTCGCCTCTGGTCATCGTCGTGTCGCCCATGAGTCCGCCTTGAACATCAGAAATTTCAGGTGCCGTCACCGTCCCGCAAACACTGGCCGGCAACAGTCGCGCCGCTTCCTGCTGCAACGCAGCACAAAACGGCCATGACCCGGCATCGCGGCCGTATCATCGCCCCAAGACTTGGGCAGGTTTTCGCTCCCCTCCCCCCCAGACCTTGGACAGCGCTTCGCAGGATGCCTTTTTCACATGGGAAAATCAAACACTGTTCCCCCGTTACACGGCTGTCATAAGTGTTACTTTTTATGCCTGGGCGTCGCCGTCCCGCCGCCGGGGCGTTTCACTTTCCAGAAACCGCCCTTGCCCCCCTTCGAGGCGCGCTCCTCCACCTTGTCCCACGACGGTTTGCGGGCGGAAGCGGCGGCCGGCTTGGGCGGCGGCGCCGTCAGCCGCCTTTGGGTGTCGTCGTGGAAGCGGATCTGGTCGGTGTCGAGCCCCGCCAGCATCTCGGCGATGTAGGGCGACGGCCGCGCCGCCTTGCGCCGTTCCCCGGCGAAGCACAGCACCAGCCAGCGCTTGGCCCGGGTGGCGGCCACATACATCAGCCGCCGCTCCTCCTCCAGGTCGGCCGAGGCCTCGTGCGGCATCAGGTCCTCCTCGCAGCCGGCGACCACCACCGCCGACCATTCCAGCCCCTTGGCGCCGTGGATGGTGGACAGCACCACCGCGTCGCCGCCGGCCTCGGCGTTGCGCAAGCTGCGCCGCTGCTCCTCCATCAGGCGGACGAAGCCGGCGACGCCCTCGCACTCGGCGGCGAGGTCGGAGGCGGTGAAGCAGAGATCGCGCCATTGCAGCCCCTCTTCCCCCGGCGGCCGCGCCGTCGCCGACACCAGCCGCCCGACCTGACGGCACAGCGCCGGCCAGGGAACGTCCATGTCGATCTTGTCGGGCGCCTGCTCCAGCAGCTTGTCCACCCGCTTGCCGTGGCCCAGCATGGCCCGAGCGTCCATGTCGTGGCCATCGTGCAGCAGCCGGATCAGCCCGGCGGTCAGGCGCACCGGATTGAGCTGCCAGAACTCGCCGGCGCCACGCACCGTCACCGGCACCCCCGCCTCGGCCAGGGCGATCTGGATGCGCGAGCCCACATGGCCGGCCCGGTAAAGCACCGCCATTTCCCGCCACGGCATGCCGCGCCCGGCTAGGCCCTTCACCACCCGCAGCACATAGGCGGCCTCGGCGAGGTCGTCCTCCAGCCCGGCCACCGTCACCGCCAGCCGCGAGGCGCTGTTGGGCACCTGCGACTTGGCGTGGCGGCGGGTGTTGCGCCCGATCAGCGCCGCCGCCGCCTGCACGATGGTGGCGGTGGAACGGTAGTTGCGCGACAGCCGGTGCAGCTCGGCCGCCGGCCAAGCCCCCTCGAATTCGAGAATATAGGCGGGGTCGGCGGATCGCCAGGCGTAGAGGCACTGGTCGTCGTCGCCCACCGCCCACAGATGGGCGCCTTGCGACCGCAACAGCCGCAGCATGCGCTCCTGCGCCAGGTTGATGTCCTGGTACTCGTCGATCAGCAGGTGATCGAAAAAGCCGGCGACGCGGTCGCGATAGGCCGGATCATTCTCCAGCGCCGTCACCAGGGTCATGATCAGGTCGCCGAAGTCGAAGCCGCCCTCGGCGGCCAGCGCCTTCTGGAACAGGGCGTATTTCTCGGCCGCCTCCAGCAGCTCGGGATCGTCCTTGGCTTTGGCCTCGGCCAGCGCCGCCGCCGGGTCCATCAGGCGGTCCTTGTAGGCGCCGAACACATCCATGGGCTTGCGGGCGTCGTCGGACAGATAAAGACGCTGGCGGGCGATCACCCGGTTGCAGGCATGGTCGTCGAAGATCTGGAAGCGGGGACAGTCCGGCGGCGGCGTCTTGAGCAGCAGCCGCGCCGCCATGCCGTGCAGGGTGCCGATGGGCATGCGACGGAACCGCTCGAAATCCATCCCCTCCATCCCACCGACCCGGACGCCGATGCGGTTGCGCATCTCCTCGGCGGCCCGCGCGGTGAAGGTGGAGACGAACAGGCGGGCCGGCGCCGTGCCCCGCTCCAGCAGATACAGGTAACGCCCCACCAGGGTGGTGGTCTTGCCGGTGCCCGGTCCGGCCAGCACCAGCACCGAGTCCGCCTGGGCCTCGGCCGCGACCCGCTGTTCGGGATCAAGAGGGGATTCGGTGTTTGCCGGATTGGGGGTCGCCGCTTGCGATGCGCTCATGGGCCCGCACAGTAACGGCGGCGACATCGCGATACAATCAGATCAGGCCGCGCCCTGGAGCAGGTAGGGCTTGTAGCCCATGTCGGTGTCCATCAGATGCTCGACCACCGACTGGGCGAGATAGCGCAACGACATGCGGCAATAGATATGATCCCCGGACTCGTCGATCATTTTCTTGGCGTGGCAGGCGAAGTGCAGCAACACCCGGTGCTCGACCGCATGGTCCTGCGCCCAGGGATAGGTGGTGGCGCCGAAAATCCGCTCCTCGGTGTCGAAATGAATCTTCAACAACGCCACCATGACGGTGGCGGCCTCCCGGATCTCCTGCGCGCCGCCGTCGGTGATCAGGCGCGAGACCCGGCCGATCCTGACCAGGAAATCCCTGTGCTGGTCGTCGATCTCGTCGTTGCCGACCGAGAGCGCCGGCGTCCATTCCGGGAATTGAAACATCGGCATCGTGGCCTCCCCCTTTGGCGGGCGCCTTCGGCAAGCGAGGCACCCTCCTCAAATTACCAGGACACTCAGGGTATGGCAAAGGTATATGACGAACCGGGATGCGCCGGCCGGCGCGACCATCCATGCCGACGGCTGGCGAAGCCGTCGCCGCGCCGCTATGATCGAACCGAATCGGGCGGAGGACGGACGGAGATGATCCGCGGCATGGCCAAGGTTTGGGGGATTGCGCTGGTCTGGCTGGTGGCCGCCGGCATCGCTTCGGCGCTCCACTGGCAGTCCTGGGCGGAGCAGCATCCGGTCGAGCTGCCCGAGGATTGCGCCCTGCAATTCGCGCCCAGTTCGGCGGAACTGGTCGCCTGCTACCAGGACCGGATGGACATGGAACTCGATCGCCGTACCGCCCTGACGGTGCATGTGGGGGTGCCGCTGGTTCCCGCCGGGATCCTGATCCTCCTGGCCTTGGGGGTGGGCTGGCTACAGCGGGATTAAGCCGGCCCCGCGCCGCAGGCTCACCAGAGTGAGGTCGTCCGGCGGCAGGCCGGGCAGGCGGCCGTGGAACCGTGCCAGCACTCCGTCCAACAGATTGTCGCCATCACCCAGTTCGGCGACCCATCTCAGCAGGGTCGGCTCATCGACCACCAACTCGTCCCCGACCATGCTTTCCACCAGGGCGTCGCTATAGACCAGCAAGGTGGCGCCCGGCGCCAGGGTGAGGGTGACCTCGTCATAGCTGGCATCCATGAAGGCACCCAGCGGCGGCCCCGACACCGGGCAATAGCGGGCCTTGCCGTTCTCCAGCAGGATCGGCTGCGGCGCCAGACCGCCGGCACAGATCAGGGCACCGGTCCGCGGGTCCAGCTCGCAGGTGAAGGCCCCGGCGAACTGACCCGGCTGCAACAGCCGCTTCAGTTCGAAATTGAGGAAGTCGAGCAACTCGCCGGGACCGCCGAGCCCCGGCGGACGGCGGGACATCAAGGCATGCAGGCGCACCGTGTTGAAGGCCGCCGCCACGCCATGGCCGGTGAAGTCGGCCACCAGCAACCCCACCGTGTCGCGCTGGGTCTCGAACACCGTCCAGAAATCGCCGCCCAATTCGGACGAGGTTTCGACGATGCCGCGCACCTCCACGCCGGTCCGCGCCCGGATATCGGCGGTCTGGCGCCGGTCGGGGTGCAGCGCCACCTGGGTGGCGTGGGCCATGGCCAGCTCCTCGCAGACCCGGCTTTGATAGGTCTTCAGCCCCGCCAGCAGAATCCGGTTCTCGAGGTGAACGCTGACGCGGGCGGTGATTTCCGCCCGGTTGACCGGCTTGCTCACCATGTCGGTACCGCCGGCGGCAAAGCAAGCGGCCCGCTCGGACGGCGAGTCCAACGCGGTGACGAACAGCACCGGCAGCTCGTCGCGGCCATGAATGGCGCGCAGGCGCATGCACATCTCATAGCCATCCATCTGGGGCATCATGACGTCGAGCAGGACCAGATCGGGCTTGTGGTGCGCGATGGCGTCGAGCCCTTCGTAACCATTGGCGGCGGTTTCGACCTTGGCGACGCCGAGGCTGTTGACGATCGCCGTCAGCAACGCCCGGTTGAGGGGGTTGTCGTCGACGATCAGGACGGTCACATCGTCCAGCGTCATGGTACGGCGAGGGAGAGGCGCACGACCGCGCAGCGGCCGCCATCCTCGACCGCAAGCTCGGAAACGGCGGTGATGATGGACAGGCCGTGCTGGCGCGGTTCGGCTTCCACCTGGATTCGGGTCACGTCGTGGATGTCGTAACCGGCGCCATGGTCGCGCACGGCGATTTCGACCGCGCCGTCGGCGCAGCAGGCGGAAACCTCGATCCGGCGACCGAGGCGGCGGGGATCGGCCAGGGCGGCGTCGAGGGCCTTGCAATAGGCGTCGAAGCCCTCCAGGCCCGGTCTCGGGCTGGCGACCTCCAGATTGCCGTGCACCACCGCATTGGCCACCAGTTCGTGCACCGACCGGTCGATGTCCTCGGCCCGTGGCGCCAGTTCGGGATGGCGGCGGCACAGGGCGGTGGTGAAGGTGAAGGCGAGGTCGTACTGGTAGGCGCTGCCGGTGCTGACCATCAAGCCCATGCCGCCGGCCTGGAGATGCCGCAGGAACCGGGGGCCCGGAACGGTCCAGCCGGCCTCCTCCACCTCGCAGCCGCCGACGAAGGGAGGCGCCAGGCAGGCCTTGATGGAATCGACGCCGAAACAACGCGTCAGAGCCAGCCGCGCCGGTGTCGGCGCGGCTGTCCAACCGCAGGCGTAGGCGACATGCCCCACCTCCAACGGCGTCAGATCATCGGATACGGCTTGGATCGTAGTTTTGGTCATCATTGCTTGCTCGCCATCGATTTTGGAGCAAAGTTGTGAGATATGGAATGGTGAACCCGAGCGCGGCGTTGAAAATAAAAGGGGATCGTTATGGATTATGCCTTTGACCTGGGAAGCCGGGGCCTTTCCGTCGTCATGGATGGGCGGATGACCCATGGCGACTACAAGGGATTCCGCGACATCCTGGCCCGGATCAACGAGGACAAGCCGCAACGCGTCGTGTTCAACCTGCAAAAGGTGTCGTTCATCGATTCGTCGGCGCTCGGCATGTTGCTGATCGTCCGCGACGCCGCCGTCCAGGATCAGCGCGAGGTGGTGCTGAAGGGAGCGTCCGGTCAGGTGCAGACCCTGATCAGCGTGGGGAAGCTCGACAAGTATTTCACTATCGAATAGGCATCTTTTTTAATCGATCCTATCTGTTCGGATAAGTCTTTTGCCCGGATGGTCGAATTTCCCCCGCTTCGGCCTTATGTTAATGTTTGCTCGGATTGTCTGACCGGAACAGGTGGTGCATGCCCCACGAAACCGCCGCCAGCGGAATGGAACGGCGCCGTTATCCCCGCTTCCAGGGATTCGGCCTGATGGCCAATATCGGGGGCAAGCTGGTCCGGGTGACCGGCGTGTCGGCCGGCGGCATGAAGCTTGAGAAAGGGTTCAAGCTGGTGCCCGAGTCCATGCGTTTCACCCTCTACCCCACCGATGGCGGCAAGGTCGACATCAACAAGGGGATCGGCGGCACCTGCCGGCTGGTCCGCGAGGGAAGCGACTTCATCGCCATGCGCTTCGATCCCGCCACCTATCGACTGGTGAAATTCGTCGCCGACTGCACCAATGCCGGCCCCGAGCGGGATTCCTTCTTGGACAAATAGGCTTGGCTTGGACAAATAGGCAAGATTTTCCCGGCGGACCGGGGCGAAACCGGCCATGGGCAATTCGTGCCGGCCGCGCCACTACCATAACCCATTGATTCGCAACAAATTCACGACTGGCCCCATGCTTGCAGTTCCCTCCACCGGATAGATGTCCGTCGCGGATGGAGGCGATCATGTTATTGGGTGCACTCGCAAACGCCAGTCAGGCCATGCAGGCCATGGACGTGTCGATGGGCACGATTTCCCAAAACGTCGCCAACGTCAACACGACCGGCTACAAGAAGGAGCAGACGCTGTTCCAGACGGTGCTGTCGGAAAACATCAAGTCGGGCGGGATAAGCCAGAACAGCACCACCGACAATTCCACCACCTCCGGCCTCAACATCTTCGGCGTGATGCCGACCAACCGCAACCTGATCAGCCTGCAAGGCACCATCAACCCGACCAACACCTGGACCGATCTGGCCATCAACGGCCGCGGCTTCTTCATGGTCACTCCACCCGACTCCACCGGCACGCCCCAGGCGTCTTCCGGCAGTGCGAACACCCTGTTCACCCGGGCCGGCACCTTCCAGCAGAAGGCGGTCGGCACCAACAGCTACTTCACCGACTCCAGCGGAAATTACCTGATGGGGTGGATGGCCGACGCCCAAGGCAACATTCCCGGCGTGACCACCTCCGCTCATTCCGGCGTCGCCAGTACGCCGGCCACCGGCGGCAGCGGGTCGTTGGTTCCGATCTACACCCAGCCGGGCCAACTCATCACCGGCGTCGCCACCACCAACATTCAAGCCGGCATGAATCTCCCGGCCGACGCCACGGCCACCGCCAGCCCGCAAACCTTCACCGACACCTCCACCATCACCGACGGCACCGGTGCGGCTCAGGATCTGACCATGACCTGGACCCGGGTCGATGGCGACAATTGGAGCGTGGCCTTCTCCTTGCCCACCACCCCGGCATCAGGCAGCGTCGGCACCATCTCCCCCAGTTCGTCGCCAGCGATCGTGACCATGGACGCCTCCGGCAACATCACCGCCGTGAACCCCGCATCGGCCTCGGGAACCGGTTATGCCCCATTGATCATCGACTGGTCGAGCGGCCCCACCATCACCACCACGCCCAGCATCAACCTCGCCAGCCAAAAGCCGACCTTGCAAGAGGTCCCGGTGTCGTTGACCGTCTACGACAACGCCTACAACGCGGAAACCCTGCCCGTCACCTTCGAGCGCGCCGGCAATGACCAGTGGTATATGCGCGTCAACGTGCCTCCGGCGGCGGGAACGGTAAGCGCCCTGACCGCATCCGGCGCCACCGCCGGCTCAAGCTCGATTCCTATCACCTTCGACGGCACCGGTCATATCGTCTCGCCCAGCAGCCTCGGCTTCAGCGTGGCCTGGACGCCGTCGGTGACGCCGACCGCACCGGCGACGGTGCCCATCCCGACGGTGCTGACCGCCTACTCCTCGTCCATCACCACGGCGGTGGGGACGGTAACGGCGCCATCCCTGCCGGCGACGGCGGCGCAATTAGCCACCTACGGCACCGCGCTGGACACCGCTCTCGCCGGAGTAGCGGTCGCGGCACCGGCGACGGCGGCCGACTTGACCGCTTACTCGGCGTCCCTGGTGTCGGCCCTGTCGACCGCCTCCGACGCCACCCAAACCGCCTTGACCAAGGCGGCGGCGGCGGCGGGGACCAGTACGGTAACGTTCGACCCCTCCAAGATGACCCAGTTTGTGGGAGCATCACCGACTACCGTCGATATCAAGACCATCACTCAGGACGGCTATGCGTCCGGCGTCATGGACAGCGCCAGCTTCACCAGCACCGGCGAACTGATCGCCCACTTCAACAATGGCCAAACCCGGACACTGGCCATGGTGCCGGTGGCCAGCTTCGTCGCGCCGGATCAGCTCAATCCGGTTTCCGGCACCCTGTTCCAGGCGACGCAAGCGGCGGGCGCCGAAACCATCGGGAGCATCGGCTCGCAAGGCAGCGGCGCACAGATCGAGGCGTCGGCGGTGGAAACCTCCAACGTGGATCTGGCCGACGAGTTCTCCCGGATGATCCTGACCCAAACGGCCTATTCCATGAACTCCAAGGTGTTCACCACCGCCGACGAGATGTTTCAGACCAGTCGCGACTTGCTCAAATAGCCTTCTCACGCAGGGACCTATCTCCGCCACGCCTTCAGGCGGCGGGCGGCCTCGGCCATGTCGGCCGCCGCGCCGGCATAGGAAAACCGCAGGGTCCGCGATCCCTCGTAAGGGTCGAAATCCACCCCCGGCGTTGCCGCCACTCCGGTCTCGGCCAGCATGCGGCGGCAGAAGGCGCGGCTGTCATTGGTCAATTCCGCGATGTCGGCATAGAGGTAGAAGGCGCCATCCGACGGCGCCAGCCGACCAAATCCCGCCGCCGGCAACTCGGTCAGCAGGATGTCGCGGTTCTCCCGGTAGGCGGCGACGCGGGCATCCAGTTCCTCGGCGCAGTCGAATACCACCTCCGCCGCCAGTTGCGACAGGGTCGGCGGCGAGATGAACAGATTCTGCTGCAGACATTCCACCGCCCGGATCAGGTCGGGGGGGATTACCATCCATCCCAGCCGCCAGCCGGTCATGGCGTAGTATTTCGAAAAGCTGTTGACGATCACCGCATGCGGCGCCGCCGCCAAGCCGGCGACGGTGGCGGCGGGACCGCCGAAGGTGATGCCGTGGTAGATCTCGTCGGAGATCAGCCGGATGCTTTGCTGCTCGCACCAGGCGGCCAGGTCCGCCACCTCCCCGGCCGACAGCATGCTGCCGGTGGGATTGGAGGGGCTGGCCACCACCACGCCGTCCAGGCGTCCCTCCACCTTCTCCAGCACCTCGACCGAAAGCTGCCAGCGGCTGGCCGGACCGACCGGGACGTCGACGCACTCGACGCCCAGGGCCGTCAGGATGTTGCGATAGGCGGGATAGCCCGGCGCCGCCACCGCCACCCGGTCGCCGGGAGCGAAGGCGGCCAGGAAGGACAACAGGAAGCCGGCCGACGAGCCGGTGGTGACGCAGATACGCTCCACCGGCACCGCGGCCCCGTAGGTCTCGGCGTAATGACGGCTGATGCGCTGGCGCAGGGCGTCGGTGCCGAGCGCCAGGGTATAGCCCAGCGGTTCCGCCATCAGAGCCTTGGCAGCGACCAGCCGCACCCGCTCCGGCGCTTGCCCCGAAGGCTGCCCCACCTCCAGATGGAGGACGTCGCCGCCCTCGGCCTGACGGCGGGCGGCGTCGCGCATGACGTCCATGACGATGAACGGCGCGATGGCGCCCCGTTCGGCGACCTTGAACGCCATCAGGGCTTGCCCACCACGCTCGCCAGCCCGAAACCGCGCGGGTCGGTGGCGGCGTCGCAGCTGGCGAAGTTCTTGTAGCCGCCGGGACATTGCAGCGCCTCGACCCGGCTCGGCATGGCCACCGGGCTGATCTGATGGCCACGCTGCTGCAACGGGGCGGGATCGAAGGCATAGGTGCCGCTCTCCACGAACACCGCGTCCGGGGTGGCGGGCTGAACTAGGCGCGGAACCGCCAGGGCGTCGCCGATGGACTTGGACTCGACGGTCGCGGCCAGGAAGCTGGCGACCAGCGCCGCCGGCGCCGTCCCTCCTCCCGAAGCCGTGCCGGCGAAATGGACTTCGTGGTTGTTGGGGTTGACGGTCATCATGGTAGTGAGGGCCGGCGGACCGTTGGGGCCGGGAACTCCGGCCAGGACGATGCCGGTGCCGGGGATGACCCGGCCGCTGCCGAACAGGCCGTAGGTGGTGACGCTGCAGGCCACCGTGGAGCCCGTGACATCCATGACGACGAAGCCGGTCGCCACCGGATTGTCGGTGGGCGGGGCGGACGCGCCGGACGCCGGAACGTGGTGGTCGGGGTTGTAGCCGGCCATCAGGTCGGCCAGATGCTTCTCGCTCACCAGTCCGGCCGGGTCGTCGGTGGTCCAGCCGTTGGGACGCATCCAGCGGGCGCGGTCGACGAAGACGCGGCCGGAGGCCTCGGCCAGCAGATGCGGCCGCTCCGCGGCCGACGCCTTGCCCCAGCGCTCCCACACCGCTCCGATCATCTCGGCGGCGACGGTGCTGCCCACCGAGGGCGGCGGCGCGAAATGGGCGACGTCGTTGCCGACCTTGACCGTCAGGGTGTCGCGCCAGGTCGGCCTGACGTCGCGGAGATCCTCCAGGGACAGGGTGCCGCCCGCCGTTTGGACGCCCTTCACCAGATCGCGCGCCCCGATGCCGGTGTAGAAGTCGCCGGTGTTGCGCCGCAGATTGGCGATCACCGCCGCCAGTTGCGGCTGCAGCAGGGTGTCGCCCTCGCGCAGAACGCTGCCGTCGGGACGGAAGAACACCGCGCGCGCCGCCGGATCGCGCCCCAGGACGGGCACGGCGCGGGCCAGATCGGCGGCCAAGGCGCGCGAGACGGCGGTGCCGCTGCGCGCCAGCCGCTCGGGCTCGACCAGCAGGCTTTCATGGCGCAGCCGGCCGTATTTGGCGTGCAAGGCGAAGAACCCGCGAGGATTGGCAGGCACCGCCGACGGCGCCGCTCCACCCGCCGTCGAGGCGATGGCGGGGAACTCGATGACTTCCGTCTTTTTTCTGCCGCTATCGTGTACTATGCATGAGCCGCCGCCACCCAGGCTGGCGGCGGACGGATAGGTGACGGCCAAGGTGAAGTACATCGCGGTCGCCGCGTCGGCGGCGCTTCCGCCGGCGGACAGGACGTCGCGTCCGACCAGCGCGGCCCGGGGTTCATCGGCGGCGACCATGCCGGCAAAGCCTTTGATGTGGCCGATGGTGCCGACCGGACGCGTATCGGCCGTGTCGCAGGCGCCGACGGCCAGAATCGTCGCCGCCATCGCGATCCAGCGACCGTGACCGAAGCGGCCGCGTAACATATTGACCGACGGGGAATGATCCTTGCTCACGCGCATATTCCTTCTGGTGACGTTCGTGTTCGCGTTGTTCGCCTCCCCGGGCCAGGCCCAGGCGCAGCAGCAGCGGCAGTTCATCCGCGACGCGGAGGTGGAAAATACCATCCGGACCTTCGGCGCGCCAATCTTTCAGGCGGCCGGTCTGGACCCCGCCGCGATCCGCATCCTGCTGATCATGGATCCGACCCTGAACGCCTTTGTCGCGGGCGGTCAGAACATCTTTTTCCACACCGGCCTGATCATCCGCTCGGAAAATCCCGGCCAGTTGATCGGGGTGATGGCCCACGAAACCGGCCACATCGCCGGTGGACATCTCATCCGCAACGCCGACGCCATGAGCAACGCCTCGACCGAAGCCATCCTGGGCATGCTGCTGGGGGCGGCGGCCGGGGCGGTCAGCAAGCGCGGCGAGGCGGCCGGCGCCATCATGGGGGGCACCCAGGACGTGGCCATGCGCAGTCTGCTGGCCTTCTCGCGCAGCCAGGAGCAGCAGGCCGACCAGATGGCCATGCGCTTTCTCGACGACACCCAGGAATCGGCCAAGGGCTTGCTGGAGTTCTTCGAAATCCTCGGCGACCAGGAGATTCTGGTCTCGGCGCGCCAAGACCCCTATGTCCGTACCCACCCGCTGACCCGCGACCGCGTCGCCTTCGTGCGCGAGCATGTGGAGGCGTCGCCCTACACCAACCAGCCCTGGCCGCCGGAATGGGTGGAGATGCACCGCCGGATCAGGGCCAAGCTGTATGCCTTCGTCGAGCCGCCGATCAAGACCCTGCTGCGCTACAAGGACACCGACACCAGCATCGAGGCGCGCTATGCCCGCGCCATCGCCCTTTACCGCCGGCCCGATCTGGAGGGCGCCCTGGCGGCCATCAACAGCCTGATCAAGGAACGTCCGAAGGATCCCTATTTCTGGGAGCTGAAGGGCCAGATGCTGTTCGAGAACGCCCGCGTCGCCGAATCCGTCGAGCCCTACAAGACGGCGGTGTCGCTGCTGCCCAACAGCGCCCTGCTGCGCCTGGGACTGGGGCAGTCGGAGATCGAGAGCGAAAATCCCGCCCTGCTGTCCGACGCGGCGAACAACCTGACCATCGCCGTCCATCTCGAGCCCGACGACCGCTTCGCGTGGCAGCAACTGGCCATCGCCTTCGGCCGTGACGGCAACGAGGGCATGGCCTCCTACGCCCTGGCCGAGGCCGCCCTGCTGGGCGGCAAGTTGTCCGAAGCCAGCTTCCACGCCAACAAGGCCGAGGAGTTGCTGCCCAAGCAAGGGGCGATCTGGCTGCGCATCCAAGACATCAAGCAGCAGGCCTCGCAGGTCCGGGCCGCCAAGGAAAAAGAGCGCAAGTGGTGGTGAATGCCGTTCCGGACAACAATTCCCCTCCAGGGGGGCTTGACCGCCGCCGTGTTATTCCTCTATAAGCGCCTCCTCTCGACCAAGGACGCCTGTGCCCAGGTAGCTCAGTTGGTAGAGCATGCGACTGAAAATCGCAGTGTCGCTGGTTCGATTCCGGCCCTGGGCACCATATAACCCCCTGAAACCTAACGGTTTTAGGGGGTTTCCATTTGTGGTGTTCGACCTCCGGTTTTTGTCCGGATGGCACGGGGGTGGCACGGCAAGGGAAGCTGAATGCAACGGGTCGAGGCGCCCACATCCCCCAAATGGCCTAACGCCACCATCACTCAGCCAAAAAAGCCGCTAGCATTGCATCGGATACCTCGACAGGAAACCTGCCTGCATAGTGGATATCGTCATTCACCTGCATTACAATGATGTTTGTTCGAACGGAGAGAGGCTATGGCTGCAAACGCATTGGTGCAAACTCGCATAGATCCGGCCGTGAAAGAACGTGCTTCGGTCGTTCTGGAGAGTATCGGCCTCACCATATCGGACGCTGTTCGCATCCTGCTGACCCGAACCGCGAACGAAGGTGCGCTTCCGTTCGCTCTGGCGAACACCCCACCAGCACATGATGCCTGGTTCCGTGGGAAAGTTCAGGAAGCATTGGATGATCACCGCCCCGTCATCTCCCACGAAGATGTGGAGGTGCATTTTGCCAATCGTCGGGCCGCCGCGCTTCGCAAGACTTCGGCGGGTGATGCGTGAGGCTGAAATGGTCGCCTTATGCCCGCGCAGATCGCGAGGAGATTTTCACCCACATTGAAGACGGTAATCCCCGAGCGGCGATTATGGTTGATGACCGTATCCGGGAGCATGTTGAAAATCTGATCCAGTTCCCGCACAGCGGCCGTCCAGGTCGCATCGAAGGCACACGGGAACTGGTGATTGCTGGGACCCCTTATATTGCCGCCTACTTGATCATCGCCGACACGATCCGAATCCTCCGTGTGCTCCACGGCGCACGTGCATGGCCAGATGAAATACCCGAGACCTGACATTGGGCGTCGGTTCCCTTTCACGGCGGCGACGCGGGTTCGAATCCCGCTGTGGACGCCAATCTTTTCAAGCACTTAGCGGACAGGCCAGACATCACTTTCGGTGTTTTGTCCAACTTTTGTCCAATATACAGCCCCGTACGGGACTGAATTGCATTGGACAGGCACCGCTGCGTAGCTCGCATTTTGCCCAATCCGGGATGCTTAGCACGTCACCTTTTCCGGCGGCGGCCACCCCGTCGGGACCATGCGCCGTGGATATCGGGAGGTGGTCGGTCAGCCGCCCCAAAATCAAAAAAATCGCCACAGCGTGTATTTTTATCGTAAAATCAATTAAAAATAATAATTATTGCTGCCCAAGCCGGAAATGTCTCCCTGGGGCATATACGGTCGTGTAGCGTGATGAGGGGCGCTACCGGCGTAATAGAGAGCACGCCCCCATGGCTTTGCCGACAGCATCGCTCCCTTGACCTGTTCGACCGAGAGGACGCTCGCGCAATCCGGCGCTCGTACGCCGCCATTGAGGACCGATTGGGGGTCGATGCCCTACGGGACCTTCTAAATGGGGTTACGGGCATCCTGACAAGGAGCCCCGCATGCTACGCCATGCTGCCGCACGATCTCCGCGAACACTTCGCGTGCGTCGAGCCCCATCGCCGAGGCAATCCGGGCCAGTTCCAGCACATCAACCCGGCGCTGGCCGGATTCGTAGGCGCTGACGAACGATTGCGGCTTGCCCAGCTTGGCCGCGAGGTCTTGCTGCCTGAAGCGGGCCTGTGCCCGAAATTCAGCGAGGACAGCGCCAACAACCCTATGCTCTTTTGGACTGACCCACACGACCCGCTCTCCCGGCCATGATCGGCCGGGAACTCAGGTATATCGGATTATTAGATATCGAAAATTCCGATATTTCGAGTTACGCTCGCGTCGGGCGGGCAATGCGCCCTAAGATGTGCTTATTTATTGCAGTGCGAGGGGCGGTCGAGTCACCGAACCCTATCAATTGGGGGGGGGCTACTATGAAAACGGTAACCAGGATCACCACGATTTTATGCGTTGCCGTTGCAATGGCAGGATGCGCAACAGTCGTTCCGCCAGCGTCAGTCGAGATAGAGACGTACTACAAATCAGTAGCTACGCCACCGCCCGGAATGGCTAGAATTTATATAATTCCGCCGCACATAAATACATGGCTTCAAGACAAAGATACGGCGGGTTGGATATATTTCTCACAGAATGGTGAAAAATATTTCACAGCCTCATTCATACGAGACAATAATTTCTTAGCATTGGATGCTAATTCATCAAGGCTATTTATTAAAGCGGCTGGAGGTGGGACGACTATAATTTCAATCAGCCCAGAACCTGGGAAGGTTTATTTTATTCGCCCGTTTTTCTACGCAAACGCCTGCAGCGCGGTATTCGGCCTCTTAGGCTGCGTTGTGGAGGCGCTTAAAGAACCGCAGCCGGCGTATGAATCTGTTGATGTCCCGGCGGGCATGGCAAAAATTCAAACGATGACCATGTCATCATTATTGCCAGAGGCGCGCGGCTTGGTGCGACAGGAAATTCCAAGTTCTCGGCCTGTCACTTCCGCACATTGATATAAAGTTAAGAGGTTCACGTCATTTGGGCATGGTAATACACGGGGGGTTTAGAATGAGAAAATTGTCTTTTCTTGTGGCTGTGTGTTTTGCGGTCACTGCCTGCTCTCATGCCCCCATTCCTACGGCGTCCACTGATATTGAGAAAACGTATAAGGCTTCGTATGCGCCTCCGGCAGGATTTTCGAGCAGGGTTGTTCAGTTCTCCTCATGCTGCCCTGTAGCACATCGCGTGAAGCGGGTTCAGGGCATTGATGTAGAGTTCCCGGCTGATGTTGACGGTGCCGTGGGCCCGCATGATGTTGATGGCGAAGGATCGGAACCGGGCGAAGTGGACGGGTTTGGTTCGGATGCGGCTGTGATCTTCGAGGAAGGTGACATCGCGGACGTGGTGGCTTCGATTCTCGATGCCCC
>NZ_CAINTR010000147.1 GCF_903853455.1 uncultured Magnetospirillum sp.
CATGGCACCCTCCCTCAAGGTGCCCTCCATAGATTCACATCTCCTCGTCCAAAGGTAGACTCGTTTTCACGCCGAACTCGGCCTCATAGACTCGCATTCCGTGCGCGTTATGACCACACCAGGAGAACTGAACAGCCCTGCTTGTCGGATGGAGAGTCACCTGAAAGAGCGACCGGAAAAGGTCTTCTCTGAACTAACAGGGAATATATCCAGATGCAAACAGTGGCTATGGACAAGACGCCCCCATATTGAACAACAAAGCCCATGTTGACGATCTTACTGTAGCGATCAGCCATAAATACCGGCGTTGCAAGAATTATTAGGAAAAGCGGTATAATGATGCAGACAAAATACTCAGCCCTTCTTGGGGGTGAGAATAGCATCTTTACAATAAAATATGCAGTAGTAGATCCAAGTATTCCCGCTATGTACACCAATACCTCTCCCGGCCTAATAAGCGTTTTGGCAACGGCTGTCATGGTGTTCGAATCGAAAGAGGCGCCTGCATTTGAAACAAAATAATCAACAGTTAGTGGGATGAATGGTATGTATGATATTATTAATATGAACACAGCCTCCGCCATTGTTAGCGCGATGTCGCGCAGTAGCTCATTTTTCCATTCAAAAATGGCTGCTCGAATTCTCATTGGAGATCTGATTAGCGCCCTTAAGAGCTTCGGCATTATTGCGCCGATAAATCTCAGCATGATAGCACCAGTAACTCGTTGACAGTTCCGCGTTTGTCCGCCTTGCCTGCAATGACGCTCGATCGGTTGAGTGAAATATGCCGTCCAATCCCTTCATAGAGGGCGCGTACACTCTCATGATCGGCATTTGAAACCATGACGCGCGCACCCCGCCCAATAGCAGAGACCACGCAATCCCTCAGTCTTATCTGATCATCCCACTTGAATATGTTCTCGTTATATTTAACAAAACCGTTGAAGTTGTGCTTCACTGTGTATGGTGGGTCGATATACAAAAAGTCACCGTGTCCGCAAGATTCAATTGTTTCTTCAAAGTCCTGACATAAAACATCTGCTTTCTTTAATAAGTCTGATATTGCTGGAAAATCATCACTATCAAGCAGAACTGTATCCTTTGTGCCAATTGGCACATTAAATACACCGCTTAAATTTACACGAAACAGTCCATTCCAGCACGTCCTGTTAAGGTATATAAACTGAGCGGCCTTTTCCGCTGAAGACCTTCGCTTCCTGCTTCTTTCCTCGTAGTAATAATCTTTATTATGCTTCCTTTGGTGCCTCTTGAGTATGTCGTATACTGCCCGCCAGTTGTCGCGTATCTCCACATAGCACTCGATTAGTCTTGGGTTTATATCTGACAGCATTGATGCCTCGGGCTTGATCCTGAAAAAAACGGACCCTCCACCAAGAAAAGGCTCAACGTATCTGTTAAAGCCGGTTGGAAACACGTCGGCATGACTGTCCAGGAGCCAGCGCTTGCCACCAGCCCATTTCAAGAACGGCACCAGGATTTGAGGGGTATCGTTTGAGTTTGGCGAGACCATATCATGCACGTTTGGATTGACAACTGTCCAAAGGGTACAGGCTTCGGCATTGCTGGGCAATAGCCTGAATCTACATTCGGTCCACTCGCGAAAGGTGGGGCATTAGGGGCAGAGTTCCAAAAGTCCCGGCTCCTTGACGGGGCGGTAAAGCCCACCCCAGACGGCTCTTGACCAGTCTTTGACCTCGGGTGCGTCGGGGTCGCTGGTGTCGATCTGATCGTCCGTCAGCCCCGCCACGGCGGCCAGGGCGTTCTGTTCTTCGGTGGTCAGCTTCCTCGTCGGTGCCATTTTCAACCGCCCTCATGTGCGTACAATATTATACGCACAAGGAGGCCGGATAGGTAGGACCGGGTTTCCAAAGGGCCGTGCCCTTTGGCGGGGCTGGGCGGAGCCCAGGAGGAGTGGCGTTCGCCCCGCGCAAAAACGGGGCGCGGTCCTACATCGCCCCCGCCTTGGCTCCCACCCAACCCTGCACGCGCTTTTGCAATTTGCCGGCGTTGCGGAGCGATTCCAGCAGGATCTTGCGGTCGATGGCGTCCAGCTTGGCCGGGTTGACCAGGTTCGACGGCTCTTCCCCGTGCACATGCTGTTCGTGCTGGTTGCGCAGCCGGATCAGTTGGAGGAACTGGAAGGCGTTGACCCAGGCGTCGATCTCCGCCTTGGCCACCCTGCGGGCGGCGCCGGCCTGACGCAAGCGGTTGCGGGTGGAACTCTCGCCGACGCCCGAGGCCAGCGCCATGATGCGGGCGACGTCGACGAACAGGGTCACTCCCGAAAGCTTGAGGTCGATGCAGCCCTTGTCGTCGGTGACGAAATCGCGGATCAACCCCAGCGGTGGCGAGCGCTCCAAGGCGCTGTCGACCAGCAGCATGTGCAGCCTTGAACTGGCGCTCGCCGAACCGGTCAGCCATTCGCGCAGCGACAGCGCCAGTTGCACCTCGCCATGCAGCGGCCGGAAATCGAAGAAGATGGTGGCGTTGAGCAGGGCCTGGGGATTGGGGGTCTCGATCCAGGCGCGGAAGCGGTCCCGCCATTCCTCGGCGCTGAGGCAACAGTCGGGATTGGACGCCATGATGTTGCCCTTGCACAGGGTAAAGCCGCATTGGTCGAGGGCGTGGTTGACGCGCAACGCCCAGGGCAGCAGCCGCGACCGCACCGAGTCGGCGGTCTGGCCCTCGGGAACAACGAAGAGAATGCCGTTGTCCTGGTCGGTGGACAGGGTCTGCTCGTGCCGTCCTTCGCTGCCGAAGGCCAGCCAGCAGAAATCGATGCCAGCCAGTTCGGCGCCGGTGGCGCGGAGCTCCAGGTCGATGATGCGCTGGGTCAACTGGTCGTTCAGCGCCGAGATCAGCTGGGTCAGCTGCTCGGCCCCGACGCCCTGGTCGATCAGGTTGTGGCCCAGCTGGCGGATGTCGGCGGCGCAGGCCGCCAGCGCCGCCACATCGGTGCAGCGGTGGATGGATTCGCTGATCTGGCTGAGCCCCACCCGTTGCAGGCCGAACAGATCGCGCTCATGGATGATGCCGACCAGATGGCCCTGTTCATCGATGGCCAGGACATGGCGGACGGCGTTGCTGGCCATGGCCATGGCCGCCTCGTAGCCGAGAGCGTTGGCCGGCAGCGAGATCGGCTTCGGGTTCATGACCGCCGATACCGGCTCGTCGGGATCATAGTGGCCGCGCGCCATGTGCTCGACCAGGCGGCGAAGGGTGTAGACGCCAACCGGCCGGCGTTCACCGTCGACGACCACCATGGTGCCGACGCCGCGTTCGTCCAGCGCCTGCACCACGGTGCGCAGCGGAGCCTCCGGCGCGCAGGTGGCGGGCTCGCGCTCGACCATGGCGGCCAGCGGGCTGTCCAGCGACTGGCGGTCGGCACGATTATAGGCGAACTGGCTTTGGTAGAGCTGCCGCGACTGTTCCAGCAGGGTCGCCGAGCGGCCCTCGCAGAACGAGGCGAAATGGGGTGAGACCGACTGGATGTGGAGGAAATCGGGCTCGCTGATCGTCCAGGTGACCAGATCGTCGATGGCGCGGAAGCTGGAGAACACCGGCCGCTGTTCGTACAGCGCCTCGATCGGGAAACAGCCGCCCTCGCCGAGTTCGGCCAGGATCTTATTGTGCCGCGACTTGCCCATGGCCTCGACGCGCAGATTGCCCCGGCAAATGAAGTGCAGGTGCAACGGCTGCTCGCCCGGCTGCAACAGCGCGCTTCCGGGCGCGTGCCTCACTTCCTCCATGCGTTCGGTCAGCCATTGCAGGTGGTCGTCGCCCAGGCCGTCGAACGGCGCCCAGCGACGCATCACCTTGATGCGGTTGGCGATCTCGTCGGGGGAAAGGGAGGCGGGCGGGGCGTCGGCGGACACCACATTCGGCGGGAGCTTTGTCATTGCGGAGAAACCCTCGGTGCTGCCGCCGACCCCTCGCCGACGGTCCTTATGGCGGGGCTGGCCAAGCATTCGAGCAGAATAGCCAACAGCATGATTGGTAAAAAGTAACGGTTGATGACTTTTTTATCCAGATCATTCTATCGGGGGTTTTTCTCGCATCTTCCTGGTGATCGCGCTCTACGCGCTGAGGCGCATGGGGGGCTGGGTCAGGACGGTCAACTTCTGCAAGACGCTGTCGGCGGTCTTGACCTGATCCGGGTTGGGATTGTAGCGCTTCTCGAAATCCACCCGCTGCTCCCACTGGCCCAGCATGTCCCTGGGCTGGTCGGGGTTGGCCTTGTCGCCGATGAGGGCGCCGATGGTCTCGTCATAGCGGGGGTCCAGTTCGCTGGGAAAGCCCACCATCTTGAACTCGTTCCAGTTCAGGGTGCCGTCCATGTAGAGTTCGTGGGTGGCGTCGGCGAAGTTGCGCGGCGAGATGTTGCGCATGTCGTAGCGCGCCGCCGGCGGCTCGGCCGGGGCGGGCAGGGCCGCCATCGGCGCGGCCGATGTCGTCGGCGTCGCCGTGACGTCCTGGGCGGACGAGGCGGTGGTCAGGCGCGGCTCCTGGCGCGGCCGTTCGGTGATGGACCGCTCCCACGGATCGGAAAACAGGCGGGAGAGGGCGGAGCTGATGGTCATGGCGGTTTCAGCTTATTTGGTCCGCGACGCCGGCCTGGCGGCCAGCGCGCTGCCGAGATGGGGTTGCAGTTCGGGCAGGCCGGCCAGGGAGCAGAGCTGCTCCGGCGACAGGGTGCCCTCGGTGAACAATTCGCTGACCAGCGCCGCCGTTTGGGCGTGGCTGGGATAGTTGGGGGTCGGCATCCCCCCGGCCAGCAGCGATCCCGCCGGAGCCACCGGCGAGAACGGAGAGTCTTTCAGCAGTGCCGCCATCCAGTCGGGAGCGAAATCGAAGGTCATTCTCTCACCCCATGAATTAGAAGCCAGCCCGAACCCCTGCTTTAGACATAGCAACCCATGTGCCAAGCCCGACGGCGTTGATTCCGTTCCATCATCGGATCGCGGCCGGGCGGCGGCCGGGCAAACCTTGCCCGCGACCCGGCAACATTTTCCCGGTCGATGGGCAATATTGTCCGATATGGTCCTAATCGTCCGGCAGTGTATAATGGGGGCCGATTTCCACCGGAGGAACGTATGAAGCGGTGTCGTGGACTGGTCTGGGCGGGAGTGTTCGCCGGACTGACGTCTGTCGTCTCCATGGTGGGCGCCCCCATCGCGGCGGCCATGCCGGCCGAGTTGGCGTCCCATCGCGCCACCTACCGCATGGGGCTGTCGGCGTCCAAATCGGGCAGCGGCATGGCCAATGCCAGCGGGTCGTGGACCTATCAGTTCGCCGATTCCTGCGACGGCTGGGTCACCGAATTCCGGCTGGTGATCACCTATGCCTATTCCGAGGGCGGGCAGGTGGAGACCTCCACCGATTTCCTGGGCTGGGAGTCCAAGGACGGCCTGTCCTATCGCTTCCGGGTGCGCCAGTCCCGCGACGGCCAAGTCACCGAGGAGGTGGAGGGCACCGCCAAGCTGAACGGTATCGGCCAGGGCGGGGTTGCGCGCTATACCAGGCCCGAGGTCCATACCATCAAATTGCCCAAGGGAACCTTGTTTCCCACCGCCCACACCATTCGCCTGATCGATACGGCCGCCAAGGGGGGGAAGATCCTGGCGCGGCCGCTGTTCGACGGCCAGGGCGACGAGGGGCCGTTCGACACCAGCGCCCAGATCGGCCGGCCGCTGCCGCAGTCCGCCGCCCTGTCCAACCCGTTGCTGGATTCGCCGGTGTGGCCGATGCGGATGGCGTTCTTCCCCACCGGCAGCAGCGATCCCCTGCCGGAATTCGAGATGTCGCTGGCCTATCATCCCAACGGGGTGGCCGAGGACATCGAACAGATTTTCAAGACCTTCAGCCTGCGGGGCAAGCTCGAGTCGATCGAGATGATTCCCCATGGCAAGTGCTGAGCCCAATAATAGCAAGGAGCCTTGCCGTTGACGTTCCCCCAGCACTCCGATCCCGGTGCCGAGCCCAATTCCGGTGCGGAGATCGAGCGGCTTCAAGCCGTCGTGGCGGCGTTCCGTAGTCGTATCGAGGCCCAGCCGGACGCCTTGTTTCCCGCCCATGCCGATTCGCTGCTGCAACTGGGCAGCCTGCTGGCGGAGCGGGGAGAGGCCCCGGCGGCGCTGGAGGTGGTGACCGAGGCGGTGGAATTGTACCGGGCCATGGTCGAGGTCGAACCCGACAGCTTCCGGGTTCATCTCGCCTCGGCCTTGAACAACCTGTCCAACCGCCTCAACGACGCGGGCAACCCGGATGCGGCGGCGGCGGCCGTGGCGGAAGCCGTGGCCGAGGCCCGCCTCGCCTTGGCCAGCCGTCCGGACCAGGCCCGTTTCGTGCTGGTCTCGGGGCTGATCAATCAGGCCGGAAAACGCATGCGCGACGGCGACATCCACGGCAGTTTCGCCGAGCTTGCCGAGGCGGTCGAGGCGTTCAAGGCCGGCGGCGACAGCGGCCTGCCCTATCTCGGCTCGATGATCGAGGCGCTGCATCGGTCCGCCATGGCCTTTTCCGAGATCGGAATGTGGGGCGAGGCGGTGGACACAAGGCGCCTGATGATCGGGTTGTTCGCCGACGGCCCTCCCTCGGCCATGGTGCATCTGCTGGCCCTGACCCTGCAGCAGGCGTCGCTGGCCATGGCCGGCCAAGGCCGTCTCGACGTCGCCTTGACCTGCGCCGACGAATCGGTGGAACTGGCCCGGATGCTGTTCCACAAGGATCCGGTCGAGTTCAAGCTGTTCCTGGCGCAGGCGCTGGGCAACCAGTCCGGGCGGCGGCACCAGTCCGGCGACACGTCCGGCGGTCTCGACGTGGCGCTGGAGGCGGTCAACCTGTTCCACGAAGCGGTTAGCGCTGATCCGGCCGCGGCGGTGCCGTCGCTGATCCTGACGCTGGGGAACCTGTCGGCTATCCTTTCGGCCCTTGGCCTGCCCGATCAGGCCGCCATCGTCGACGAGCAGCGGGCCGGGTTGCAGCAGACCCTGGAACTGATGGTGCAGGGAAGAGGTTAGCTGACCTCGCCCTTCGAGGCTTCGCACCGGAAGGCGTGAGGTCAATCAAACATCCTCATGCCTTCCGGAGGCCCGAAGGGCCGTCTCGAAGGGTGAGCCGGTTAGCTGACCTTGGCGGCCAAGGCCGGTGCGCACTGGCCCTGGCGAAGGAACTCGGTCATCTCCGGGGCCGGCATGGGATGGGCGAACAGGAAGCCCTGGACCATGTCGCATTCGAATTTCGCCAGGGCGGCGACTTGGTCCTCGGTTTCGATGCCCGGCGCGATCACGTTCATGTGCAGGCCGTGCGCCACCGCGACGATGGCGGTGATGATCTCGCCGTCCTCGGCCTCGGCGACCACGTTGCGCACGAAGTCCTGATCGATCTTCAGGGCGGTGGCCGGCAGCCGGCGCAGGAAGGCGAAGGATGAATAGCCCGAGCCGAAATCATCGATGGAGATGTCGACCCCCAGGGCCTTGAAGCGGGCGAACATGCCGCTGGCGTCCTGGGTCTTGTCGGTGACGCAGCTTTCCGGCACGTCCAGTTCGAGGATGCCCGGCGGCAGGCTGGCGCGTTCCAGCGCCGCCGCCACGGTCTCCAGCAGGTCGGGGGCGCGGAACTGCCGGTTGGACAGGTTGACGCCGACCCGCAGGCGGGAGTGGCCCTGGTCGATCCAGGCCTTGGCCTGGAGGCAGGCGGCGTCCAGCACCATCTGGCCGATGGGGAGGATCAGGCCGGTCTCCTCTGCCAGCGGCAGGAACTGATTGGGCATGACCAGCCCGATCTCGGGATGCTGCCAGCGCAGCAAGGCCTCGACCGCCACCACCTTGCCGCTGCGGCGGTCGAAGATTGGCTGGTAGTGCAGGACGAATTCCCGCCGCTCCACGGCGTGGCGCAGGGCGTTTTCCAGGGCGAGACGCTCGAACGCCTGGGCGTTGATGGTCTCGGAATGGAAGCGGCAGGCGTTGCGGCCCTGATGCTTGGCCCGATACATGGCGGCGTCGGCCAGCTTGACCAGCGTCTGCGGGTCGCCGGCGTCTTCCGGATAGAGCGCCACGCCGATGGACGAACTGATATGCCCCTCGCGGCCCTGGAGGTCGAACGGGGAGGCCAGGGCGGTGAGGATCTTGTGCGCCACGACGGCGTCGTCATGGGCCTCGGCGATATCTTCCAGGATGACGGTGAACTCGTCGCCGGCCAGACGGGCCACCGTGTCGCCCTGGCGGACGCAGGAGGTCAGGCGCTCGGCCACCTGCTGCAGCAGGATGTCGCCGGCCAGATGCCCCAGGGTGTCGTTGACCTGCTTGAAGTAGTCCAGGTCGATGAACAGCAGCGCCACCTTGGACTGGGCGCGGTTGGCGCGGGTCAGCGCCCGCGACAGGCGTTCCTGGAACAGGGTCCGGTTGGGCAGCCGGGTCAGCGGGTCGTGGTTGGCCTGGTAGCTGAGGCTCTCCTCGTCCTGCTTGCGCGAGGTGATGTCCGAGAACACCGCCACGTAATTGGTGAGCTGGTCCTGCTCGTCGCGGACGGCGGCGATGTTCAGCCACTCGGCGAACATTTCCCCGGTCTTGCGGCGGTTCCAGATCTCGCCCTGCCATTTGCCGGTCTTGGCCAGGACCTCGGCCATGTGGTCGTAGAAGTCCGGAGAATGGCGGCCGGACGACAGGACCCGCGGCGTCTTGCCCAGCACATCCTCGACCTGGAAACCGGTCAGGTCGGTGAAGGCCGGGTTGACGTGGATGATGCGGTGGTGGTCGTCGGTGATGAACAACCCCTCGCCGGTGTTCTCGAACACGGTGGCGGCCAGGCGCATATGGTCTTCCAGCCGCTTGCGTTCGGTGACGTCCTCGACCACCGCCACGGTATAGCGGATGTCGCCGCCGGTGGGGTCCTTGACCGCCGTGACCGTCAGGCGCGCCCAGATGATGCGGCCGTCGCGGGCGATGTAGCGCTTGGTCAGGTTGTAGTTGTCGAGGGCACCCGCCATCATGGCGGTGCGCAGCTCGGTATGGCGGGCGATGTCGTCGGGATGGGTGATGTCGAGATAGGACAGGGACTGCAGTTCGGCGTCGCTGTAGCCGAGCATGGCGCAGAACGCCGGGTTGCAATGGACGAAGATGCCGGCCGGGCTGGACAGGACGACGCCGGTGCCGGCATTGTCGAACAAAGCCCGGAAGCGGGCCTCGCTGGCGCGCAACTCGGCGTCGGCCTGGTACCGGCCGATGGCGTAGCGGATGGCGCGACGCACCAGTTCGCCGTCGCCTTGTCCCTTGACCAGGTAATCCTGGGCTCCCTGGCGCAGGGCTTCCAGGGCGATGCCCTCGTCGGCGGTTCCGGTCAGCACCACCACCGGCACCGAGGAGGCCGCCCGCAGTCGCGCCAGCGTATCCATGCCGAACGAGTCGGGCAGCGACAGGTCCAGGAGCACCACGTCGATGGCCTCGGTCCGCAAGGTCTCCAGCCCCTCTGACAGGCGGCTGGCCTTGGCCACCTTGAACGGGCGGGCCGGGTCTTCCTTCAGATAGAACTCGACCAGACGCGCATCGCCGGGGTTGTCCTCGATGACAAGGACCGCGAGAAGGGGCGCACCAGGAGGCGACAAGTTGCTCATTGCAGGCCGATCAGCGAGGCGGCAGGGTTACCACCGAGCACCAGTATTCCTCGATTGACCGTACGACCGAGATGAAGCGGTCAAGATCGACCGGTTTGGTGATGTAGCAATTGGCGTGCAGGTCGTAGCTGCGCAGAATGTCCTGCTCGGCCTGCGAGGTGGTCAGCACCACCACCGGAATCCGGCGCAAATCCTCGTCGGCCTTCAACTCGGCCAGGACCTGCCGGCCATCCTTGCGCGGCAGGTTGAGGTCGAGCAATACCAAGTTGGGGCGGGGCGCGCCAGCGTACTGGCCCTCGCGACGGAGGTAGGCCATGGCTTCGACGCCATCCACCACCACTTTGAGACGGCTGGTCATTCGCCCTTCTTTCAGGGCTTCCTGGGCCAGGCGCGCGTCGCCGGGATTGTCCTCAACCAATAGGATTTCAAATATTTCTGGTGCTGTGCGCAGGCTCAAGTCCGACTCCCTTCCCGAACCGACGAGGACATTACCAAAACTATAAAGGGGGAACGGCCGGTTGAAAACCGACTTGCGGCCCCAATGCGATAAATCTGCCAAGTTCGGTCCGGGAGTTGAAACTTTTCATCCACGCCATCACCTAGAATGATATCCGCGCTTTCGCGATAGGAGGGGTCATGGCGAGAATTGCACTTGGGGTGATTGCCGGCTTGGCGATGTTCGGCGGTCAGGCGTTCGCGGCCGAGGTCGTCATTCCCGTCAACGCTGTCGATGCCAGCGGGATTGGCGCCCAAATCGGGACGCTCAAGGCCAAGGACACCAAGGCCGGCCTGCTGGTGACCCCTAAACTGGCCGGGTTGACACCGGGGCCGCACGGCTTCCATGTCCACGAGAATCCCAGTTGCGCCGCCAAGGAGCAGGACGGCAAGGCCATGCCTGGCTTGGCGGCGGGCGGCCACTTCGATCCCGACAAGACCGGCAAGCATGAAGGCCCCTGGGGGCATGGGCACGAAGGCGACATGCCGGCCCTGGCCGTCAACGGCGACGGAACCGCCATCGACGCGGTGACGGTGCCGCGCCTCAAGGTGGCCGACCTCAAGGGTCGCTCCATCGTCATCCACGCCGGGGCGGACAATTATGCCGACCAGCCCAAGCCGCTGGGCGGCGGCGGTCCTCGCATCGCCTGCGGCGTGGTGCCTTAGAGGCTGTTTGTCGCCGGGCGGGCTCGTTCAGATAATCTCCTCGCCCTCGTGGCAATAGGATCGGAGGGCAGGGATGTCGGCGATGGCCACGGCATGGCCATCGACCACCACGCCTTGCTTTTTCAGATGGCCGAAGGCGCGTGACAGCGTTTCGGGCCGGACGCCGACGCGGGCGGCGATGATGCTTTTGCTGTGGGGCAGCCGCACGATGGTCGAGCCTTCGCGCTTGACGGTCAGCCCCAGCAGGTAGAGCGCCAAGCGTTGGGCCGCCGATTTGAGCTTGAGGTCCTTAACCTCGCGAACCAGCATGCGATAGTGCTTGGCCATGGAGGTCAGCATGAGGAAGGCCAAGTCGGAACGCTCGCGCACGTCGTGGCGGAAGCGTTCGCCCGGCAAGGCCAGGATGCGCGACGGCTGAAGCGCCACCGCGCTCATCAGGAACGGCTTTTCGGTCAGCACCGCCGCGGCGATGAACATCTCGCTGGCCTTCAGGATCTCGACCATGGTTTCGCCGCCGTCGGTCACCGTTCCCATCAGTCCGACCTGACCATCCAGCACCACCCGCAGCGCGTCGGGTGCGTCGCCTTGATGGAAGATGACCTCGCCGCGAGCGTATTTGGTGACGCTGGCGTCGATGGTTATGTCCGACAAAGCGGCGGGGGGAAGATCGCAAAACAGCGCCAGCCGGCCGACCGCCGTCAGATCCTCCGGCCTCAGGCCATGGGAGGGAGTGGTGGTGGAGCGGGGATGCCGGCCGGTTTCCATCAAGACGCAGTCCCCTGGTATTGGAATGGCGTCACCTCAGCTTGCGCAGAACTGCCCTTCCATTACGTGACATCGGTCAAGTGACGGAGAAATTTGCGCAGGGCTTGCTTTCGGTCACCACAGCCAGGCCGCGCCTCGGACGCCGGACGAGTCGCCATGGGCGGGGGGACGCAGCATTGTGTCCACATGGTCGGAAAATACCCAGTTTCCCCACAGATGGGGAATCGTCCGGTAGAGCGGTTCCATCTTGGACAAGCCGCCGCCCAGGACGATCACATGGGGGTCGATGATGTTGATGACCGATGCCAAGGCGCGGGCGAGCCGTTGATAGTAGCGCTCCAGCGTCGCCTGTTCCGTCGGGTCGGAGGCGGCGGCGATGGCCTCGGCGGTCAGCCCGCCGCCATGGTCGCGGGCCAGGCCGGGACCGGACAAGAAGGTCTCGATGCAGCCTCGGCGGCCGCAATAGCAGGCCGGGCCGGGGCGTTCGGCGTCGGTCGGCCAGGGCAGGGGATTGTGGCCCCATTCGCCGGCGATGGCGTTGGGACCGGCCACCAGCCGGCCATGGACGACGATGCCGCCGCCGACGCCGGTCCCCAGGATGACGCCGAACACGGTGGCAAAGCCGGCTCCGGCACCGTCGCTGGCTTCCGACAGGGTGAAGCAGTCGGCGTCGTTGGCCAGCCGCACCGGCCGGCCCAGCGCCGCCTCAAGATCGCGGTCGAACGGCTTGCCGATCAGCCAAGTGGAATTGGCGTTCTTCACCAGCCCGGTCTTGGGGCTGATGGTGCCGGGGATCCCGATGCCGACACTGCCGGTTCCACCCAATTCGGCGTCCAGCCCTTCCACCAGAGCCTTGATGGTGCGGATGGTTCCGTCATAACTGCCGCGTTCGGTGGCGACCCGCCGCCGAGCCAGTTCGCGGCCGTCGCGACCAAGGGCGATGGCTTCGGTCTTGGTGCCGCCGAGATCGATGCCGAAACGGAACGCCGGTGGTGGAGGGTTCATGGTGGCAGTATGCCACAAGCCGGCGTCGCTTGGCACTCAGGCGGCATGGCCCCCGATGAAGTCGGCCACCGCCGAGGCCGGCATGGGACGGGCGTACAGAAAGCCCTGGGCGCCTTCACAGCCGTGGGCTTGCAGGAAGCTCTTCTGCGCTTCGGTTTCGACGCCCTCGGCGATCACGTCCAGCTTGAGCCGGTGGGCGATGGCGATGATGGTTTCGGCGATGGCCGCGTCGTTGGGGTCCTCCGGAATACCACGGGTGAAGGCCTGGTCGATCTTCAGGCGTTGGATCGGCAGGCTTTTCAGGGAACTGAGGCACGAATACCCGGTTCCGAAATCGTCGATGGCCAGGGCGACCCCCAGGCGCTTGAGCTCGTGTAGGGTCTTGATGCACTCCTCCTCGTTTTGCAGCATGCTTTCGGTAATCTCGATCTCGAGAAGTTCCGGCGGCAATCCCGTTTCGGCCAGGGCGCGCCCGACCGCCTGGAGCAGACGGCCGTTGCGCATCTGCTGCGCCGAGGCGTTGACCGCGACCCGCAGCGGCGCCAGGCCCGCCTTGCGCCAGTCCTGGATCTGCCGACAGGCGTCGAGTACCACCCAGTCGCCGATATCGACGATGAAACCGCTGCGTTCGGCCACCGGGATCACTTCGGCCGCCCCCAGCAGCCCCTTGGTGTGGTGCTGCCAGCGGATCAGGGCCTCGATTCCCACCATCGCGCCGGTGTGAAGCGAGAATTGCGGCTGGTAATAGAGCGTCAACTCGTTCTGCGCCAATCCCCGCCGCAGATCCCGGTCCACCGCCACCGCATGGATGACGCGGTAGGTCATTTCGCTGGTGTAGAAGGCATAGCTGTTCCGCCCCATGTCCTTGGCGGCGTACATGGCGGTATCGGCGGCCTGGATCAGGCTCTCGCGGGTGCGGCCGTCATCGGGATAGAGGCTGATTCCCACACTGGCCGAGGTGGTCAGCTCGCGGCCGTTGACGATGATGGGTAGCGAAATCGCCGCAATGATCTTCATGGCGATGGCGGCCACGTCGTCGGGCTGCTCCGCCCGTTCCACGATCACCATGAACTCGTCGCCGCCAAGCCGCGCCACCGTGTCTTCGGCGCGGATGGCGGCCCGCATGCGCTGGGCGACCACTTGCAGCACCTGATCGCCGACGGTGTGGCCCAATGTGTCGTTGATGCGCTTGAAGAAATCCAGGTCGATGAACAGCAGCCCCAGCGAGCGCTGCTCGCGCAGACAGCGCTCCAAGGCGTGCTCCAGGCGGTCGGTGGCCAGCAGGCGGTTGGGCAGGTCGGTCAGCGGGTCGTAATGGGCCAGATGCCGCAATTCCTCTTCGGCCTTTCGGATGGCAGTCAGATCGGTGACGGCGGCGACGTAATGGGTGACGTCGTCGCGCTCGCCACGGACGGCGGCGATGTTCATCAGCAGCGGGAAATCCTCGCCGCTCTTGCGCTGGCCACGCATCTCGCCACGCCAGCGGCCGCCGGCTTGCAGGGCGGCGAGGAACTCGGAATGGAAGCCGGGCGGCTGCGCCTCGGGTGTCAGCAAGGACGGCCTGCGCCCCAGCAGTTCCTCCGCCGAATAGCCGGTGATGTCGCAATAGCCGGGATTGGCGGTGACCACGTGCAGGTCGGTGTCGAGGATCAACAGGCCGTCGCGGGTCGCCTCGAACACGGTCAGCGCCTGACGCCGCCGTTCGTCGGCGGCCTTGTCGTCGGTGATGTCCTGCATCACGCCGATGATCCGGTGCGGCCGTTCCGCCTGGGCGGGAATGGACTTGCCCTGGGCCCGGAACCAGCGGATTCGGCCGTCTTGGCGGATGCCGCGGAACTCGACCTGGCAGGCGGAGTTTTCGTTCAGCAGCCGTTCGTAGACCTTGCCGAGCAGACCCCGGTCATCCTCCAGAACGCGATCGAGGAAGCGGTCCCAATTTCCGGTGAAGCCTTCGCCGTTGCAGCCGAAGTCCTCCTCGATCCGGCCGGCGCGGACGATGCGGTGGCTCTCCACATCGACCTCCCAGGCGCCCATGCCGGCGGCGTCCAGCGCCAGGGTGAGGTGTTCCTCGCTGTCGCGTAGCGCTACCTCGACCTTGCGGCGCTCCAGCGCCATTTGAATGGTGGCATGCAGTTCGCGTTCGGAGAACGGCTTCAGCAGATAGCCGAACGGCTTGGTGGCACGGGCGCGGGCCAGGACCGCCTCCTCGGAATAGGCGGTCAGGTAGATCACCGGGATGTTGAAGTCGGCGGGTAGCTGGGCCACGGTTTCGATGCCGTCCATCTCGCCTTCGATGTGGATGTCCATCAGGATCAGGTCGGGCCGCAGATTCTCCACCTGCCGCAGGACCTGCTCGCCGGAAGAGGCGATGAAGACCACGTCGTAGCCCAGCTTCAACAGCTGCCGCCGCAGATGAAGGGCGACGATCCGCTCGTCCTCCACCACCATGATCTGAGTCGCCAGCATGAGCTTTTCCTTTCCGTCACCGTTGCGTGGGGAATCGCAGGACGAAGCGGGTCGGGTCGGCGCGTTGGATGGACACGGTTCCTCCCAACTGATCGGTCAGCAGGCTGACCAGTTGCAGCCCCAAGGTCGCCGTCTGTTCGATATCCAGGTCGGCGGGAATGCCGATTCCGTCGTCGCTCACCGCCAGCCCCACCTGACCATTGCCCTCGTCGGTCAGATCGACCGTGATCCGACCGCGCCGGTGGTCGGGGAAGGCGTGCTTGAAGGCGTTGGTGATCAGCTCGTTGACGACCAGACCACAGGGAATGGCGGCGCTGAGCGGCAAATACACCTCCACCGTATTGACCGTCAGACCGACCCGGTCGGACTCCATCCCATAGGAGGCCACCAGGGTGGACAGCAGCGAATCGAGGAAATTGGCGAAATCGACTTTGGCGAAATCCTTGGACTGATACAGCGTCTGATGAATCAGGACCATGGAGCGGATCCGGTTCTGGCTGTCGCGCAACATTCCAAGGACGGCGGGGTCGTCGATTTGCGACGCTTGCAGGTCCAGCAGGCTGTCCACCAGTTGCAGGTTGTTCTTGACCCGATGATGGATCTCGCCCAGCAGGATGTCCTTTTCCCGCAGGGCGGCCTGGATCCGCTCCTCCTTCTGCTTGCGATCCGAAATATCGACGATGGCCGACAGCACCATCGGCCCGTCCTCGGTGTCGATGGGGTTGAGGCCGATCTCCACCGGGAACTCGCTGCCGTCCTTGCGGCGGGCGAAAAGGTCGCGTCCTCCCCCCATGGGCCGTGACCGGGGAGCGGAATTGAACATGTTCCGCAAGGCGGGATGGATGTGGCGGAAGCGCTCGGGGACCAGGATTTCCACCGGCTGGCCCAGCATTTCCTGGCGGGAATAGCCGAATACCCGCTCGGCCTGGGCGTTGACCATCTCGATCAACCCGGCGGCGTTGGCCATCACCATGGCGTTGGGCGCAGCCTCCACCACCTGACGGAAGCGATCCTCGCTTTTCCGCAGGGCTGTGGTGATCTGGTGGCCGTGGTCCTCCTTCACGCCGGAGATCCCTCTTTCCCGTTGATCGTGACCCTAGCCCTTAGATCGTCATCTCGAACGGCGGATACAATAGCGCCCCATGGGAGCGGCGGGCGGGGCCGCTCTCATGGGGTCTTGCGTCAGTGCCGGTGCGGCGACGGTTCGTGCACATAGCGCAGATAGGGCTTCTGCGCCTGCCATCCTTCGGGGTAGCGCATCCGCGCCTCCTCGTCGGTTACCGACGGCGAGATGATCACGTCCTCGCCATGGTGCCAGTTGACGGGCGTCGCCACCTTGTACTCCTGGGTGAGCTGAACCGAATCGATGACCCGCAGGATTTCATCGAAGTTACGGCCGGTGCTGGCGGGATAGGTGATCATCAGCTTGACCGTCTTGTTCGGCGCGATGACGAACAGCGACCGCACCGTCATGGTGTCGAGGGCGTTAGGATGGATCATCCCGTAAAGATCGGCCACCACGTGCTTGCGGTCGGCGATCAGGGGGTAGTTGAGGGCGACGCCCTGGGTTTCCTCGATATCCTTGGCCCACAGCTTGTGGTCCTCGACGCTGTCCACCGACAGGCCGATAATCTTGACGTTGCGCCGGTCGAATTCGGGTTTGAGCTTGGCCAGCATGCCCAGCTCGGTGGTGCAGACTGGGGTGAAGTCCTTGGGATGGGAGAACAGGACGCACCAGGAATCGCCCATCCACTGATGGAACCAAATCCGGCCTTCCGTGGTTTCGGCCTCGAAATCCGGCGCCATGTCGCCTAGTCTCAGCATCATCATATCTCCTGGTCAGATGGTGGTTTCCCCCCTTTTCCGGGCACGGGCCGGCTGGCTGCCCGCATATGCGGCATAATCGCCGCGTGAATCAGATCGGCATCCCTTGCGGCCGGAACAAGGGCCCCGGCCTTCGGTATTTAAGGCCTGCGGACCCTCCCATTCGCGTCTTCCCGGCCTCATCTCTTAAAGAACGAGGCGGCGTGAGGATTGTCATGAGGAGCCGGGGCGAGCGTGAATGCGTGATCATCGGGTTCGGCTGCGGACACGGCGCCCGAGACCGGGGCTGCGCCGATGGGCCGCGCGTCCTGCGCCGATCCGGGTTGTTGGAGCGTCTGCAGGTCCGGGCTCCGGCTACCGAATGGCTGGAGTTGGAGCCGGCCGACGTCCTTGCTGCTCCCGGCGCGGTCGTGGCCGAGTTGTGTGACCGCCTGACGGGGGAGGTTGCATCCGCCCTGCGCCGCCATCGCTTTCCCATCGTCGTTGGCGGCGACCATTCCATGGCCCGGGGAACCTGGAGCGGGGTCAGGCGGGCCTTGCCGGCGGCCGAGTCCTTCCGGTTGTTGTGGCTCGACGCCCATATGGATTGCCACTCGCCCGAGACCAGCCCGTCGGGAGCGCTGCACGGCATGCCGTTGGCCAGTCTGCTCGGCCACGGTGGCAGGGCGAAAGCGATGCTTGCTCCCGCCGATGTCAGCCTGATCGGCATCCGCAGTTGGGAACCGGAGGAAGCCGCCTTCGCCGATCAACTGGGACTTCACCGGGTCCCCATGGCTGCCGTCGCCGCGCGGGGGCTTGCCGCGATTCTGGCCGGTGCGGCCGGCGACAGGGAGGGGCGGTATGGCGTCAGCATCGATCTCGACGTGATCGATCCCGTTGATGCCCCCGGGACCGGAACCCCGGTCCATGGCGGCATCGCCGCCGCCACGTTGTTGGAGGCCATTGGTCCCCTGCTGCGCTCTCGCCGCTGTCTCGCCCTGGAAATCGCCGAATTCGACCCGCATCGCGATGGAGATGGCCGCACCGCCGCCCTGGTGGAGGCCCTGGTCTTCGCCGCCATCACCCCGGGAGAGACGCCATGAGCACGGTCATCGAACTGGAGGACACATGGTGCGCCCATAATTATCACCCTCTGGCGGTGGTCCTGGTGCGCGGCGAGGGAGCATTGCTCTGGGACGAGCAGGGCCGGCGCCACATCGACATGATGGGAGCCTATTCGGCGGTCAGCCATGGTCACTGTCACCCTCGGCTGGTGAAGGCCCTGACCGAGCAGGCCGGCAAACTGGCGGTGGTCTCGCGCGCCTTCCATACGGCGCCGCTGGGCGCCTTCGCCGAACTGGCCTGCCGCCTGACCGGCATGGACGCGGCCCTGCCCATGAATACCGGGGCGGAAGCGGTGGAGACGGCGTTGAAGGCGGCGCGCAAATGGGCCTATGGCGTCAAGAAGGTTCCCGACGGCAAGGCTCGTATCATCGCCTGCCGGGACAATTTCCACGGCCGTACCATCGCCATCGTCGGCATGTCATCGACGCCGCAATACCGCGACGGCTTCGGCCCGTTCCCTCCCGGCTTCGATCTGGTGCCCTTCGGCGATGCCGGGGCGCTGGCCCAGGCCATCACCCCCGACACCGCCGCCTTCCTGGTGGAACCGATCCAGGGCGAAGGCGGCATCATCGTCCCGCCACCCGGCTATCTGGCCCAGTGCCGCCGCATCTGCGACGAACGGCGAGTGCTGCTGCTGTGTGACGAGGTTCAGACCGGACTGGGCCGAACCGGCAGGTTACTCGCCTGCGAGCACGAGGGTGTTCGTCCCGACGGCATTACCCTGGGCAAGGCGCTGGGTGGCGGGCTGTTGCCGGTCTCGCTGTTCCTGGCGCGGCGCGAGGTGATGGATGTGTTCCGGCCCGGCGACTATGGCAGCACCTTCGGCGGCAATCCCCTGGCCGCCGCCGTGGGGCACGAAGCCTTGCGGGTCCTGCTGGAGGAGGGCCTGATCGAGCGGTCGGCCGAGCTTGGCGTCTGGCTGATGCAGGCCTTGCAGGCTCTCCATAGTCCGCTGATCAAGGAGATTCGCGGTCGCGGCCTGTTCATCGGCATCGAATTCGACGCGGATAAAATCGATGCTGCTATCGTCTGCGCCGGCCTCGCCAAACGCGGTATCCTCACCAAGGACACTCACCGCAACACCATCCGTTTCGCGCCGCCCCTGGTGATCAGCCGCGACCTGCTGGTGGAAGCGGTCGAGGCCCTGCGGCTGACGCTGGACGAACTGATACCGTCTCACCCTCGAACTGATGACCTTTCAGTTCGAGGGTGAGGCGGCAAGGGCGAAGCCCGCCGCGCCACATGGCGCGAGAGCCAAGCGCGAGCGCCCGGCGGTGCCGCCCCAAAGGGGCAAACGACGCCCTCAGGGCGGCCCCGAGCAATTGCGAGGGGTGGGCGAAGCCCACAGTGAGGGACAACGAGACGAGTCACGGTAGTGGCTCGTCGGTATGACCACATGACGGAGGCCCCATGGACATCTCTTCTCTGCTCGACCGCCTTGGTCTCGCCTCGGCCACCGGTCGTCGGCCGGTCTGCTCCCCCATCGACGGCGAGGTGATCGGCGGCATCGACGCGACGAGCGATGTGGACGCGGTCATCGCCACGGCGGCACGGGCGTTCACCGTCTGGCGCGAGGTGCCGGCGCCCCGGCGGGGCGAGTTGGTTCGGCTGCTGGGCGAGGAGTTGCGGCGGGTGAAGACGGATCTCGGTCTGCTGGTCACCGTCGAGACCGGCAAGATCCTTCAGGAAGGTCTGGGCGAAGTGCAGGAGATGATCGACATCTGCGACTTCGCCGTCGGCCTGTCGCGCCAGCTCCACGGCCTGACCATCGCTTCCGAGCGGGCGCGTCATCGCATGATGGAAACCTGGCATCCGCTGGGGCCGGTCGCCATCGTCACCGCCTTCAACTTTCCGGTGGCGGTATGGGCGTGGAATGCCGCCCTGGCCCTGGTCTGCGGCAATACGGTGATCTGGAAGCCGTCGGACAAGACGCCGCTCACGGCCCTGGCTGTCAGCGCCGTGTTCGCCCGCGCCATCGAGCGCTTCGGCGGCGCTCCCGACGGTTTGGCGCAGCTGGTGATCGGCGGCGGCGAGGCGGCGGCGGCCCTGGCCGGCGACGGCCGGGTCGCGCTGGTCTCGGCTACCGGCTCCACCGCCATGGGCAAGGCGCTGGCGCCGGTGGTCGCCGGACGATTGGGCCGCTCGCTGCTGGAATTGGGCGGCAACAACGCCGCCATCATCTGTCCCTCGGCCGATCTGGATCTGACCATCGGCGCCGTGCTGTTCGCGGCGGTGGGTACCGCCGGTCAGCGCTGCACCAGCCTACGCCGTCTGCTGGTTCATCATCGTATCCGTGACGAGGTCGCCGAGCGCCTGAGGACCGTCTACGCCCGTCTTCGCATCGGCGACCCCCGCGAGGCGGCGACCCTGGTGGGGCCGCTGATCGATGGCGCGGCCTTCGAGCGCATGCAGGCGGCGCTGACGGAGGCCCAGGCCCAAGGGGGGCGCTGCCATGGCGGCGAGCGCGTGGTGATCGGCGGTTGGAGCCAAGCCTTTTACGTCCGGCCGGCCTTGGTGGAGATGGCCAGCCAGACCGCCATCGTCCACCGCGAAACCTTCGCTCCGATCCTCTATCTGATCCCGTTTCAGACCGTGGACGACGCCATCGTCCTCAACAACGCGGTGCCGCAAGGGCTGGCCTCGTCCATCTTCACCACCGATCTGCGCGAGGCCGAGACCTTCCTCTCCGCCACCGGCAGCGATTGCGGCATCACCAATGTCAACATCGGCCCGTCGGGGGCCGAAATCGGCGGCGCCTTCGGCGGCGAAAAGGACACCGGCGGCGGTCGCGAATCCGGCTCGGATTGCTGGAAGGCCTATATGCGCCGCGCCACCAACACCATCAATTTCGGCCGCGACCTGCCGTTGGCCCAGGGAATCGTGTTCGACGCGGACGCCTCCGCCCCAGGTCAATGATGGTGGTGGAGAGTGGGGGAGGCCACCCATGCGGAAATGCGGAGGCCACATTCGCCGCATAATCGAGCCATAGCGGTTGCGTCCTGCCCAAGATTCCAATTGACAGCCGTTTGTTTCTTGCTAGCCTCAACCCATGAGGGTGTTGTTGCCTTGTGATGCGCAGATCAGGTGATTGGCGGAAGGGCAATCCATATCGATAGGGGGCGGGGATGGAATCCAGTAAGGGTGGCGGATTGTCATGGACAACGGCAGCGTTGCTGCTGGCGCTTATCGCCGACGCGGCATGGATCGTTCTGACGGCAACCAAGCAGAGCGCACCGGACATCCAGATGCAATGGGTCGCTGCGGCGATTACGCTCTCCCTGCTCTGCGGCGTCGCAGGTTATCTGGTCAATCAGAGAATCGACGGCATTCTCATCGATGATCGTAGGCTCCTCGCTGTTTCAAGTGGGTAGCTTGAGTTCGAGTCGGCCAGCGATCAGGTAGATAATCGCCTTGAGGTTGCGGGTTGATCGGTAGCCCCTGGCTTTGGCCTTGGCCGCTTGAACGAGGCTATTGATGCCTTCGA
>NZ_CAINTR010000148.1 GCF_903853455.1 uncultured Magnetospirillum sp.
GCCGGCTGCGCGACACCGAATCGGTGCTGATGGATGTCGCCAAGCGCTTCGAGGCCAGGGAATCGGGGGCCGCCAGGACGGCGCTGGCCCAGGAACTGTTCGGCAAGACCGGCTCGAAGATGAACCCGCTGCTGGAGCAACTGGCGGAAAAGGGCGATCTCCAGGGCCGGATGACCGACCGCCAGGCGGAAGCGGCCCTTCATCTGGAGCAATCCTGGATGAAAATGCAGGCGTCCATGAACGCCTGGAAATTCGACGCCATGGAGAAGATCGCCCCGGCGCTCGAACGCCTGATCCCGGTGCTGCCGACCCTGACCGCTGGTGTGGTCGGTTTCCTCGGCGCGGTCAAACTGGTCCCCATGGCCATCGAGGGCATCACCGTGGCGATCCGCACCATGCAGGCGGTCACCACCATGGCCGGCCTCACCGGCATGGGGGTGTTCGCCGGACTGACCTCGGCGGCCGAGGCCTTCACCATGGCGGTGATGGCCAATCCCTTCGGTGCCATCGCGGTGGCCATTCTCGCCGCCGGTACCGCGCTCTACCTGTTCCAGGACAAGATGCTCGAGATCGGCGGCACCACCGCCAGCGTCGGCAATTGGATCGGCGGGGTCTGGGACACCATCAAGGATGGCGCCCAGGCGCTGTGGGACGCGGTGGTTTCCATCGCCACCACCACCGTGGCGGCGCTGACCGCCGTCGCCACCGCCATTTACGACTTCTACGCCGGCATCTATGGCGGCATCTGGTCCTTCATCACCAGCGTGTTCGACCGCATCGCCGGAATCGCCCAGTCCACCTACGAGTCGACGACCGGCTGGCTCAAGGATGCCATCGACGCCATCATCGCCGGCCTGCAGAAGGTTTACGACGCGGTCGGCGCCTTGTTCGGCAAGGTCAAATCGGCGGCGGTCGACCTGGGCGCGGCCATCGCCGCCCCCATCAACCATGCCGTCGCCACCGCCAAGGCTACCGCCACCGATGTGTGGGACGATATCAGGAAGCACGCCGCCGAACGCGCCGCCGCGGCGGCCGAGCACCCCGAGCCCCACAAAACCCGCATCGAGGCGCCGATTAACGACGGCAAGGGCACCGGCAAGAAGGACCCCTACGACGGCGAGATGCACAATCTCGGTCGCGAAAGCGCCGGCCTCGAGTTCGCCATCGCCAATTGGGACAAGTACGCCGGCAAGGTCCGCGAGAGCAAGACGGCCATGGCGGAGTTCGACCTCACGCTCGGCAAGTTCTCCGACACCCAGCGCCGCCTCGAAGGGTTTTCGCCGCTGACGGCCAAGCAGAAGGCCGATTACGCCGAGTTGATGGGGCGGCTGGAAGAGGAGCAGCGCCGGGTCGATCAGCTCAACAAGCTCAAAAGCTTCAACGCCAAGACCGTCGAGATCGGCGACAACCGCAACGCCGATCTCGCCAAGCGTACCCAGGAACTCCAATTGATCGGCATGGGCGCGGTCGAGGCTGCCCATCTCAAGACCATCCTCGACGAGCAGGAGAAGGCCCAGCAGCGCATCAACCAGGCCCTCAAGGACGGGGTGGTTCTCACCGAGGCGGAACGGCAGGCCCAACTCGATTCGGCCCGCTCCTATGCCGAACGGATCAACGCCGTCGAGGACCAGAAGCGCCAGCTTCAGCGCGATCCGGTGACCGGGGCGAACAACGCCTTCAACGGCTTCGTCGATGCCGCCACCAACGCCGGCCAGCAGGTGCAGAACGCCCTGACCGGCGCCTTCAATGGCGCCACAGACGCCCTCACCAAGTTCTGCGAGGGTGGCAAGGTCTCGTTCCAGAGCCTCGCTGAATCGATCATCCAGGGCCTGCTGAAGATCGCCGCCCAGCAGGCGATGGGAGGGTTGGTCGGCGCCCTGGGCGGAGCGCTTGGAATTGGCGGCAAGGATGGGGGCGGGCTGTTCTCGGGGCTGTTCGGCGGCGGCCGGGCCTCGGGCGGTTCGGTGCTGCCCGGCAGCTTCTATCTGGTGGGCGAGCACGGCCCCGAACTCCTGGCCATGGGCGGCAACGGCACCGTGGTGCCCAACCACCAGCTTCGCCAGGCGGTCGGCAGCGGCGCCGTCTCCAGCGGGGCCAATACCTACAACGGCGATGTCAATGTCACCGTCAACCAGAACGGCCAGAGCGATGCCTCGGGCGGGGTACCGGCGTTGCGCAACCTGGGCACCATGCTCGGCAATTCGGTGCGTGAGATCCTGATCAACGAGCGCCGTCCGGGCGGCCTGCTGGCATGAGCGGCAATACCTTCACCTGGATCGCCAGCGACGCGGTCCGATCAGTCAAGCCCTCCGTCTACAGCGCCAAGTTCGGCGACGGCTACGAGCAGAACGCCCCCGCCGGCATCAACTTCCAGCCGGAGATCTGGGATCTGCAGTTCAAATGCCGATCCCCCGCCGATGCCGACGCCATCCTGGCCTTCCTCGGCGCCCAAGGTGGTTGGCAGAAGTTTCAGTGGACGTCGCCTCGCGCGGCGTCGCCGATCACCGTGATCTGCCGCAAGTGGTCGGATGCCACCAAGATCGGCGACATCATCACCGTGTCGGCGACCTTCGAGCAGACGTTTGGGGTGTAGGGGGACCTACGCGGCCTCGTGCGTCGGGATGTCCCCGATCTTGTCGGCCAGGTGGCGTTCCGCCTGCCACAGGTCATAGTCCCGCTGCAATGCCACCCACAGATTGGCCCCGTTGCCGCACCACTTGCCCAGCCGAACCGCCGTCTCCGCCGACACGGGAAGCTTCTCCGCGAGGATCCCGTGGAGCAGTTGCCGGGAAACGCCCAGTTCGCGGGCCGCCTGGACGACCGTCATGTCGAGGGCGGGCAGAACGTCGAGGCGCAGAATCGATCCCGGATGCGGCGGACGCATCTTGTGGGGCGTGACGACTTCGTATTCCTCGGCCATGGCCGTTCTCCTCAATGATACTGTTCCAGGTCGACGCGCACCGCGTTGTCGTCCTGCCACTCGAACGTCACGCGCCATGGCCCGTTGACGGCGATGGCCCAGCGCACCGGTTTGGTGTGCAGCGGGTGCAGCTTCCAGCCGGGCAGGCGCAGATCATCAAGGCTCTTGGCCCGATGCAGGGCGTAGAGGCGCCCGCGAACCCGCTCGACGAGATCGGGCCGAATGCCGCTCGGATCGTCGTCGAGGAAGAAGTCGCGTAGCGCCTTGCTACGGAAGCTGATGATCATGAGCGGAGTGTAAAACACTCTTAGACACTCCGCAACCCCGACCACGGGCTCCTGTCCACCATCCACCGAATGTCCCCATGCCCATCCGCTCCGAGATCCAGTCGCTGGCGCCGTCGGCGCTGGTCGAGCACCGGGTGGGTCAGGCGGCGATCCCGGACCGCAGTGCGTCATAGCCGGTGCAGGCCAGCATGACCGTCTTCGGCACCAGATGCCTGCCATCCTCGTAGTATTTCACCATGCGGTCGCTGATCCCCAACGCATCGGCCGCACTCCTCTGGCTCAAACCGTGACGGTTCCGCCAAGTTCGGAAGGATTCGGGCGTCAGCGACTCGCCGGCCTGATAACGCCCAAGCCGGAAAAGGTGGTCGGCGTCCAGCTCGATGTCATCGTTCCAGGCCACCGTCCAACCGTGTTCTCCCACCGCCGCTGTGGCGAAAATGGCCGGCGTCTGGAGCGGCGCTAACGATCGGCTGGCGGAAATCAGCGGGCCGAGATCGATCTGGTCCACGCCGTGGTCGCGCCAGGAAACACGCAAGACGTGATCGGCGACGACCTCGACGGCGACGATGTTCGGTCGTTTGGCGCGGGACATGTCGAGGACTCCCATTGTCAGACGCCACCGAGATCGGCGCCCCCCCGTATCGGCCACCTTCGAGCAGACGTTCGGGGGGTGATGGCTATGGTGCTGCGCGCCCCAACGCCTCGGCAGCCCACTGGTTAAGGCTCTTGCCAGACAGTTCGGCGGCAGTGGCGACCCTGGCGTGGAGATCGGGCGCAACCCGCAACATCAGCTTCCCGGAATAGGGTTTCTGCGGCTTCCGTCCGATCCGAACACTCGTGTCCAGGTAGTGGTCCACCGCCTCGCGGAACGCTGCCTCAAGTTCTTCAACGCTGGCACCATGAAACGTCACGATGTCGTCAATGCCGACCAGTCGCCCAGCGAAGATGTGATCTTCCGCGTCGAATTCGACCAGGGCGGCATAGCCCTTGTAGGTCATGGCACTCATGGTTTCACTCCCGCCCTTTCCAGGAACTCCCTGGCCGCCTTGATCCGATAGCGCAATGCTTCCTTGCCGGGATGGGGACGATGAAAGTCCGCCCGGCGGCCTTGCAGCAGAATGGTGATCCGCGACCCGCTGCCCTCGACGATCTCGGCACCCAGCGCCACGAACAGCGCCTCGACCCGCCGCCACTCGATGTTCCCGGAGAGCGGGTCGGTGAAGATCGCTTCGAGGATGGCGCGGTGCTTGCTGTTCATGACGGCATGATAGCAAATTATGCTATCATCGCGCAAGCCGGACACGAGGTCTTTTAGGTTCACCCTTTCCGGCCTGACGCCCCATGCCCATCCGCTCCGAGATCCAGTCGCTGGCGCCGTCGGCGCTGATCGAGCTGTTCATGCTCGACCTCGGCCTCCTGGGCGGGCCGTCCTTGCGCTTCCATGCCGGCACCAATGGCGTCGGTGGTGACATCGTCTGGCAGGGGCAGACCTATACCCGCTTCCCCGTGCAAGCCTCTGGCTTCAAGCGCTCCTCGACCGGAGCACTGCCGCGTCCGACGCTCTCGGCCTCCAACATCGGCGGCACCCTGGCGGCACTGGCCAGGGCCTATGGCGGCTTCGCCGGCTGCAAGCTGACGCGCACCCGCACATTCGCCCGCTTTCTCGATGCCGCCAACTTTCCCAGCGGCAACCCCGAGGCCGACCCCACCCAGCTCCTGCCCCAGGAGGTGTGGTACGTCGACCGCAAATCCAATGAAGACGCCCAGACCATGACCTTCGAGATCGCCTCGTCGCTGGATCTGGTGGCGATCAAACTGCCGCGTCGGCAGTTCATCCAGAATTGCTGTACCTGGGTCTATCGCGGCGCCGATTGCGGCTATGCCGGGCCGCCGGTCGCCGACATCGCCGGCAACCCGGTCACGGTGGCCGCCCAGGACGCCTGCGGCAAGCAATTGTCCGACTGCAAACTGCGCTTCGGAGCGACCGCCGTGCTGCCCTATGGCGGCTTTCCCGGCTGCGGGCTGGTGTCGTGACGCCGCTGCCCGAGGATGTTCTGGCCGCCACCCGCGCCCACGCGGAGGCAGCGTACCCCCGCGAATGCTGCGGCGTGGTCATCGTGCGGAACGGGAAGGCGATTTATCGCCCCTGCGCCAACCAGGCGGCCCATCCCGAGTTGGAATTCGTCATCGCGCCCGCTGATTTCGCCGCCGCCGAGGACGAGGGCGAGATCATCCGCATCGTCCACTCCCATCCCAACCTGGCGCCCGAGCCCAGTGCCGGCGATCTGGTCGCCTGCGAGTTGGGCGGCGTGCCGTGGCTGATCGTCAACTGGCCGACGGGGCGGATGGTGGAGTTCGAGCCGTCGGGATACCAGGCGCCGCTGGTGGGCCGGCCGTTTCACCATGGTGTGCTCGATTGCTACAGCCTGATCCGCGACCACTTCCGCCGCGAACTCGAGATCGATCTGCCCGACTTCCCCCGCCGGCCGCAATGGTGGCTGGGGGGCGATGACCTCTATGCCGACAACTTCGCCTCCGCCGGATTCGTCGAGGTGGCGCTGGCGCCGCTCCAGCCGCACGACGTGCTGCTGATGCAAGTGGGCAGCCCGGTGATCAACCACGGCGCCGTCTATCTCGGCGACGACGTCATCCTCCAGCACTGCGCCGGGCGCCTATCATCGCGTGACGTCTACGGCGGTGGCTGGCGGCGCGCCACCCGGAAGGTGGCGCGGCACCGCTCTCTGCTCGGGGCATCGTCATGCTGAAGACCGTCGTCCTGCACGGGTCCTTTGGTTCCCGCTTCGGCCGCCGCCACCGGCTCGACGTCGCCAGTCCGCTGGACGCCATCCGGGCGCTGTCGGTGCTCCAGCCCGGCTTCATGCAGGCCCTGGTCGCCCACCGGCCGGGGTTCCGGATCGTGCTCGACCGCGTGCCGCTGTCCACACGGGAAGAACTGGCCCTGCCGGGGCGGGAGACCATCCGCATCGTGCCGGTGGTGGCCGGGGCCGGCGGCGGGATCGGCCAGATCTTCATCGGCGTCGCCCTGATCGCCGGCGCCTTCATCACCGGCGGCGCCGACCTGGCACTGGCGCCGGAGGCGACGCTGGGGTTCACGCTGACCTCGACCACGTTTGGCGGCATGGCGCTGGCGTTCGGCGCCACCCTCATTCTCGGCGGGCTGTCGCAGATGCTGGCCAAAACCCCGGATACCCCCAGCCGGAGCCAGGGACTGGATTCAGCGTCGTATCTGTTCAACGGGCCGGTCAACACCACCCAGCAGGGCAACCCGGTGCCGATCCTCTACGGCCGCCTGATCATCGGCTCCCAGGTCGTCTCAGCCAGTGTCCAAGCCTACGACATCGCCATCGCGCCCAATCCGGCCGGCGGCACCAACTCGGTCACCTGGAAGGACGGCCCATGACCCATCAGGCGATCATCGGCTTCGGTGGCGGCGGTGGCGGCAAAGGCGGGGGCGGAGGAGGCGGTGGGGGCGGAGGACTGTCCGAGGCCCCCGATTCCTTGCGCTCCAGCGAGAAGGCCATCGTCATCGACGCGCTGTGCGAAGGCCCCATCGTCGGCCTGGTCGATGGCGCCTGCTCGGTGTTTTTCGACCGCACGCCGCTGGGCAATGCCGACGGCAGCTTCAACTTCACCAACGCGGTGTTCGGCACCACCACCGGCGACATCGCCTCCAATAGCTCGGCCCTGTCGCAGCTCTCGGGCGACGCCGGCAGCATTGAGGCCAGCACCCCGGTCAACGTCCAGGTCTGGCAGGCCCAGCCGGTGGTGCGCTCGATCACCACCTCCGGCGTCAATGCGGTCCGCGTCACCGTCAGCACGCCCTACCTCACCAACGAGGATTCCAGCGGCAACATCTCCGGCACCTCGGTCGCCTTCACCATCGACATCCAGTGCAACGAGGCCGGCTTCGTCACCGCGATTTCCGACACAATCTCCGGCAAAACCACCAGCAAGTATGCCCGCTCCTACCTGATCCCGCTCAGCGGAACCGGGCCGTTCGACGTGCGGGTGAGCCGGGTCACCGCCGATTCCGGCTCGTCGCTCTTGCAGAACCAACTGTGGTTCGACGACTTCACCGCAATCGTCTCGGCCAGGCTGGAATACCGCCACACGGCGCTGGCCGGCATCGCCATCGACGCCCAGCAATTCTCGACCATCCCCCAGCGGGCCTACGACGTCAAAGGCCTGGTCATCAACGTGCCGGCCAATTACGACCCCATCGCCCGCACCTATGCCGGCTCGTGGGACGGCACATTCACGCTGGCCTGGAGCGACAATCCCGCCTGGTGCTTCTACGACCTGCTGACCAACGGCCGCTACGGCCTCGGCGACCAGATCGA
>NZ_CAINTR010000149.1 GCF_903853455.1 uncultured Magnetospirillum sp.
ACAATTACCGTAATTGTCGCTGCACTTCCTTATTGCTGAGCAATGCTTGCTTGTGATAGCGGTATAGGTGCTACTCGACGGTGTCTCATACCGGTCATCCTAATTGTCGCTGACCGGCCACCGTAATTGTCGCGCGCCACAAGCCAGCCACGATCCCCTGACCGGGGTGTTCAATCGCCGCGCCTTCGCCATGTTGGCGGAGCGGGAAATCGCCCATGTCCGGCGCAGCGCCGAGCCCTTGGCCGCCCTGATGATGGACCTGGACCATTTCAAGCAGATCAACGACCGTTTCGGCCATGCCTTCGGCGACCAGGCGTTGTGCCGTTTCGCTGCCCAGGTGGCGGAGGTGCTGCGTGGGGAGGATATCTTCTGCCGCTATGGCGGCGAGGAGTTCGTCGCCTTGCTGCCGCGCAGTTCGGCTTCGGCGGCCTCGGTCGTGGCCGAACGCGTGCGCGAAGCCTTTGCACGCGACTCGTCGGACACCATCTCCCCTCCGCTGACGGTCAGTATCGGGGTTGCGGTCTTTGACGCGGGCGACGACGTCGAGTCGTTGCTTCAGCGCGCCGATGCCGCTCTCTACCGGGCCAAGGCCGCCGGACGCAACCGCGTCGAGTTGGCCGTCAATGGCGAGACTCACGACGGATCGCCCCTCGGGGAAGGCGGCGTGGTTGCGCTTGAGCGCGGTGGCTTGTAGTGTCCCCACCATGACCGCGACCAACGATTCTCGCGCCCATGCGCTCGCCTGCTACGCCTGTCGGCCGGAGGATTCGCGCGGCCGCCTGCATGGTGAGCCGGACAGCCCGACCCGCTCGCCGTTTCAGCGCGACCGCGACCGGATCATCCATTCCGCCGCGTTTCGCCGGCTGCAATACAAGACCCAGGTTTTCGTCTATCACGAAGGCGAGAACTTCCGGACCCGGCTGACCCATTCGCTGGAAGTGTCGCAGATCGCGCGCTCCATCAGCCGGGTTCTGGGACTGGACGAGGATCTCGCCGAAGCGCTGGCCCTGGCCCATGACCTGGGGCACACCCCGTTCGGCCATGCCGGCGAGGACGCGCTGCAAGAGGTGCTGACCGAGTTCGGCGGCTTCGACCACAACGCCCAATCTTTACGCATCGTCACCAAGCTGGAGCGCCGCTATGTGGAGTTCGAGGGACTCAACCTCACCTGGGAGACCCTGGAGGGTCTCGTCAAGCACAACGGCCCGCTGACCGGCCCCTTGGCGGTCAAGAAGGATCGGCCGCTGCCCGGCGCCATCGCCGAGTATGCGTTGCTCCACGATCTCGACCTCGACAGCTTCGCCGGCGCCGAGGCCCAGGTCGCCGCCCTGTCCGACGACATCGCCTACAACAACCACGACATCGACGACGGATTGCGCGCCGGGTTGTTCACCATCGACGATCTGGCCGACGTGCCGCTGGTCGGGCCGCTGTTCCACAAGGTTGCCGCCGAGTATCCCGATGCCGATGCGTCCTTGCGTATCCACGAGGTGGTGCGCCGCATGATCGGCATCATGATCCTGGACCTGATCGAAGAGACCAAGCGGCGCATCGCCGCGTTCGCCCCCCGATCCGCCGACGATGTCCGGCGGCTGGGACGGCCGCTGGTGGCGTTCTCGGACGAGATGCGGGCCAATGATGCGGCGCTGCGCCAGTTCCTGTTCGTCAACATGTACCGCCACTTCACCGTCAACCGCATGACCAGCAAGGGACGGCGGGTGGTGAAGGATCTGTTCCGGCTGCTGTTCGCCGAGCCGGAATGCCTGCCCCCCGAATGGCGCCGCCTCGCCGACGGCAAGGGCACCGCCAAGACCGCCCGCGTGGTGGCCGATTACATCGCCGGCATGACCGATCGCTTCGCCCTCGACGAGCATCGCCGGCTGTTCGACATGCAAGAGAAGCCGTAACAAAATGAATCTGTTCAGTTATTTTCGTACCGAAATCATCGCCGCCGTGGAAAAGGTCGCCCCCGGCCAGGACACCTCCAAGGTCACCGCCGAGCCGCCGCGCGAGGCCTCCCATGGCGACGTCGCCACCAACGCCGCCATGGTACTGTGCAAGGCGGTGGGGGCCAAGCCGCGCGATCTGGCCGACAAGATCGCCGCCGAACTGCGTGGCCATGCCGCCGTCACCGGGGTCGAGGTCGCCGGACCGGGATTCATCAATATCCGGCTGGCCGACAGCTTTTGGATCGAGCGCCTGATCGACGTGCTGCGCGAGGGCGAGGCCTATGGCGGCTCCGACCTGGGCAAGTCGCACCGGGTCAACGTGGAATATGTCTCGGCCAATCCCACCGGCCCCATGCATATCGGCCACGCCCGTGGCGCGGTGACCGGCGACGCCCTGGCCTCGCTGCTGGCCAAGGTCGGCTACGACGTCACCCGCGAATACTATGTCAACGACGCCGGGGCTCAGGTTGACGTTCTCGCCCGCTCGGTTCATCTGCGCTACCGGGAAGCCCTGGGCGAGGCCATCGGCGAGATCCCCGAGGGGCTTTATCCCGGCGACTACCTCAAGCCGGCCGGCGCGGCGCTGGCCCAACTGCATGGCGCCAAGTTCAAGGATGCGCCGGAAGCCGAGTGGCTGCTGGAGTTCCGTGGCCATTCGGTCGAGGCCATGCTGGGCATGATCCGCAGCGACCTCGCTGGGCTGGGGGTGCGTCACGACGTGTTCGTCTCCGAGCGTGGCTTGGTGGAGGGCGGCAAGGTTCAGGCGGCGCTGGAGTTCCTCCAGGCCAAGGGGCTGATCTATGAAGGCGTGCTGGAGCCCCCCAAGGGCAAGCTGCCCGACGACTGGGAGCCCCGGCCGCAGACCCTGTTCAAGGCGACCCAGTTCGGCGACGATGTGGACCGGCCGCTGAAGAAGTCGGACGGGTCGTGGACCTATTTCGCCTCCGACATCGCCTATCACCTGGACAAGTACCGGCGCGGCTTCGCCTCCATGATCGACGTGTGGGGCGCCGACCATGGCGGCTATGTCAAGCGCATGCAGGCGGCAGTCAAGGCTGTCAGCGAGGGCAAGGGCGACCTCGACGTCAAGCTGTGCCAGATGGTCAACCTGCTGAAGGGCGGCCAGCCCTACAAGATGAGCAAGCGGGCAGGGACCTTCGTCACCCTGGCCGATCTGGTCGAGGCGGTGGGCAAGGACGTGGTGCGCTTCATCATGCTGACGCGCAAGAACGACGCCCATCTCGATTTCGACCTGGACAAGGTGACCGAGCAAAGCCGCGACAATCCCGTGTTCTACGTCCAGTACGCCCATGCCCGCTGCCATTCGGTGATGCGTCATGCGGTCGAGATCTGGCCGGACTGGGCCTCCATCGTCCAGACCCCGGACCCGGCCGTGTTGCAGCGCTTGACCGATCCGGCGGAGCTTGGTTTGATCAAGCAACTGGCGGGGTGGCCGCGTCTGGTGGAAACCGCCGCCGAAGCCCACGAGCCGCATCGGGTGGCGTTCTATCTCTATGAGCTGGCGGCAGGCTTCCACGGGTTGTGGAACAAGGGCAAGGACGAGGCCCGGCTGCGCTTTCTGATCGAGGAGGATCGCGACCTGTCGCTGGCGCGTCTGGCGCTGTTGCAGGCGGTGGTACTGGTGATTTCGTCGGGTCTGGCGATTTTTGGCGTCGAGCCCATGAAGGAGATGCGCTGACATGGCCATGCGTCCCAGCGACGATTACGACCGCGACATTCTCGACATCATTCCCGAGCGTTTCGACGCCGACGCCGATTCCCATCAGGCCCGGGCCGGCCATCGCCTGCGCGGCATCGTCACCATCGTGGTGGCGGTGATCGCGGTCGGCGCCATCGTCGCCGCCGGGCTGCATTTCCTCGGCGGCCGCCGGGGCGGCGGCATGGGGGTTCCGGTGATCAAGGCCGACGACCGGCCGATCAAGGTTCGCCCCGACGATCGCGGCGGCATGCAGGTGCCCAATCAGGACAAGCTGGTCTACGAGCGCATGGACCAGACCCCCGACAGCGACCCCAAGGTCGAGCGGTTGCTGCCCCAGGCCGAAGCCCCCAAGACGCCGCCGCGTCAGGCGATGCCGGCCGCCGAGCCCATGCCGCCGCCGCCGGTTGCGGCGGTGCCCCAGCGGGCCACGGCGCCGCTGCCGGCCAAGCCGGGCGAACCGCCCAATCCCAAGCCGGCTCCCGCCCCCAAGGTGGCGGCCCAGCCCATGGAAACCCCGCCCGCCGGCTATCAGTCGGTTCAGACCCGTTCGGCCGCTCCGGATCAGGTCATCACTCCGGCCCAAGTGGCCAGCGCCCCGCCGCCGGCTCCGGCTCCGGCGGTTGCCGCTCCGGCCAAGGTCTCCGCCTCGGGCGATTACGTCATCCAACTGGGGGCGGTTCGGGCCCAGGACCTGGCCGAGAAGGAGTGGAGCCGCATTCAGAAGGTCAACGCCGACCTGCTGGGCGGGCTGCATTCCGACATCGTCCGGGTCGATCTGGAAGGCAAGGGTGTGTACTGGCGGATTCGTGCCGCCCCCGTCACCGAGCAGGGCGCTCGCCAACTGTGCGCCGAACTGGCGCAACGCAGCCAGGGGTGCATCGTTGCCCGCAAGTAATCCGCCACCGGCCGCCGCCCTCTTCGGCTGCGCCGGTCCGGCGCTGAGCGACGAGGAGCGCCGCTTCTTCGCCCGCGTCGATCCGCTGGGCTTCATCCTGTTCGCCCGCAACATCGAAAGCCCGGAGCAGGTTCGCACCCTGGTGACGTCGTTGCGCGACAGCGTCGGTCGCGCCGACGCGCCGGTGCTGATCGATCAGGAGGGCGGGCGGGTTCAACGCCTGAAGCCGCCGCACTGGCGTAAGGCCCCGCCCGGCGAGCCTTTCGCGCGTCTGGCCGAACACGACATTGCCGCCGCCCACGAGGCATTGCGGCTCAACTTCCGCCTGATCGGGCGTGAACTGGCCGATCTCGGCATCGACGTGGATTGCGCCCCGGTGCTGGACGTGCCGGTGGCCGGTGCCCACGACGTCATCGGCGACCGCGCCTATGGCCGCACCCCGGCCCTGGTGGGGGATCTCGCCGGCGAGGTGATGGAAGGCCTGCTGGACGAGGGCGTGTTGCCGGTGATCAAGCATATTCCCGGTCACGGCCGCGCCATGGTCGATAGCCACCTCGCCCTGCCGGTGGTGGAGGCGTCGCTGGCCGAGTTGGAGGCGCAGGACTTTCCGCCGTTCCGCCAGTTGCGCCACGCCCCTTGGGCCATGACCGCCCATGTGGTCTATACCGCGCTTGATGCCACGGCGCCGGCGACCACCTCGGCCAAGGTGATCGCCCAGGTGATTCGTGGCGCCATCGGCTTCGACGGCGTGCTGATTTCCGACGATCTGTCCATGAAGGCGCTGGGCGGACGTTTCGAGGACCGCACCACCGCCTCGCTGGCCGCCGGCTGCGATGTGGTGCTGCACTGTAACGGCGAGATGGCCGAGATGCTGGCCATCGCCAGCGTCATCCGGCCGCTGGACGACCGGGCGCTTGGCCGTTTGGCCCGTGCCCAGGCCATGAAGCGGGTTCCCACCGCTTTCGACACCGCCGCCGCCACAAGCCAGGTCGAGCACTTGCTCGGGATGGTGCCGTGATGGGGGATGTCGCCAGCGTGCTGTATGGCGTCTCCATCTGGGCGCTGCCGTTGATCTTCGCGGTGACCCTGCACGAGGCGGCCCACGGCTACGCCGCCCTGGCCATGGGAGACGATACCGCCCAGCGCATGGGGCGGATCTCGCTCAATCCGCTGCGCCATGTGGACCCGTTCGGCACCATCATTCTGCCCGCCATGCTGCTGATCATGGGGGGGGTGATGTTCGGCTGGGCCAAGCCGGTGCCGGTCAACTTCAACAAATTGCGCCGTCCCCGCCTGGGGATGATCGTGGTGGCGGCGGCTGGGCCGGGGATGAATCTGGCACTGGCCATCATCGCGGTGCTGACGGCGGTCTACATTCTGCCCCATAGCCCGGCGACGATTCAGGAATGGCTGTTGCTGAACCTGGATAACGCCATCTATTTCAATCTGTTGCTGGCCATGTTCAACATGATCCCGATTCCGCCGCTGGATGGCGGCCGGGTGCTGGTGGGAATCTTGCCGCGTCCGTTGGCCCGGCGGGTGGCGGGGCTGGAGAAGGCCGGTATCCTGATTTTGCTGGCGGCACTGTTCCTCCTGCCCATCCTTGGGCGTAACCTGGGGATGGACCTCGATATTTTCCAATGGCTGGTGCAGGGGCCGGTGGAGAGTTTCGGACGCTTCATGGTCAATCTTCTGAGGTAGCCTGTCGCATGCAGATCGATGCTTTCCAGGTCGATGAGGAGCGGGCAGGGCGGCCGATCGGCGACCGTCTGGTGCTGGATCTCGACGGCTGGGAGGGGCCGCTGGATGTCCTGCTCCAGTTGGCGCGCGATCAGAAGGTCGATCTGGCGCGCATCTCGATTCTTAAGCTCGCAGACCAGTACCTTGAATTCGTTGAAAAGATACGCGGGACACAGTTGGATCTCGCCGCCGAATACCTGGTGATGGCGGCGTGGCTGGCCTATCTCAAATCCCGGTTGCTGCTGCCCGAGCCTGAGCCCGAGGCGGAAGACGAACTGTCGCCGGCCGAGATGGCGGCGGCGCTGGCGTTCCGGCTGCAACGGCTCCAGGCCATGCAGGATGCCGGGGCGAAGTTGTTCACCCGCCGCCTGTTGGGGCGCGACGTGTTTGGGCGGGGGGCGCCGGAAGACGTGGAGGTGATCAGCCGCTCCATCTTCGATCTCGACCTCTACGACCTGCTGAAAGCCTATGCCGACCACGTGGTTCGCCATTCGGTGCGCACCCTGACGGTGGAGGCGCCAGACCTGTGGTCGGTGGAGGACGCCTTGCAGCGGCTGGAGAACATGTTGGGCCTGGGGCGGCTGCCCGACTGGTCGGTCTTGATGGCCTTCCTGCCGCCGGTGGGCGGCGACGGGCTGAAGATGAAGTCGGCCATGGCCTCCACCTTCGTGGCCGCCCTGGAGCTGACCAAGCAGGGGCGGCTAGTGCTGCGTCAGGACGGGGCGGCCTATTCTCCCATCTACGTCAAGGCCGGTCAGCGGATGCAGGAGGCCGGCGATGATTGATCTCGATCAGTTGCGGCTGGTGGAGGCGGTGATTTTCGCCTCGGCCGAGCCGGTCAGCGAAGCCGCCCTGGCCGAGCGTCTGCCGGAAGGCTCCGACGTGACGCAACTGCTGGCGGAGTTGGAACGGCATTATGCCGCGCGCGGCATCGTCCTGGTCCATCGCGGCAAGGGCTGGGCCTTTCGCACCGCCTCCGATCTGGCCGACACCTTGAAGATCGAGCGGACCCAGGAGCGCAAGCTGTCGCGGGCGGCGGTCGAGACCCTGGCCATTATCGCCTACCACCAGCCGGTAACCCGCGCCGAGGTCGAGGAAATTCGCGGGGTGGCGCTGTCCAAGGGCACGCTGGATATTCTGTTCGCCGCCGGCTGGGTACGCCCCAAGGGCCGCCGCCGCAGCCCTGGCCGGCCGCTGACCTGGGGCACCTCGGATACGTTCCTGGATCATTTTGGCCTGGAATCCCTGGACGACCTTCCGGGTGTCAAGGAATTGGAAGCCGCCGGCCTGCTGGATTCCCGCGCCGCCGCCGGGGCCTATGGCAATCGCGCCGTCGATGGCGACCGTATGGTCGACACTGGCCCGGAGGAGGAGATCCAACTCGATCTGCTGGATGACGAGGAAATTTTGGGAATTGGCCAGTAACGGCAGGGGGGAATCCATGCTTCCTGGAGACAAGAACCTTCTGAAGGGCGCCAAGATGATGCTGATCGTCGAGCGCCAACTGACTCGCGAACTGCTGGTCTCGTCGTTGAAACAGATCGGTGCCGGCGTCACCATCCACGGCCCGGCTCACGAGATGTTGCAGCGGGTTGCCGAGTTCAAGCCGGATATCGTCTTCTGCGAATACGCCATGGAGCCGTTGGACGGCTTCGCCTGCGTCACCCATCTGCGCCAGCACAAGGTCACGGTTCCGGTGGTCATGCTGGTCCACAAGGGCGACAATCCGGCCCTGGCCAAGTCCAAGGAGGCGGGGACCAATCAGGTCATCCCGATCCCGTTCACCGTCGCCGACGTCATCGCCACCGTGAACAAGATCGTCAATCCCGCGCCCGAGCCCAAGCGGCGGGAACTCTATTTCGGCGATTGAGGCTGCCGGCCATTGCGGAGGCCCTCGTCTTTTGCGATGATCCGCCGCCGGGCCGAGCATACGGCCCGCACGGCGCAGGGAGTGGTTCGGTATGGGTAGTTGGAGTATCGGTCATTGGCTCATCGTTCTCATTATCGTGCTGCTCCTGTTCGGCGCGAACAAGATCCCCAAGCTGATGGGCGACATGGCCAAGGGCGTGAAGGCGTTCAAGCAAGGACTCAAGGACGAGGACGAAGCCCCCGCGCCGCCGCAATCGGTGCCGCCGGCAACGCCGTCGCAGGCTCGCGTAACCGAGGCCGAGGCGGCGAAGCCCGCCGCGCAGCACGACACCGCCGCCAAGCCGTGAGCGGCACGGCGGCGTTCGTGGTGGTCCTGCATCATCTTCACTCGCCCGCTTTCCGGGGGTAGCCTGATGTTCGACATCGGCTGGGACGAGATGGCTTTGATCGCGGTGGTCAGCCTGATCGTCATCGGACCCAAGGATTTGCCGGTGGTGCTGCGCCAGGTCGGCCGCTGGACGCGCAAGGCGCGCGAAATGGCGGCCGATTTCCAGCGCGGCGTCGATGACATGGTGCGCGAGTCCGAACTGGACGACATCAAGCAGCAGGTCGCCAAGGTGGCCTCGCCCAATCTGCTGCGCCAGGAAATCGACAAGGCCATCGATCCCACCGGCGAGATGGCCAAGGCCATGGAACTGCCGGCCCTGGACCTGCACAGCGCCACCGAGGAAAAGACGGCGCCGCCCGAGGCCATCGCCGCCGATGCGCCGCCGCCGCGACCGCCGGAGCCTTAGGGAAAGACCGTGAGCGAGTCCTCCGACGACAAGACCATGCCCTTGCTCGAACACCTGATCGAGCTGCGTCAGCGGCTGATCTGGTCGGCGCTGGCCTTCCTGGTCGCTTTCGGCATCTGTTACTACTTCTCCAATGCGATCTATGAATTCCTGCTGGAGCCCTATTCCACCGCGGCCCTGGCCAAGGGCGGCACGCGGCGCCTGATCTACACCGCGCCGACCGAGGCCTTCTTCACCTTCATGAAGGTGTCGGCCTTCGCCGCCTCGGCGCTGTGCTTCCCGGTCTGGGCCGGGCAGTTGTGGGCCTTCATCGCGCCGGGGCTGTACAAGCACGAGAAGCAGGCGTTCCTGCCCTTCCTGCTGGCGACGCCGGTCCTGTTCGCCGCTGGCGCCGCCATGGTCTATTTCATCGTCCTGCCCAGCGTGTACACCTACCTGCTGAGTTTCGAGAGCCTGCTCCCCGCGCCGGGGCAGTTGCCGATTCAGCTGGAGGCCAAGGTCAACGAGTCGCTGTCCCTGATCATGACCCTGATCATGGCCTTCGGGCTGGCCTTCCAGATGCCGGTGCTGCTGACCCTGCTGGCCCGGGTCGGGCTGGTCACGTCCAAGGGACTGGCCTCCAAGCGCCGCTTCGCCATCGTCGGCAATTTCATCTTCGCCGCCGTGGTCACGCCCCCGGACATCGTCAGTCAGTGCTCGCTGGCCATTCCCATGGTCTTCCTCTACGAAGCCTCGATCATCGCGTCGCGTTGGGCGGAAAAGCAGCGGGCCCGCGCCATGGCCGAGGACGACGCCGTCGAGGACGAGACGGTGGACGAGACCGATTTCAACGAATAGCCGGAAGCCTTGCCATGCATGATCTCAAGTCCATTCGCGACAACCCGGACGGATTCGACGCCGGCCTCAAACGTCGCGGGCTCGAGCCGCGCTCGGCCGAGATCCTGGCATTGGACGCTCGCCGCCGCGCCGCTCAGACCGCGTTCCAGGAGATGCAGGCGCGGCGCAACGACGTGTCCAAGCAGATCGGCGGGCTGAAGAAGAGCGGCGGCGACGCCTCGGCCCTGATGGACGAGGTCGCCAGCCTGAAGGAGCAGATTCCGGCGGTGGAGGAGGAGGACAAGGCGCTTGGCGCCGAGATCGAGTCCATCCTGGCCTCCATCCCCAACATGCCCGCCGACGATGTGCCCGATGGTCCCGACGAGGACCACAACGTCGAACTGCGCAAGTGGGGTACGCCCAAGGCGTTCACGTTCGAGGCCCTGGATCACGACGCCCTGGGGGCCAAGCTGGGGCTGATGGATTTCGATGGCGCCGCCAAGCTGTCGGGCGCCCGTTTCGTGGTGCTGAAGGGCCAACTGGCCCGGCTGCAACGGGCCATCGGCCAGTTCATGCTCGACCTCCAGACCGGCGAACATGGCTATACCGAGATTGATCCGCCGCTGATGGTCAAGGACGGCGCCGCCTTCGGCACCGGCCAGTTGCCCAAGTTCGGCGAGGATCTGTTCAAGACCAATACCGGCCACTGGCTGATCCCCACCGCCGAAGTGCCGCTGACCAATTTGCTGGCCGACGAGATCGTCGACGAGAAGCAGTTGCCCATCCGTATGACCGCGCTGACGCCGTGCTTTCGTTCCGAGGCCGGGGCGGCGGGCAAGGACACTCGCGGCATGATCCGCCAGCACCAGTTCCACAAGGTGGAGATGGTGTCCATCGCCCATCCCGACGCCTCGGACCTCGAACACAGCCGCATGACCGCCTGCGCCGAGGCGGTGTTGCAGCGGCTGGGGCTGGCCTATCGCGTCATCGTGCTGTGCACCGGCGACATGGGCTTTTCCTCGCGCAAGACCTACGACATCGAGGTCTGGCTGCCGGGGCAGCAGCGCTACCGCGAAATCTCATCGGTGTCCAATTGCGGCGACTTTCAGGCCCGGCGCATGAAGGCCCGCTTCAAATCCGAGGGCGAGAAGGGCACCCGCTTCGTCCACACCCTCAACGGCTCCGGGCTGGCGGTGGGCCGCACCTTGATCGCGGTGATGGAGAACTATCAGCGTGCCGACGGCTCCATCGAGGTGCCGGAGGTGCTGCGTCCCTATATGGGCGGGGTGGAGGGTATCGGTTGAGATGTTTCCCCCTGTCGAGGATCTCTCCAATCTGCGCATCCTGATTTCCAACGACGACGGCGTCAACGCACCCGGCATCAAGGTGTTGGAGCGCATCGCGCGTGCCATCTCCAAGGATGTCTGGGTGGTGGCGCCCGAGCAGGAGCAAAGCGCCGCCGGTCACTCCCTGACCATCCGGCGGCCGTTGCGGGTACGGCAGCTGTCACGGCGACGTTTCGCCGTCGATGGAACCCCCACCGACGCGGTGTTGCTGGGGGTCAACCACGTGATGAAGGGCAAGCGGCCGGACCTGGTGCTGTCGGGCATCAACCGGGGCTCCAACCTGGGCGAGGACGTGACCTATTCCGGCACGGTGGCGGCGGCCATGGAGGCCACCATCCTCGGCATTCCCGCCATCGCCCTGTCCCAGTTCATCAACCATCCCCATCCGGTGAAATGGGCCACCGCCGAGTACTGGGCGCCCGACATCATCCGCCGGATCATGGCGGTGGGATGGGGGCGCAACGTGCTGATGAACGTCAATTTTCCCGATGTGCTCCAGTCCCATGTCACCGGTATCGAGGTGACCCGCCAGGGCAAGCGCAAGTTGGGCGACAACATCGTCGAGCGCGCCGACCCGCGCGGCGAGCCCTATGTCTGGATCGGCGCCCAGCGGGCCGAGGAACGCTCCACCCCCGGTACCGACATCGAGGCGGTATGCCGTGGCGCGGTGTCGGTGACACCGCTTTGTTTCGACTTGACCGACCGCGAGAGCATGCGGGCGCTGAGCGCGGTCTTTCCGTGAATCCCAGAATCATCCGGCTGTTAATGGAACTGCGGCGGATGGGCGTCGCCGACACCCGCACCCTCTCGGCCATCGAGCGGATTCCGCGCGAATTGTTCGTCGCCGATCCTTTCCTTGATCAGGCCTACGAAAACACGGCGCTGCCCATCGGCTGCGGCCAGACCGTCAGCCAGCCGCTGGTGGTGGGCTTGATGACTCAGGCACTCGAAGTGGGCGAGCGCATGAAGGTGCTGGAGGTGGGGACCGGCTCGGGCTATCAAGCGGCGGTGCTGTCCCAGCTGTGTCGCCGTCTCTACAGCGTCGAGCGCCATAAACCGCTGCTGGCCCAGGCGGAGGGGCGGTTCAAGCAGTTGCGGCTGCACAACATCACCTGTCGCCTTGGCGACGGCTCGCGCGGCTGGCCGGAACAGGCGCCGTTCGACCGCATCATGGTCACCGCCGCCGCTCCCGATATTCCGCCGGCCCTGGTCGAGCAGCTCAAGCCCGACGGCATCATGGTGCTGCCGCTGGGCGATTCCATCGGCGTCAGCCAGGAACTGGTCCGCGTCACCAAGACCGCCGACGGCATCGACATCCACCCCTTCCTACCGGTTCGCTTCGTCCCGCTAGTGGAGGGCCTACCGGAGGAGTAATTGCTCCGGCCCGGGCTCGCGGCTATAGTGTCTGTCATGAGAGGCACCATACTTCATCTAGTCGCCCTATTGGCCTGCGTCGGGTTGCTGGCGGCTTGCGAGCCCAGTTGGAACTCGCGGGTGCCGGTAGGGCATGCCGGCGATGGTCCGTTGCAGGTGCAGCGGCCGGCCACCGTCACCGTCTATGCCGGCGACACGGTCTATTCCATCGCCCGGCGCTACAGCCTGTCGGTGCGGGACGTGATCGAGGCCAACAATCTGCAACCGCCTTATCAGCTGGTTCCGGGCAGCATGTTGCGCCTGCCGGGCGGCGGCTCCGACTATGTGGTGCAGAAGGGCGATACCCTGTCGGTCCTGGCTCGGCGTTTCAAGGTGGATTTCAACACCCTCGCCGCCACCAACAACAAGAAGTCCCCCTATGTCTTGCGGGTGGGCGAGCGCCTGACCTTGCCGGGCGGAAAAAGCGCACCGACCACGACGGTCTCCGCGGCACCGGCAGGGGGGGAAACCGGCGCGCTGGTCGTCGCTTCGCCCAATGCCGCGCCCTCGCAGGGGAAGATGTCTTCCGCGCCTGCGTCAACGCAACCGTCGCCAGCGTTACCACCGCCGCAGCAGGCCCTGGTGGGGGCGGTGCCGCCACCACCACCACCACGGTCAGGCAGCACCTTTCTGTGGCCGGTCAAGGGCGAGGTCCTAGCGGAGTTCGGGCCCTTGGCCAGCAAGGGCCAGCACAATGACGGCATCAATATCGCCGCTCCCCGGGGGACGCCGGTACGCGCCGCCGAGAACGGCACTGTCGCCTATGTGGGGAACGAGTTGAAGGGATTCGGCAATCTGCTGCTGATCAAGCATGCCGATGGCTGGATCACCGCCTATGCCCATAACGAGCATTTGATGGTCAAGCGGGGCGACATGGTCCGGCGCGGTCAGACCATCGCCACGGTGGGCTCGTCGGGCAGTGTCACCGTGCCGCAGCTTCATTTTGAAATCCGCCGCGGCACCGAGGCGGTCAATCCTGCAGATTACCTGCATGATAATGTGGCGATGGCGGATTTGTTGGATTTTTCCGGCTTACTTTCGGATTGACCCGGCCTGGGGAACCCTTCACGCTACCCTGAAGAAAAGAACAACCGTTCGACAATGAGCGGACGGTCAGGGGTGCGGCTGCGGGAAGGGAGACCCGGCATGGTGAGCGACGATGCGACCGATTCCAAGAACCGGAACCGGCTGAAGTTTCTCCGCCTCGACGACGAGGCCATCAGGACCATGCGCAGCGAAAGGTCGGTGATCGAGGCGGGCATGCCGGCCATTGCCGACGCCTTCTACGCCCATCTGCTGCAATCTCCGGAACTATCGACATTGCTGGGGGGAGGGGCCAAGGTCGGTCACCTGAAGAAAGCCCAGCAGGATCATTGGCGCTCTTTGTTCTCCGGCCGGTTCGACGAGGAGTATTTCGACCATGCCGTACAGATCGGCGCTACGCACGAGCGGATCGGTCTGGACACCAGCCAGTATATGGGCGGCTACTGCTTCGTTCTGGAACACCTGATCGGGCTGTTGCACGACAAGTGCGACAAGGGACGGTTCCCTCAGGTCATGGGCGCGATTCTGCGCGCCGCCTTCCTCGACATGGATCTTGCCGTCGGCACCTATATCGAACGTGGCCAGGCCGGCAAGCTGAAGCGCGAGATGCTGGCGCTGTCCGACGCCATCGACGGCGAGGTTTCCGTCACGGTGGGTGACATCGGAGCCCAGGTGGGACGATTGATTGCCGGCGCCCATGAGTTGACGGATGTGGCGACGACGCTGAAAAGCATGGCCGAAGCGGTGGCCGAGGCGGTTTTGGTGACCAGCGACAACGTCCAGTCGGTAGCCGGCGCCACTGAGGCGCTGGAGGGGACGTCGCGCCAGATCTCGGCCAAGGTCCACGGCACATCCCAACTGACCGACGCCGCTCAACGCAAGATGGAGGAGGCGGGCAGTACCGTCGAAGGCTTGAAGGAGGCCACCGGCCGCATCCGCGACGTGGTGCGGCTGATTCAATCCATCGCCGGTCAGACCCGCATGCTGGCGCTCAACGCCACCATCGAAGCCGCCAGGGCCGGCGACGCCGGCAAGGGCTTCGCCGTGGTGGCCGACGAGGTCAAGCGTCTGGCCCGCTTGACCGAGGACGGGATTCGCGGCGTCAACAGCCAAGCCCTGGCCATCGGACAGGCGACCGACCAGACCGTCGCCATGGTGGAAGAGGTGACCCTATCCATCCAGGACATCAACACCATCGCCCAGGAGGTCAACAACGCCAGCGAACAGCAGATTTCCGCGACCACCGCCATCAAGGGCAACGCCGATCAGGCAGCCTTGCATACCGACACCGTGTCGGGGCACGCCCAATCGGTGTTGCAGCAGGCGGAGCGCACCGGGGTGACCGCCCAGCGGGTAAACGAATTGTCGGCGGTGGTGCAGCGCGATGTCAGCGACCTCCAGCGTCGGCTCGGCATCATCCTGCGCTCCTCGGCGGCGGGCGACCGGCGGGCGGTGCCGCGTGTCGCGGTCGGTGTGGCGTTCAAGGGCCGGCTGGGCAGCCAGGAGGTGAGCGGCCATACCGGCGACCTGTCCGTCAACGGAACCGTTCTGGCCGGTCTCAACGAGTCGATGTTGGTCCGCAGTTCAGGGACCATCGATTTCGACGGCATCGGCTCCCTGGGCTGCGACGCGGTCGGAGCCAGCGTCCTTGGCCTGCATCTGCGCTTCCACGATGTCGATCCGGCCGGGTTGAAGGCCATCAGGGCCATCCAGGATCAAGCCCGGACTGAGGAAAAGACCTATATCGAGATGGTGCAAACGGTGGCGAACCAGGTTTCCGCGGCATTCGAGGCGGCGGTCAAGGACAGCCGGATCACCGAAACCGACCTGTTCGACACCCATTACGATCCCATCAGCGGAACCGATCCCCAGCAATTCATGGCCAAGCATACCGGTCTGACCGATCAGGTGGTGCATCAGTTCACCGAAACGGTGCTGGAGCGTGATGCTCGTGCGGTCATCTGCTGCGTCGCCGACCGCAACGGCTATATCGCCACCCACAACAAGAAATACTCGCAGCCCCAGCGTCCCGGCGATAAGGTCTGGAACATGGGGAACGCCCGCAACCGTCGCATCTTCGACGACCGGGCCGGTCTGGTGGCGGCACGCAACACCCAGCCCTATGTCGTCCAGACCTATCCCCGCGACATGGGCGGCGGCAATTTCATCTTGCTCAAGGAATTCGACGCGCCGATCACGGTGCGCGGCCGCCATTGGGGCTGCGTCCGCTTCGCGATCAAGCCGTAGCCGCTACAGCCCCTTACCCAGCCGTCCGGCCAGATCCTGGATGAACTGCCAGGCGACGCGGCCGGAACGGGCGCCGCGCGTCACCGCCCATTCGTTGGCCTCGCGGCGCAGCTCGTCCACGGCGATGGGCAGGCCGTAATGGGCGACATAGCCCTCGACGATGGCGAAATAGGTGTCCTGGGCCACATGGTGGAAGCCCAGCCACAGCCCGAAGCGATCCGACAGCGAGACCTTTTCTTCCACTGCCTCGCCGGGATTGATGGCGGTGGAGCGTTCGTTGTCGATCATGTCGCGGGCCATCAGATGGCGGCGGTTGGAGGTGGCGTAGAACACCACATTGGCCGGACGGCCCTCGATGCCGCCCTCCAGTACCGCCTTCAGCGACTTATAGGCGTCGTCCTGCTGGTCGAACGACAGGTCGTCGCAGAACAGCACGGTGCGGCGGCCGCTGTCCTTGAGGATGCGCAGGCAGCGGGGTAGGGAAGGGATGTCCTCGCGGTGGATCTCCACCAGCACCAGCGAGGCCGGACGCTCGGCGTTGATGGTGGCGTGTACCGCCTTGACCAGCGAACTCTTGCCGGTGCCGCGAGCGCCCCACAGCAAGGCGTTGTTGGCCGGCAGCCCGTTGGCGAAGCGTCTGGTGTTGTCCAGCAATTGTTCGCGCTGACGCTCGATACCCTGCAACAGGCCGATGTCAACCCGGTTGACGTTGGCGATGGGCTCCAATCGGTCGGGATCGGCGTGCCAGACGAAGGCGTCGGCGACGCCCAGATCGGCCTCGGTGGAAGGCTTGGGGGCAAGCCGCTCCAAGGCGTCGGCGATGCGGGCGAGGGCGTCGAAGGCGTCGGCGTACGGCATGGCGGGGGTCCCGGACAGAAAGCGGAAAAGACCCGGCGAGCCTATCATTTCGTCGACCAGGAGCAAGGGATTCGCGGAAAGGGCCACTTGGCGTTTGCAACGTGGCATTTGACCGCTATATTCCGGCTGCGTTTTGCTAGGTGAACATTCCGTAGGAGACAGAGATGTTCGTGTCGCCCGCTTACGCCCAGACTGCCGGTTTTGCCGGGTCCCTGGGTGCCCTCGAACAGTTCCTGCCGCTGGTTCTTATCTTCGTGGTGTTCTATTTCCTGCTGATCCGTCCGCAGCAGAAGCGGATGAAGCAGCACAAGGAAATGCTGGGTCAGTTGCGTCGGGGCGACCGGGTGGTCACCGCTGGCGGCATCATCGGCACCGTCAACAAGCTGGTGAACGACACCGAGGTCTCCGTCGAGATCGCCGAGGGCGTGCGCGTGCGCGTCGTGCGCTCGACCATCACCGAAGTCGTGTCCAAGACCGAACCGGTCGCGGGCGCGGCGGATGTCGAGAAGCCCGCCGAAAAGTGATCGGCGAATTGGTCACCACTGAACGAGTACGGGTCGGTTCATGAGCCATTTCCCCCTCTGGAAGATCGTGGTCGTGGCGCTGGCGACCCTTCTCGGCGTCACCTTCGCCGCTCCCAACCTGCTGACTCGCGAGCAGGCGGATCATTTGCCGTCGTGGCTGCAACCGGTCAGCCTCGGACTCGACCTTCAAGGCGGCTCGTACCTGCTGCTGGAGGTCGATACCGGCTATGTGGTGCGCGAGCAGTTGAGCGCGCTGGTCGAATCGGTACGGACGCTGCTCCGCAAGGAGAAGCTCAAATACGCCGACCTGGGCGCCAAGGGTGATCAGGTCATCGTCCGCATCATCGACGCCGAAGACCGCGACAAGGCCAAGGATCTGCTGCGCAAGCTCGATCCCGATGCCGCGTTGGAGGCTCGCGACGACGGCTCCATGGTTCTGAAGTACTCGGTGGAGGCGGTCAAACGGCGGAAGCTTTCCGCCATCGAGCAGTCGCTGGAGATCGTCCGGCGCCGTATCGACGAATTGGGGACCCGCGAACCGTCGATCCAGCGCCAGGGCGAGGATCGCATCGTGGTCCAGCTTCCCGGCGTCAAGGATCCCGACCGTATCAAGGCGCTGCTGGGCAAGACTGCCAAGCTGACCTTCCATATGCTCGATGATTCCACCTCGCCGGAAGAGGCCCTCAAGGGGCGGGTTCCGCCGGGCTCCATGGTGCTGCCGTCGGCCGAGCAAGGGCGCGGCATGCCGGAGAATTACGTGGTGCGCAAGCGCGTCGACGTGGGCGGCGACATGCTGGTGGATTCCAAGGCGACCTATTCCGACGGTCGTCCGGTGGTGAGCTTCCGCTTCAACGCCGCCGGGGCCAAGAAATTCGGCGACACCACCCGCGAGAGTTCCGGCAAGTTCCTGGCCATCGTGCTGGACGACAAGGTCATCAGCGCGCCGCGCATCAACGAACCCATTCTGGGTGGATCCGGCATCATCTCCGGCAGTTTCACGGTGGCGCAGGCCCAGGATCTGTCGTTGCTGCTGCGGGCCGGCGCGCTGCCGGCACCGTTGCAAGTGCTGGAGGAGCGGACCGTCGGACCTGATCTCGGCGCCGATTCCATCCGTGCCGGCACCGTCGCCAGCCTGCTTGGCCTGGCCTTGGTGATCGTGCTGATGGTGACCATCTATGGCACGCTGGGCCTGCTGGCCGACATGTCGCTGATGCTGAATCTGCTGCTATTGCTGGCGTCGCTGTCGTTCCTGGGCGCGACCCTGACCCTGCCCGGCATCGCCGGCATCGTGCTGACCATGGGCATGGCGGTGGACGCCAACGTGCTGATCTACGAGCGTATGCGCGAGGAGCAAAGGAACGGACGCACCATCATGTCGGCCATGCAAGCCGGCTACGACCGTGCCTTCGGCACCATCTTCGATGCCCATGTCACCACGCTGGTGGCGGGGGCGCTGTTGTTCCAATTCGGCTCGGGTCCGGTGCGCGGCTTTGCCGTGACCCTGACCCTGGGCCTGTTGGCCTCTTTGTTCACCGCCGTGCTGGTCAACCGCATGCTGGTGTTCAGCTGGGTCAAGTGGCGGCGTCTCAAGACGCTGCCGCTGTCGTGAGAGGGAAGCGGACCATGAGACTGATCGAACGCCTCCTGCCCCACGGCACCAATTACGACTTCATCCGCTACCGCCTTTTCGCCTTTGGCGTCACGGCGGTTCTGATTATCGGCTCTCTCACCTCCATCGCGGTGAAGGGCTTCAATTTCGGCATCGACTTCGCCGGCGGCATTCTGATCGAGGCCCAGACCACCGATGGTCCGGCCAACCTGCATGCCATGCGGAACAGTCTGGGCGAGCTGAACCTGGGTGAAATCAGCCTTCAAGAATTCGGCAAGACCGGGCGGGACGTCATGATCCGGGTCCAGCGTCAAGACGGGGCCGAGAAGGCCCAGATGGACGCGCTGGTCAAGGTCAAGGAGACGCTGGGGGCGGGCTACAGCTATCGTCGAGTCGAGATCGTCGGCCCCAAGGTCGGGGGCGAGCTGGTGCGCGACGGCGTACTGGCGGTCGCTTTGTCCCTGCTGGCCATCGCCCTTTACGTCTGGTTCCGCTTCGAATGGCAGTTCGGCGTGGGAGCGCTGATTTCGACCTTCCACGACGTCATCACCACCTTCGGGCTGTTCTCCATCACCGGGTTGGAATTCAATCTGACCACCGTGGCCGCAATCCTGACCATTGCCGGCTATTCGGTGAACGACACCGTGGTGGAATACGACCGGGTGCGCGAGAACCTGCGCAAGTACAAGTCCATGTCGCTTTACGACCTGCTCAACCTGGCGGTCAACGAGACCCTGGCGCGGACCATCCTTACCGTTTCGACGGTGTTCGTCACCGTTCTGGCGCTGTTGTTCTTCGGTGGCGAGGTGTTGCGCGGCTTCTCCATCGCCATGCTGTGGGGGCTGATCATCGGCACCTATTCGTCGGTCTACGTGGCCATGCCCATGTTGGTCTACTTCAATCTGCGGACCGGCAAGGAGCGGGCCGCCGACGAGCAGGCCGAAGCCGAAGCCAACCAGGCACCCTAGGGGTAAAACCCAATGGACATCACCCCGGTCATCCCCGCCGGCCGTCAGCTTATCCGGAGCTATGGCGATCTCGGTTTCACCATCTCCGGGACGCGGTGGGACGGTTCGGTTCTGGTCTTTCCGGATCGGACCCTGTCGTGGTCGCCCGGCAGTCTGGCCGAGGTGACGGAGGAGTCCCTGGCGGCGGTGCTGGCGGCGCGGCCGGATCTGCTGCTGCTGGGATGCGGGCGTAGCATGGCGACGGTGCCGCAAGCGATCCGCACCGCACTGCGCGGCGGCGGCGTCAAGCTTGAGATCATGGACACCGGCGCGGCGTGCCGCACCTACAACGTGTTGCTGGCCGAGGAACGTTCGGTGGCGGCGGCGCTGATCGCGGTCTGAGCGATGGGGTGCGGCCAGCCTTCGGTTGTGTCACACTGCGGGACTTGGATCAGGCGACCGGCCGGTGCAATCGGGGGGCTGCGACAATGATGACGACCCAGAAGCTGGACCATATGCTGGCTCTTCACGCCAAGTGGCTGAAGGGTGAAAAGGACGGGGTCAGGGCGAAGCTCGACCACGCCGACCTGACCGACGCCGATCTGCGCAGCCGGGACCTGCGCAGCATTTCGTTCCGTGAAGCCGACCTCCGGAGCGCCGATCTGCGCGAGGCCAATCTCAAGGACTGCAACCTGAGTGGCGCCGACCTGCGCGGCGCCAATCTCGACGGGGCGGTGCTGCACGAGGTGGACCTGTCACACGCCGACCTTCGCGGGGCCTTTCTCGAGGGGGCTGACCTGGACGGCGCCGACATCTGGCGCGCCAATCTGTTCGGCGCGGTGATCACCCCGGACAAGCTGCACCGCGTGCTGGGTTGCGTCGATCCCAAGAAGAAGACTTCATAAAGCTCCAGGATTCCGATGAACAGACTTCTCGCGTTTGCCGTGGTCGCCATGCTTGGGCTGATCAATGCCGCCGGTTGGTGGTGGTTCAATCGTCCGGTGCCGGTGGAACTGTCGTTCAATGAGCCGTTTCCTTCGGTGTCGTTCGCGCCCTTCCGGCGCGGCCAAAGCCCCATCTCCAAGACGTTTCCGCCGCCCGAGCAGATCGCCGAGGACCTCAAGAGTCTGGTCGGCGTGACCAAGGGGGTTCGCACCTATACCAGCCTGGAAGGCATGAGCGTGGTGCCCGAGGTGGCGCGTCAGCTGGGGATGGAGGTGACCCATTCCGCCTGGCTGGGCGCCAAGCTTGCCGTCAACGACCGCGAGGTGGAGGCCCTGATCAAGGCCGCCAACCAATATCCCGACACCATCAAGCGGGTGATCGTCGGCAACGAGGTGCTGCTGCGCCAAGATCTCAAGCCCGAGCAGTTGATCGCCTATATCCGCAAGGTCAAGGCCAGGGTGACGCAACCGGTCTCCTATGCCGATGTCTGGGCGTTCTGGCTGAAATACCCGGAAGTGGCCAAGGAGGTGGATTACATCACCATCCACATCCTGCCCTACTGGGAGGACGAGCCCATCGGAGTCGATGGTGCCGCCGAGCATCTGGTCATGATCTACCGGATGATGGCCAAGACCTTTCCCGGCAAACCCATCCTGATCGGCGAGGCCGGCTGGCCGACCCGAGGCCGTTCGCGCGGTCCGGCGGTGGCCAATATGGAGAACGGCGCCCGCTTCGTGCGCACCCTGGCCCGAGTCTCTAAGGAAAACGGCTTCGATTACAACGTGGTCGAGGCGTTCGACCAGCCGTGGAAGGCCCTGATGGAGGGCACGGTCGGCGCCAATTGGGGCGTGGTCGATGCCGACCGCCGGGTGAAGTTCGTCATGTCGGGGCCGGTGGAACCCGGCCCGTTCTGGCAGCGTCATGCGGCGGTTGCGGTGGTTCTGGGCTGTGGCGCCGCCCTGTTCCTGCTGCGCCGACCCGAGCGCTACAGCGTGAAAGCCGGCGTGGCGGTGACGATACTTGCTCAGTTGGCGGCGGGATTGGTGGTGTGGCAGGCCGTCAACGCCTTGGCCATCGCCTACAACACTCTCGACGACGTCTGGGCCGCCATCCGCATCGCCGGCCATGCCGGTCTGGCGGCGGTGATGGTCAGGGCGGTGGGCCAAAGCTTTCAGACCGGGGCCGCTCCGCGCTATTGCCGCTGGGGCGAGCGGTTGGTGCCGGTCTATGGCTTCTGCGCCATGGCCATCTCCGCGCTTTTGCTGTTCAACGGCCGCTATCGCGATATCCCACCCATCGAGTTCCTGGTTCCGTGCATCGGACTGACGGCCTTTGCCTTGGCGCGCATGGCGGTCCTGGGCCTGGGCTGGCGCGAGGCCTTCGCCGCCGGGCACCTGTTCAGCGGCGAGGCCCCCCGCCGTTTCGGTCTGGCCAAGGAGTTTCTGATCGGTCTGGTGCTGGCGGTGCTGGCGTCACCCTTATCCGAGGCGGTGGCGCTGGGCGGCGGTGACGATTTCGTCACCTCCCACCCGACATACGCGGATCGGCTGCCTTTGCTGATCCGCTCGTTGTGGGAGAACCAGGAGATGGTGGTCTGGACCGCCATGGTCGCGGTGATGACGCTGCCGTTTCTGGCGGAGTGGCTTTTGTCCAAGCGGCAGGCTGATTGAAATGGCGACGATTCAGGCCGTCCTGCCGGACACGCTTGGGTTTTGCCCGAGCCGCTATGGCCCGATGGTCTATCCTGTTGGCGACGCCTATGTCGGACGGTCGCTCGCCACCTATCACGAATATTCCGAAGGCGAGGTCGCGCTGTTCCGCCAGTTGGTGCGGCCGGGTGACACGGTGGTGGAGGCGGGGGCCAATATCGGCGCCCTGACCCTGCCGCTGGCCCGTCTGGTGGGGACGGCAGGCCAGGTTCTGGCCTTCGAGCCGCAGAGGGGGATTCACAGTCTGCTCGTCACCAATCTGACTCTCAACGGGTTGGAGTTCGTCCGGGCCGAGCGGGTTGCGCTGGGGACCGAGGCCGGCGAGATCATGGTGCCGTTGCTGTCCCTGAAGGAGAGTGCCAATTTCGGGGGCGTCTCGGTGGGCGGCGAGGCCGGAGAGCCATGCCCGGTCCGTACCCTGGATTCCTACCGGCTGAGCGCGTTAAGTTTGATCAAGGCCGATGTGGAAGGGGCGGAAGGCCAAGTCATCGCCGGAGCCCTCGACACCATCCGCCGCCTGCGGCCGGTGCTCTATGTGGAGAACGACCGGCCGGGAAAGTCGGCATCTCTGATCGCCGCGATCATGGATCTTGGCTACCGCTTGTGGTGGCACATGGTGCCGCTGTTTAATCCCGGCAATTTCCGCGGCAGCCCCGACAATATCTTCGGTCCGGTCGGCTCGCTGAACATGATCTGCGTGCCGGCGGAGCGGGAGGCCCATGTTGCGGGGGGGGCATGAGATTCTGACTCCCGACACCCCCCATCCCTTCGCCTAGGGCTATTTACAGCCGCCGATGGAACCCTCGGCGCATTTGCGGCCGTCGGTCCAAGTGGCGCCGGAAAAATCCGCGCCGTTGATGGTCGCCTTGGTTAAGACGGCATCCTTGAAATTGGCGCCCTTGGCCATCGCCTTGTTCAGATTGGCGCTGGTCAGATTGGCCCCCGACAGGTCGGCGTCGATCAGATTGGCGGCGTGCAGGTGGACGCGCTCCAGATTGGCCTTGGACAGGTTGGCCTTTTGCAGGTTCGCGATCTGCATGCTCGATCCCGACAGATTGGCTCCGCTCAGATTGGCCTCGTCCAGGCGGGCGGTGTCATAATTGCCGTCATGCAGGTCTTTGCCGGCCAGATTGGCCTTGCGCAGTTCACCGAAGGCGCACTGATTTTCCGGTTCCGCCTTGCACTTGGGGTTGACGACTTCCTTGTCGTTGGCCATGGCCGGAGCGGCGAGGGTGGTGATCAAGACGGCAATCGCGGCGATGTTCAGGATTTTCGTCATCGTGGAACCCTCTTCCGTTGGCGAACGCGTATGCGGGTGTGAAATGCTGGATCACTATAGCGAGGCGTGGAGAGATCAATATTGACTTCGATCAACTACACTAAATTAATGTGCATTGATGTCGCCGCGTACCGTGATTGCGAAAATCGCGTCCAATTCTACTTGGACAGCAGCCGGGCGGCCTCGGGAGCGGTGTAGGTCAGGATGGCGTCGGCGCCGGCGCGCTTGAAGGCGGTCAGGCTTTCCAGCACCACCTTGTCCCAGTCGAGCCAGCCGTTGAGCGCGGCCGCCTTCAACATGGCGTATTCGCCGGAGACCTGATAGGCCATGGTCGGCACGGCGAAGGTCTCCTTCACCCGCCGCACGATGTCGAGATAGGGCATGCCCGGCTTGACCATCACCATGTCGGCGCCTTCGGACAGGTCCAGGGCCACTTCGCGCAAGGCCTCGTCGGTATTGGCCGGGTCCATCTGATAGGTCTTCTTGTCGCCGCCCTTCAGCGCCGAATTGGAGCCGACCGCGTCGCGGAACGGCCCGTAGAAGGCGGAGGCGTATTTGGCGGCGTAGGACAGGATCTGTACGTCCAGCAGCCCGCCCTGGTCCAGGGCTTCGCGGATGGCGCGGATGCGGCCGTCCATCATGTCGGACGGCGCCACTACGTCGCAACCGGCCTCGGCCTGGACCAGCGCCTGGCGGCACAGCACCTCGACCGAGGCGTCGTTGGTCACATAGCCATCAACCACCAGCCCGTCATGGCCATCGCTGTTGAAGGGATCCAGGGCCACGTCGCAGATGATCCCCATCCGTGGCACCGCCTTCTTGATGGCGCGCACGGCACGACAGATCAGATTGTCGGGATTGGTGGCCTCGCGGGCATCGGGGGTCTTCAGCGCCGCCTCCACCGAGGGGAACGCGGCAATGGCGGGAATACCCAGATCGGCGGCTTCGCGCACCGCTTCCACCAGAAGGTCGATGGAATAGCGCAGCACTCCCGGCATGGAGCCGATCTCTTGACGCACGCCGGTTCCCTCCACCACGAAGACCGGCCAGATCAGGTCATCGACCGACAGCCGGGTCTCGGCCACCAGCCGGCGCGACCAGTCGTGACGGCGAGGGCGGCGCAGGCGGGTGTGGGGAAACGCGGCATGGGGCAGAAAGGAGGGCACGATCCGATCTCCTGATCAGCGACGACGGCTACGGCTTTGCCGGGCGATCATATCGCCCAATTCCTGCCTCTCCAGCGAAATCGCACAGGCATCGTCTTGTGGCCAGTGAACAATTCTCCATGAACGACGAAGGGCCGGCCTTTTCCAAGGCCGGCCCGCCGTTTTCGGTTTGGTTCAGGCTAGGTCGAGCGCCTGCTTCAGGTCGGCAAGGATGTCGTCGATGTGCTCGATTCCGACCGACAGCCGTACATAGCCGGGGGTTACACCGGTGGCGAACTGGTCATCTACCGTCAGCTGGGGGTCACGACACGAAAGTGATCATATTGTCCGGTTCGTTAGAACGTAGGCGGAACCCTTGCCGACAGGAACGAAATCGCGTGCCGCAATGGCCGTAGAGAGTGCGCGCCCCTCCTGCCGCGCCAACAACGATAGGCTGTC
>NZ_CAINTR010000150.1 GCF_903853455.1 uncultured Magnetospirillum sp.
AACATCCCCCGATATTGGGGGGATATTTCGTGGTACGCCACCCAGGTGTTGTGTCGTAAAATTAGGTACATTTCACCCTGCGCAATAATAAAACTCGCGGCAGGATATAGCCCAACTCCCGCCATATCAACACCTCTTACATACAGCGCTTACACACAGTTACGTGTAAAAAAGTGGCTGAAACGTTGATATCTGCGGCTTCCAGCGATACCATCCTCTCCTCGTCATGGGGATGCTGATCAACGCTGCGGAAAAGGACCGCCGCCCCCTGCCGCATCCCGTGGAATTCATGACGGCGGCGGCACCGCCCCCCGCCGCGGTGATCGGCCGCTTGGAAAGCCAAGGCTTCAAGATCACCCATGTCTACGGCCTGACCGAGGTCTACGGCCCCGCCACCGTCTGCGCCTGGCACGAGGAGTGGGATCTCCTGCCGCTGGACGAGCGGGCGCGGCTGAAGTCGCGTCAAGGCGTGCGCTATGTCAACGAGGAGGCCATGATGGTGGCCGATCCACTGTCACTGGAGCCGGTTCCCATGGACGGAACGACCATGGGCGAGGTCTTCTATCGCGGCAACGTGGTGATGAAGGGCTATCTGAAAAATCCGACCGCCACCGCCGAGGCCTTCGCCGGTGGCTGGTTCCACACCGGCGATCTCGGCGTCTGGCACGCCGACGGCTATATCGAGTTGAAGGACCGCTCCAAGGACATCATCATCTCCGGCGGCGAGAACATCTCCACCATCGAGGTGGAGGGAGTACTCTACCAGCATCCCGCCGTGGCCGAGGCGGCGGTGGTGGCGCGCCCGGACGAGAAGTGGGGCGAGACGCCGTGTGCCTTCATCGGCCTCAGGGAGGGAGCCAGCGTCACCGACCAGGAGATCATGGCGTTCTGCCGCGAGCGTCTGGCCCATTACAAATGCCCGCGCACCGTCGTCTTTACGACCTTACCGAAAACATCGACGGGAAAAGTCCAGAAATATGTTCTGCGTGAGATGGCCAAAACCGTTTGACGCTGATCGAGGTGATTCCGGCTTTCCTCGAGAATGATACCGGAGTCGGGCATTGGGGGCCTGCCTATTGGCCTAGGTAAAAATAGTATTGCGCCGAGGTTTGACCCTGACTTGCCTGCCGGAGTATCGTTCAGTAGGCAAATGTCGGGGTTGAAAGCGGGTGGTGTTGTGAATTCGGGTGTAACACGCAAGACTTTGCCGGCTATCCATCAAGGACTGGCGGAGCGCTTGGTCTGTCTTCATGACGAAATCAAGAGTGACCAGGACCTGACGGCATTAAGCCGCATCGCTGTTGCGTTGTATGATGAGCGGACGGATATTCTCAAGACGTTCATTCATTCTAGCGATGGCGAAAGTCCGCTCGATCATTCGTCGGCCAAGATGTCCAGCCTCCCCAGTTTGCAGCAATTGGCCTTGACCGGCGGGCGGCGCACCCTCAACGACCTTCAGGTGGTGGCGGAAATCGGGCAGCGGCATGCCAGCCGGCTGGTGGCATGCGGCTATCTCTCCAGCTACACCATGCCGATCATCTCCAAGGGGCAGTTTTTCGGTTTCCTGTTCCTCAATTCGGTCGAGAAGGGCTTTTTCACTCCCCTGGTCGTCCATCGACTCCGGCCTTATGCCGAGTTGATTGCCCAAGTGGTGATGCGTGAACTGGACGCCGTGCGGATGATGCATGCGGCGGTCAAGGTGATCCGCCAGGTCTCCACCGTGCGCGACGAGGAAACCGGCGCTCATCTCGCCCGCATGGCCCGATACGCCAGGTTGATCGCCACCAAGCTAGCGGACCGCCACGGTCTCGACGACGAGTTCGTCGAGTATCTGTTCCAGTTCTCGCCCATCCACGATGTGGGCAAGATCGGGGTGCCGGACAGCATCTTGTTCAAGCCGGGCAAACTCACGCCCGAGGAATTCGATGTGATGAAGGCGCATGTGGCGCGAGGGCTGGAGATCATCGACCTGATGGCCGTGGATTTCGGCATGCAGTCGCTGGCGCATTTCTCCATTCTGCGCAATATCATCGCCTATCACCACGAGGCGCTGGACGGCAGCGGCTATCCTCACCGTCTGCGGGGGACGGAAATCCCCCTTGAGGCCCGCATCGCCGCCGTTGCCGATGTCTTCGACGCCCTGACCTCGGAGCGGCCATACAAGAAGGCGTGGAGCAATCAGCAGGCTTGCGATCTGTTGCTGGAATTGGCGGGGAGCAAGTTCGATCCGGAATGCGTGGCCGCCATGCTCGACAGCCAAGACGAAATTCGCGAAATTCAGGCCAGCTTCGAAGCGACGGTGTTCGATTGAGGCTGCTTGCGGTCATGGTCGTCGCCGTGCTGGCGCTTGGCGGTCCGGCCGCCGAAGGCAGAGAGGCCTGGGCGTTTACCGTAGCCCCGGCCGCGGGGCAGGCTCTGGTGATCGGCTCGGCGGCGGCGGGATGTGTGCGCGGAGCGGAAGCGCTGGCCTTGGACGGCGAGAACTATCAGGTGCTGCGTCCATCGCGGCATCGCAACTGGGGCCACCCTTCCACCATCCGCTTTGTCCGGGATCTTTCCGCCGCTGCCGGCGGGGTAGGGATCGCTGGCGTTCTGGTTGCCGACATGGGGCAACCGCGCGGCGGCCCCATGCCGTCCGGCCATGCCAGCCATCAGAACGGCCTGGATGTGGACATCTGGTTCAGGTTGGCGCCCCAGCATCTTGGCCGCGCCGAACTCGAAGACCCCACGCCGGTGGAGATGGTGAAGGGAGGGGACGTGGATCCCGCCACCTGGACACCGGCCCAGGCGCGGCTGGTGGAGTTGGCGGCGCGCGCTCCCGAGGTGGAGCGGATCTTCGTCAACCCGGCGATCAAGCGGGCCATGTGCCGCGCCGCGCCGGCGGCGGGTGACCGCGACTGGCTGCGCAAGCTGCGGCCATGGTGGGGGCATGACGAACATTTTCATGTCCGTCTGGTCTGCCCGCCAGACAGCCCGGACTGCGAGGTTCAAAAGCCGATTCCCGAGGGTGACGGCTGTGGCGACGAACTGGAATCCTGGTTGGTCAAGCCGACTTCGCCGGCCCCGCCCAGCAAGCCGCACGTCCAGGCCCGGCCGCTGCCCGCCGCCTGCCGCGTGGTCTTGAAAGAGAAATAGCAACTTCGCTTGCAAATCCCGGCGCAAAGGCGTAAGAACCCGGCCATTAATCCGCACGCGGGATCGCGGCGGCGACATGGCTTTTGTCGCTCGTTCGCTCCGGTGCCGGGACAACCCGGCTACTCCCGCGGAGGTTCAACCGGAGAAGCAAAGGACTTTCCGATGGCTCTGCCCACGTTTACCATGCGTCAGCTCGTCGAAGCCGGCGTCCATTTCGGCCACAATACCCGCCGCTGGAACCCGAAGATGTCGTCGTACCTCTTCGGCATCCGCAATGGCATTCACATCATCGACCTCCAGCAGAGCGTGCCCATGCTGCACCGCGCCATGCAGGCGGTTCGCGACGTGACCGCCGGTGGCGGCCGCGTTCTGTTTGTCGGCACCAAGCACCAGGCGTCTTCCATCGTCGCCGATGGCGCGCGTCGCTGCGGCCAGTACTTCGTCAACCATCGTTGGCTCGGCGGCATGCTGACCAACTGGAAGACCATCTCGCAGTCGATCAAGCGCCTGCGCGAACTGGACGAGCAGTTGACTTCGGGCGCCCTGGGTGGCCTGACCAAGAAGGAGCAGTTGGTGCTGCAGCGCGAGCGCGACAAGCTCGAGCGCGCGCTGGGCGGCATCAAGGAGATGGGCGGCCTGCCCGATATCCTGTTCATCATCGACACCAACAAGGAGCAGCTGGCGGTTCAGGAAGCCAACAAGCTGGGCATTCCGGTGGTGGCGATCATCGACTCCAACTCGGATCCGGCAGGCATCACCTATCCGGTTCCCGGCAATGACGACGCCATTCGCGCCATCCAGACCTACTGCGATCTGATGGCCGGCGCGGTGCTCGACGGCATTCAGGCCGAGATCACCCGTGGCGGCGGCGATGTGGGTGCCAGCGTCGAAGCCCCGGTGGAGCAGGTCCCCGAGGTCGAGGCCGAAGTTGTGGTGGTTGCCGAAGAGGCTCCCGCTCAGCCGGCTTAAGTCGCTTTATCGCATGCGAATGGCGGCGACACCCGTTCGCCGCCATTCGTTTGAGAACTTGTCCGTTTTCGAGGCTCCTCTGGAGCCCTTCGTCGAGAGAGGAAAACCCATGGCCGAAATTACCGCTTCGTTGGTCAAGGAACTGCGCGAGAAGACCGGCGCCGGCATGATGGATTGCAAGAAGGCGCTGGGCGAGACCGCCGGCGACATCGAAGCCGCCATCGACTGGTTGCGCACCAAGGGCCTTGCCGCCGCCGCCAAGAAGGCCGGCCGCGTCGCCGCCGAGGGTCTGGTCGGCATTGCCGCCGCCGGCACCAAGGGTGTCGCCGTCGAGGTCAACGCCGAGACTGATTTCGTCGCCCGCAACGAGCAGTTCCAGGGTTTCGTGTCGGCCGTCGCCGCCGTGGCGCTGGCCAAGGGCGCCGATGTGGAGGCCATCAAGGCCGCCGAGTGCCCCGGTGCCGGCAAGTCGGTCGCCGAGCAGTTGACCGCCCTGATCGCCACCATCGGCGAGAACATGAATTTCCGTCGTGCCGTGTATCTGGAAGTGCCCAACGGCGTCGTCGCGTCCTACATGCACTCGTCCATCGCTCCCGGCCTGGGTAAGATCGGCTGCATGGTGGCCCTCGAGTCCACCGGCGACCAGGCTCGCCTGGCCGAGTTGGGCAAGCAGCTGGCCATGCATGTGGCCGCCGCCAACCCGCAATTCCTCGATCCCAGCGCCGTCGACAACGCCGCGCTGGAGCGGGAGAAGGCGGTTCTGACCGAGCAGGCTCAGGCGTCGGGCAAGCCGGCCGCCGTCGTCGAGAAGATGGTCGAGGGTCGTATCCGCAAGTACTACGAGGAAGTCTGCCTGTCCGAGCAGATCTTCGTCATCGACCAGGAGAGCAAGATCTCCAAGGTTCTCGAGACCGTCGGCAAGGAAATCGGCGCGCCGATCAAGCTGGCCGGCTTCGTCCGCTTCGCCCTGGGCGAAGGGATCGAGAAGGAAGAGAAGGACTTCGCCGCCGAGGTTGCCGCCCAGCTCGGGCACTAATCCTCCACAGCGACCGGGCCGCTTCGAATGGAGCGGCCCGGATGCCCCTAGAAGGGGCGCGACAGGCGGTCGGAATGGTGTATGATCGCCGCCGCTCGGGCCGTGAGAATGCGGCCCCGGGACCCACCAGACCCGAGGGAGATCATGGCCAGCGACGCCAAATTCCGCCGCGTTCTCCTGAAGATTTCCGGCGAAGGGCTGATGGGGACTCGTGAATACGGGCTCGATCCAGCTACCGTTGAACGCATCGCCCGCGAAGTACAATCGGTCCGCGACCTTGGGGTCGAGGTCTGCGTCGTCATCGGCGGCGGCAATATCTTTCGCGGCGTCTCCGGCGCCTCCAACGGGATGGAGCGGGCGGCGGCCGACAACATGGGCATGTTGGCGACGGTCATCAACGCCCTGTCGGTTCAGAACGCCCTGGAGCGGATCGGCTGCGAGACCCGCGTTCAGTCCGCCATCGTCATGCCCACCGTGTGCGAGGCCTATATCCGCCGCCGCGCCATCCGCCATCTGGAAAAGGGCAGGGTGGTCATATTCGCCGCCGGAACCGGCAATCCCTTCTTCACCACCGATACCGCCGCCGCCTTGCGTGCCGTCGAAATGGGATGCGACGCGCTACTCAAGGCGACGCAGGTTGACGGGGTCTATTCCGCCGATCCCAAGAAGGTCAAGGATGCGGTCCGTTTCGACCGTCTGACCTTCAACGATGTGCTGGCCCGCGACCTTGCCGTGATGGACACGGCCGCGATCGCGCTTTGCCGCGAGAACCGGGTTCCCATCGTGGTGTTCGACCTGCACCGTCCCGGAGCGTTTTCCGAGGTGGTGTCCGGCCAAGGGCTCTTTACCATTATCGCGAACGAATAAGAAAAGGGGGTAGATCGTGTCCGCTCCGACCAGCTGGAACGACCTCAAGAAAGACGTCAGCCGTCGCATGGACAGCGCCGTCGAGGTTCTCAAGAAAGAATTTTCCGGTCTTCGCTCCGGCCGGGCGTCCACCAATTTGCTCGATCCGGTGGTGGTCGAGGCCTACGGCCAGACCATGCCGCTGTCGCAGTGCGGAACCGTCGGTGTGCCCGAACCCCGCATGCTGACCGTTCAGGTGTGGGACAAGTCCCAGGTCAAAGCGGTGGAGAAGGCGATCCGCGACGCCGGTCTTGGTCTCAACCCGCAGACCGACGGCCAACTGGTTCGGGTGCCGATTCCGGCGCTGAACGAGGAACGGCGCAAGGAATTGCAGAAGATCGCCGGAAAATATTCCGAGCAGGCTCGCATTTCCGTCCGCAATGTCCGTCGCGATGGTATGGATACGCTGAAGAAGATGGAAAAGGACGGACATATCTCGGAAGACGAGATTAAGAAACATGAAAAAGAAATTCAGGTCATAACCGACGACATCATCAAGAAGATTGACGACTATCTGTCCCATAAAGAAAAAGAAATCATGCAGGTCTAGCAGATAGCATGGAACCCGCCCCGTCCAACGCCGATCTGTCGCCGCCGCCCGCTCATATCGCCATCATCATGGATGGCAATGGTCGCTGGGCGAAGGCGCGCGGACTGCCACGCACCGCAGGACACAAGCGGGGCGCCGAGTCCGTGCGCCGCACCGTCGAGGCGGCGCGCGAAATGGGCGTGTCCTACCTCACCTTGTACGGCTTCTCCTCGGAAAACTGGAAGCGGCCGGCTGGAGAGGTCTCGGATCTGATGGGGCTGTTGCGGCTTTACCTGCGCAACGAAATCAATTCGCTTCACAAGAATGGCATTCGCCTCAAGGTGATCGGAGATCGCAAGCGCCTGGGGCCGGACATCGTCCGTCTGATTGAGGACGCCGAGTCCAAGACTGCGGACAATGCCTCGCTGACCCTGGTCCTGGCCCTTTCATACGGTGGCCGCCAGGAACTGGTCGAGGCGGCGCGGCGGATCGCTTGCGACGTCGCCGATGGGAAACTATCTCCCGACGCCATCGACGAGGACATGTTTAGCGGTCACCTCTTCACCGCCGGCATTCCCGATCCCGACCTGATCATCCGCACCAGCGGCGAGAAGCGCATCAGCAATTTCCTGCTGTGGCAGGGGGCTTACGCCGAACTCGTCTTCATCGAAACCCTGTGGCCGGAATTCGGCCGCGCCGAGCTTGAGGGCGCCATTCGCGACTACCATGGCCGCGAACGCCGCTACGGCGCCACAAGGTGACCGCCGCGTGCTGAAAACCCGCGCGATCTCAGCCCTGGTCATGGCTCCTCCGGCGCTGCTGGCCGCCTGGGCCGGGGGCTATGCCTTCGCCGCCCTGGTGGCGGTGGCGGCGGCGCTGATGTGCTGGGAATGGGCCCGGATGGCGCTGGGCGGTTTCGCCAACGCGGGGCGGGTTGCCGCGATTGGCTGTTTCGTCGCCGCCCTCGTGACGGTGGTTTATCCGCTGGCGGCTGTCGCCGTGGTGGCGGCGACAACCGTTGTTTCGGTCGTCCTGGCCGGACCGGCGAATTCCGGACGGCTATGGGCCGGTCTCGGCGGATTCTATATCGGCTTGCCTGCCATCGCATTGGTGTGGCTTCGTGATGATCCCGGTCTGGGCGGCGCCGTGGTATGGTGGCTGCTGCTGGTGGTTTGGGCCACCGATATCGGCGCCTATGCCTTTGGGCGGTTGATCGGCGGTCCGCTGCTGCTGCCGGCTGTCAGCCCCAAGAAGACCTGGGCTGGTTTGTTTGGCGGCATGGCTTGCGCGGCGCTTGCCGGTGTGCTGGTGGCGCGCACGTTCGCTCTCGCCGATGTCGGGGTGATCGCCGTGGTCAGCGCCGTCGGCGCGGTGGTGGCGCAGGTTGGTGATTTGTTCGAGTCCTGGGTGAAACGACGGTGGAATGTCAAGGATTCCAGCGGCATCATTCCGGGCCATGGTGGCGTTCTGGACCGGGTCGATGGTCTGCTCGCCGCGGCTTTGACGGTGGCGGTTTTGACGTTGGCCAGTGGCCGGCCCGTATTGATTTGGTAGTAAAGGGATTGCCATGAGCGCAAGGCGAGGTATCACCATTCTCGGCTCGACCGGGTCCATCGGCTGCAACACGGTCGAACTGGTCGAAGCGCGTCCGGACCTCTACCGGGTCGAGGCTCTTGTCGCCAATTCGCGAGTGGACATCCTGGTGGACCAGGCCAAGCGGCTGAAGGCCCGGCTGGCGGTGGTGGCCGACGAGGCCGCCTATCCGGCCTTGAAGGAAGCCCTTGCCGGCAGCGGCATCGAGGCTGCCGCCGGTGCCAAGGCGGTGGTCGCCGCCGCCGAGATTCCCGACGCCGACTGGGTGATGGCCGCCATCGTCGGCGCCGCCGGCTTGGCGCCGACTCTGGCCGCGGTGCGGCGGGGCGCGGTGGTCGGCCTGGCCAACAAGGAGTGCCTAGTCTGCGCCGGCCAGCTGATGATGGCCGAGGTGCAAAAGCACAAGGCCACCCTGCTGCCGGTGGATTCCGAGCATTCGGCCATCTTCCAGGTGTTCGACTTCGACCAGTTGGACAAGATCGAGAAGATCATTCTGACCGCGTCGGGCGGGCCGTTCCGGAGCAAGAGCCGCGACTTCATGGCCGACGTGACGCCGGAACAGGCGGTGGCGCACCCCAACTGGTCCATGGGCGCCAAGATTTCGGTGGATTCAGCCTCCATGTTCAACAAGGGGTTGGAACTGATCGAGGCGCATCACCTGTTCGACATGCCGGAAGACCGGATCGACATCGTCGTCCATCCCCAGTCGGTGATTCACAGCCTGGTGGCCTATGTGGACGGTTCGGTGCTGGCGCAGTTGGGGGCGCCCGACATGCGCACTCCCATCGCCTATGCCTTGGGATGGCCTAAGCGTATCGAGGCCCCGGTGGCCAAGCTTGATCTGGCCGCTATCGCCACCCTGACCTTCGAGCAGCCCGACCCGTTGCGCTTCCCGTCGCTGCGTCTGGCACGCTCGGCGCTGCGGGCTGGCGGTTCGGCCGCTGCGGTCATGAATGCCGCCAACGAAATCGCCGTCGCGGCCTTCCTCGACCGGCGCATCGGATTCCTCGACATCGCCCAGGTGGTCGAGCGGACCATCGAAGGCGTCGAGCACTGCGAACTCGGTTCAATCGACGATGTCCTCGCCCAGGATCACAAGGCGCGTCAGTTCGCGTCCACTGTGGTCGGGCACGTTTCCTGATCCCGGAGTACCATGGAACTTTCCTCCCTGCTGCACAGCGTGATCCACGGCGTTTGGTATTACGTGGTGATCTTTCTGCTGATTCTGACCGTCGTGGTGTTCATCCACGAGATGGGACATTTCCTGGTCGCCCGGTGGAACGGGGTGAAGGTCGATGTCTTTTCCATCGGTTTCGGTCCCGAGGTCTGGGGACGGACCGATCCCAAGACCGGGACGCGGTGGCGGATCAGCCTGATTCCGCTGGGGGGGTATGTGAAGTTCTTCGGCGATGCCGACGCCTCCTCGACCACCAGTGACGAGCGCGTCATGACCGAGGACGAGAAGGCGGTCGCCTTTCAGCATAAGCGCGTCGGTCAACGCGCCGCCGTGGTGTTCGCCGGACCGGCCGCCAACTTCGTCTTTGCCATTCTCGGCCTAGCTGGAATGTTCATGGTGTTGGGCCAGCCGGTCACCGAACCGGTCGTCGGCAGCGTCCACGCCGATACCGCCGCCGAGGCCGCCGGATTGCGGGCGGGCGACCGCATTGTCGCCATCAATGGTCAGGCGGTTGAACGCTTCCAGGATATCCAGCGCATCGTCCGGTTGGAAATCGAACATCCGCTGGACCTGTCCGTGCAGCGTGGGACCGAGACCCTGTCCATTTCGGCGCAGCCGCGGGTGATTCAGCGCAAGGGCGTCTTCGGCGATATGGAAAAGGTGCCGGTTCTCGGCATCACCGCCGATCCCGCCAGCACCCGGATTGTTAGCCATGGCCCGGTTTCGGCCCTGGTGGAATCCCTGCGCGAGACCGAAGGCATGGTCCGTTCGACCTTCATCGGCATTGGGCAGATGATCAACGGAACTCGTGACACGGACGAATTGGGCGGCCCGATCAGAATAGCCAAAGGGGCGGGGGAAGCTGCGCAAATCGGATTGTCCAGCGTCATCTTCTATACGATATGGCTGTCACTGAATCTGGGGTTGATCAATCTTTTCCCCATTCCGGTTCTCGACGGTGGTCATCTTCTATTCTATGCTTTTGAAGCGATCCTTGGTCGTCCCCTGGGGGAGAGGGCTCAAGAATATGGTTTCCGAATCGGGCTGTTTCTGGTATTGGCCTTGATGGTTTTCGCTACGAGAAACGACATCGTTGCGTTGCCGATTTGGGAAGTGGTGAAACGGCTGTTTTCGTGACCCGAGTCTGCGAATCGGCACTGCGGACTCGAAGGGGGGCCTCGATGCGTTTCGTGCAGTGTACCGGTATTCTGGTGGGCGCCGTTTTGCTTTTGGGCATGGCGTTCGGGGCGGGGTCTGCTCGCGCCGAGGATGGCGGACGCATTCAGTCCGTCGTGATCCAAGGCACCCAGCGTATCGAGACCGAGACCGTCAAGTCGTATATGACGATCACCGAAGGCGACATGTACGACGCTGATCGCGTCAATCGCTCGCTGAAGGCGCTGTTCAACACGGGGCTGTTCGCCGACGTGGCCATTCGCCGCGAGGGAAGCCAGCTGGTGGTCAGGGTGGTTGAAAACCCGATCATCAATCGCATCGCCTTCGAGGGAAACAAGCGTATCAAGGATGAGCAACTGAACACGGAAGTTCAGTTGCGGCCGCGTACCGTCTATACCCGTTCCAAGGTCCAGGCCGACGTCAAGCGTATCCTCGAACTCTACCGTCGCAATGGCCGTTTCGCCGCGACGGTCGAGCCCAAGATCATTCAACTGGAACAGAACCGGGTTGATCTGGTCTACGAGATCGGCGAGGGCGAGCCTACGTATGTGCGACGCATTTCGTTCGTCGGCAATCGGCGCTATGACCAGGACCGTCTGGCCGAGATCCTCCAGACGAAGGAGGAGCGCTGGTACCGCTTCCTGTCGTCCGATGACACCTATGATCCCGACCGCGTCACCTACGACCGCGAATTGTTGCGCCGCTTTTATCTCAAGCGTGGCTTCGCCGATTTCCGGGTCTCGTCCGCCATTGCGGAACTGACTCCCAATCGGGAGGGCTTTTTCATCACCTACACGATCGATGAAGGTGAGCGCTATAGATTCGGTAAGTCGGTCATCAACATCAACATCAAGGACCTCAAGGCCGAAGAGCTCCAGCCGCTGGTGGTGAGCGAGGAAGGCGATTGGTACAACGCCGATCAGGTCGAAGATATCGTTCAGAAGCTTACCGATGCGGTCGGAACCAAGGGATTCGCCTTTGTCGATATCCGTCCCCAGGTCAATCGCAATCGCGAGACCAAAACCATCGACATTGCCTATGACGTGCAGGAAGGCCCGCGCGTCTTTGTCGAGCGGATCGACATCACCGGCAATGTGCGCACCCTGGACAAGGTGATCCGGCGTGAGTTCCGTCTCGTCGAGGGTGACGCCTTCAATTCGGCCAAGCTGCGCCGGTCGCGCCAGCGCCTGAAGGATCTCAACTTCTTCGAGAAGGCGGAAGTCACCAATGTTCCGTCGGAAACGGCTCCCGACCGCACGATCATCAAGGTCGATGTCCAAGAGAAGTCGACCGGCGAACTTAGTTTCGGTGTCGGCTGGTCAAGCCAGGTCGGCCCGATGATCGAAGCGACGCTGCGGGAACGAAATCTGCTGGGACGTGGCCAGGACGTCAAGCTGTCGGGCATGTTGGGCTTGCGGCGGACGTCGATGGAGTTCTCGTTCACCGAGCCCTACTTCATGGAGCAGGAGATTGCTGCCGGCTTCGACATCTTTGCCGTCGACCGCAAGCTTCAGCAGCAGAGCGCCTACAACTCCTCGACCCTCGGTGGCGATCTTCGCATGGGTTACCAGATCACCGAACCGCTGCGCCAGGACTGGAGATACACGCTCAAGCAGGACACGGTCAGCAGCGTCAACAGCACGTCGCCCTATGTGCTGGATCAGATCGGCTCGCATCTGACGTCCTCGATCATGCAAATGGTCAGCTATGACAAGCGTGACAGCCGGATCGAGCCGACCGAAGGATACTTCGTCCGTGGAAGTACCGAGTTCGCCGGGCTTGGCGGAGACACCCGCTATGTCCGTGGTGGCATGAACGGTGGCCAGTACTTCACGCTCACCGAACGGGTGATCCTCGGCATCTCCGGGAGTGGCTCCTACATCTACGGACTGGGACAGCGGGTCCGGATTACCGATCGCATGTATGCCGGCGGCGATTCCTTGCGTGGTTTCGCCACTGGCGGCGTCAGCCCTCGCGACAAGAACACCGGGGATGCCATTGGCGGCGTCTGGCTCGCAACCGGTTCGGCGCAGGTCAAGTTCCCCATCGGTCTGCCGGAGGAATTCGGGGTATTGGGTGAAGCCTTCACCGATTTCGGCACGGTCGGACCCACCGATGTGGGCGATACCAGCGCGGTCGATCAATCCAGTTCGCTTCGTGCCGCGGTTGGTATCGGCGTCTCCTGGAAATCACCCATGGGGCCGGTCGCCGTCGATATCGGTATTCCCGTCATGAAGCAATCCTTCGACAAGACGGAACTGTTCAAGTTCAACTTTGGCTCCAAGTTCTGAGCCTTCGGAACATGTGGCGGCAGTTTTGGTCAGAGCGGCGAATCGGTGAGGAAAGCCTTGAAATGATCATCCGATTCGGGATGCGTGCCGTGATCGCCGCGACGGCTCTGGTTTCAACCTTGGCGTGGGGCGGTCCTGCACTCGCCCAGAAGCAAAACACGGCGCCGGTTGTCATCATTATCGTCGATGTTCAGGCGGCTCAGCGAGAATCGCTGGCCGGAAAGGCGTTGATCGCCCAACGGGACAAGTATCAGCAGATCTTTCAGGCCGACTTCAATTCCGCACGTCAGCAGTTGCAGGCCGCCGACCAGGACCTGGCCAAGCAAAAGGGGACTATTCCCCAGGATGCCTACGACCAAAAGGCCAAGGCGCTGGAGCAGCAGGTCATCGCCTTTCAACGTCGAACCCAGGTCGCCGTCAGGGCGCTGGAGAAATCGACCGAGGGTGCCGCCGCCGACATGATGAACGCCATCCTGAACATCACCGGCGAGATCGCCAATGAGATGGGGGCAAATCTTGTCCTGCCCAAACAGCAGGTGGTGTTGCACGAACCGCGCATGGATGTTACCCCCACAGTGATTGAACGCCTTAATCGCAAGATGCCATCGGTCAACTTCCCGGTTCCGGTCGTTGACGACACGCCCACACCTGTCGCGCCCTCCGCCGCGACCAAGCCCGATAAGAAATAACGTCATGGCCGATCCAAGGTTCTTTACGGTCGCAGGGCCGTTCACGCTGGGTGCGCTGGCGGAGATTTCCTCCGCCAAACCGGTAGAGGGTTGCGACCCCGCCCGGCAATTCAGCGATGTGGCGCCGCTGGAGACGGCCGGCCCCGGAGATGTTTCGTTTCTCGACAACAAAAAGTATGTTGCTGCGTTTCAGGCCAGCAAGGCCGGATTGTGCATCGTGGCGCCGGACATGGCGGACAAGGCACCGGCCGGCATGGCCCTGTTGCTGGCGGGCGATCCCTATCGCGCCTATGCGCGCGTCGCTCAAGCCTTCTATCCCGTTGTCGCTCCCGAGGTTTGGGTGGCCCCGACCGCATGGGTCGATCCCACCGCCGTGATCGGCGATGGTTGTCGCATCGAGCCCGGAGCGGTGATTGGCGCCAATGCCCGGATCGGTGCCCGGTGCCGCATCTGCGCCAATGCGGTTGTCGGTCCCGGTGTCACGGTGGGAGACGACTGCACCATCGGCGCCAACGCCACGGTTTCCCATGCCCTCCTGGGGCGCAAGGTTGCGGTCTATCCCGGTGCGCGGATCGGTCAGGACGGTTTTGGATTCGCCATGGGGCCCGAGGGGCACCTGAAAGTGCCGCAATTGGGCCGGGTGATCATCGGCAACGGTGTCGAGATCGGCGCCAACGCCACCATCGACCGTGGAGCCGGGCCGGATACGATCATCGGCGATGGCTGCATGATAGACAATCTCGTCCAGATTGGGCACAACGTCCAACTTGGACGCGGTTGCGTGATTGTCGCTCAGGTTGGAATTTCGGGATCGACCCGCATGGGGGATTTCGTCGCGGCCGGCGGTCAGGCCGGAATTACCGGGCATCTCAAGATTGGCTCGGGGGCGCGGATCGCCGCCCAGTCTGGAGTGATGCGCGACATCGGACCAGGGGAAACCGTGGGGGGGGCCCCTGCGGTTCCCATGGCCGATTGGCTGCGCCAGAGCGCCATTCTCGGTAAGATGGCGCGCAAGAAGACTTGATCGGTCGCACCGGCCAAGAGACGTATCGATAAGGCAGGACTGCATATGGACACTACCGTCAGCGACCAGGGCAAGGTCATCGACATCAGCCGGATCATCGAAATGATCCCGCATCGTTATCCGTTCCTCATGGTGGATCGGGTCATCAAAGTCGTGGCCAACGAGAGTGCCGTCGGCATCAAGAACGTCACCATCAACGAGCCGTTTTTTCAGGGGCACTTCCCCTCGCGGCCGGTTTTCCCCGGCGTTCTGATCATCGAGGCCATGGCGCAGACCGCCGCCGTTCTGGTGGTGGAAACCTTGGGGCCGTCGGCCGAGGGAAAGCTGGTCTACTTCATGAGCGTCGAGAATTGCCGCTTCCGCCGGCCGGTTGGGCCGGGCGACCAGTTGCATATCCACGTTTTCAAGGAGCGCAGCCGCGGCAACGTCTGGAAGTTCCGGGCTGAAGCCAAGGTCGACGACACCCTGGTGGCGGAAGCGACCTATGCCGCGATGATCCTGGACGAATAGGGCGCAATGACAAATATCCATCCCACCGCCGTGATCGATGCCAAGGCAAAGATCGCTCCGTCCGCCATCATCGGTCCCTATTGTGTTGTCGGTCCTGATGTCCAACTGGACGATTCGGTCGAGTTGATTTCCCATGTGGTCGTGGCCGGACGCACCAAGATCGGCGCCGGCACACGCATTTTTCCCTTTGCCTCCATCGGGCATCGCCCGCAAGACCTGAAATATCGGGGCGAACTCTCCACGCTGGAGATCGGGAAGAACAACCAGATCCGCGAACATGTGACCATGAATCCGGGCACCGAGGGTGGCGGCATGATCACCCAGGTGGGTAATGACTGCCTGTTCATGGCCAGCGCTCATGTGGCGCACGACTGTATCCTGGGTGACAACGTCATCATGGCCAATAACGCCACCCTGGCCGGACATGTGACGGTCGGCGAGTTCGCCTTCCTGGGTGGGTTGTCGGCGGTGCACCAGTTCGTGCGGATCGGCAAGCACGCCATGATCGGCGGCATGTCGGGGGTCGAGGCCGATGTCATTCCGTTCGGAACGGTGATCGGCAATCGTGCTTATCTCAACGGTCTGAACATTGTCGGACTGAAGCGTCGAGGCTTCTCGCGCGATGACATCCATACTCTGCGCAACGCGTATCGTCTGCTGTTCGCTCCCGAGGGAACGTTGCAGGAGCGGCTGTCCGATGTGGAAGAGCAGTTCAAGGATAACGCGGTGGTGATGGAGATCGTGGCCTTTATCCGCTCCGATTCGTCGCGCTCCCTCAGCACGCCCAAATTCAGTGGCGATGCGCCCTAAACTCGGCATCGTGGCGGGAGGTGGCGAGCTTCCTGGGCTCGTCGCCGCCGCCTGCCGGGCCGAGGGGCGGACTTTTCATATCCTGGCATTGAATGGCCACGCCGATCCGGCGGTGATCGGCGATGCGCCCGCCGATTGGATCCGTCTGGGCGAGGCGGGGAGCGGGTTTGAAAAATTGCGCCAGGCCGGGGTGGTCGAGGTGATGATGATCGGGCCGGTGCGCCGTCCGTCGCTGAGTGAACTCGCCCCGGATTTCCGCACCGCCCGGTTTTTCGCCAAGGTCGGACTCAAGGCTCTGGGCGATGACGGCCTGCTGCGTGCCGTGGTCGCCGAGTTGGAGCATGAGGGCTTCCGGGTGGTGGGTGTGGACGAGGTGCTGTCCGATTGCCTGGCGGTGGCCGGGGCTTACGGCTCCGTCGCGACCGATGCCCAAGCCGAAGCGGATATTGAACGCGGGCTTGAGGTCGCGCGGGGGCTGGGCGCTCTCGACATCGGCCAAGCGGTGGTGGTCCAGCAGGGAATCGTGCTGGGGGTCGAAGCGATCGAAGGCACCGACCAACTTTTGCGCCGCTGTGGCGCACTGGCCCGCGACGGCCTGGGCGGTGTGCTGGTGAAGATCCGCAAGCCAGGGCAAGACCGTCGGATCGACCTTCCCACCATCGGCACGACGACGGTTCGCGAGGCCGCCGCCGTCGGCTTGCGTGGCATTGCGGTGGAGGCCGGCGGCGCTTTGGTTCTTGGGCGCGACGCGGTGGCGGCGGAGGCTGATCGCCTGGGGCTGTTCGTTCGTGGCGTCGAGATCGCTCCATGAGCCAGGGACCGCTGATCTACATCATTGCCGGAGAGCCTTCGGGTGATCTGCTCGGTGGGCGTCTGATGGCGGCCTTGAAGACATTGTCCGGCGGTTCGGTTCGGTTTGCCGGCATCGGTGGCGAGGCCATGCGGGCTGAAGGGCTGCAAAGCCTGTTTCCCATGACGGAATTGTCGGTTATGGGATTGGTGGAAGTGTTGCCTCGGCTAGCCAACATCTTGCGCCGGATCAAGCTTACTCTTTCCGATATCGAAACGAAGCGTCCCGATGCCGTCCTGACCATCGATTCCTGGGGCTTTACCGGGCGCATCCATGGCGGGCTGAAAAAGCGCGGATCGACCATCCCCCGCATTCATTATGTCGCACCCATGGTTTGGGCCTGGAAGTCGGGACGAACCAAGACGCTGGCGCGGGTACTGGATCTGCTGCTGACCCTGCTTCCCAACGAGCCGGCCTGGTTCGAAAAGGACGGTCTGCGGTCGATCCATGTGGGACATCCGGTCATCGAGGGCGGGGCGGGGCGGGGGGATGGCCCTGGATTCCGCGCTCGTCACGGCATTTCGCCCGAGGCGAAGGTCATTTGCGTTCTTCCCGGCAGCCGCCATTCCGAGACGGCCAAACTGCTGCCGCCCTTCGCCGCGACCTTGGGTATTCTGGCGCGACGGCATCCGGGGCTGGTCGCGGTGGCGCCGACCGTGGAGACGGTGGCCGAAGAGGTTTCCGCCGCGGCCCGATCATGGCCGCTTCCGACCGTGGTGGTTCGCGGTGCCGCCGAGAAATACGATGCCTTCGCCGCCTGCGACGTGGCCTTGGCCGCGTCGGGAACGGTTGCGCTGGAATTGGCCATGGCCGGCTTGCCGACGGTGATCACCTACAAGGTCTCCAAACTGTCGGCCTTCGTGGCGACCCGCTTTCTCGGGCTCAGCTTCAAATTCGTCACCCTTGTCAACATCCTGGTTGACGAGCCGGTGATGCCGGAACTGCTGCAGGATCAATGTCGGCCGGACGCCCTGGCGGATGCTGTCGATCATCTCCTGGTTGATCCGGCGGCATGCGATACCCAAGTATCGGGCGCGCGCCGGGCCCTGGCTAAACTGGGGTTGGATGGGGATAGTCCAAGCGCCAGAGCCGCGGCAACCATCCTGGAATTTATCGGAGAAAAGCAATGAGCGAGGCGAATTGGCGGTTGCTGCATACCATGATCCGAGTGGGTGATTTGGATCGGTCCCTGGATTTCTATACCCGATTGCTGGGAATGAAGCTGCTGCGGCGCCAGGATTATCCCGAAGGCCGCTTCACCCTGGCCTTCGTCGGGTACGGTGCCGAATCCGATCATACCGTGATCGAACTGACCCATAACTGGGACACAGCCTCTTACGAGCTGGGCACCGGTTTCGGCCATCTGGCGCTTGGAGTGGCCGACATCCACGGTGCTTGCGCCAAATTGGCGGCGGAGGGCGCCAAGATCGTGCGTACTCCCGGCCCCATGAAACACGGCTCGACCATTCTCGCCTTTATTGAAGATCCTGATGGCTATCGCATCGAACTTATCCAAAAGGCTTAGATCATTATGGTTTGTAACTCACGCTGAAACAGTGCTAATTTCGCCGTGATTCAAGGTCAGAGTCGGGAAGAGGTGAATTCGTATGGCGGTATTTGGCTTTTCCGTAAGCAATATTGCCTTGACGCTTCTGGCACTGTCCGGCATGTCTTACTTATTGCTATGCCTCCGGCATGTACTCGCGTTTCGTGAGACGGCCTTCGCGCCCAATAGCAGCTTCCTTCCACCTCTGTCGATTCTAAAGCCGCTTTGCGGCGACGAACCGCGGCTCTATGAGTGCCTGCGTTCGTTTTGCAATCAAGATTATCCCGACTATCAGCTCGTTTTCGGTGTTCGCGACTCTTGCGATCCGGCGGTGGCGGTGGTCGAGCGTCTGAAAATTGAATTTCCCAACCGCGACATCACACTGGTTTGCGATGCCCGTATCCACGGTGCCAATCTCAAGACCAGCAACGTGATGAATATCATGTCCGCGTGCCGGCATGACGTCCTGATGGTTTCCGACAGCGACGTGGAAATCGGCCGGGAGTGCTTTCGCTCTGTCGTCGCCACCATGGCCGAGCCCAAGGTCGGGGCGGTGTCCTGCATCTATAAGGGCTCGCCCACCCAGGGGCTGGTTTCGGAACTTGGGGCGCTCAACATCAATGGCTGGATCGTGCCGTCGATCCTCCTTGATCGCGCCCTCAACGGGATCGACGCCTGCCTGGGGCCGGTGTTGCTGCTGCGGCGTGACGCGCTGGATGCGATCGGTGGTTTTGCCGCCGTTGCCAACCATCTGGCCGAGGATCACCAGATCGGAGACCTGCTGGCCCATGCCGGCTGGGACGTCCGCCTGAGCTCTTATACCGTCGACACCATGGTCAACGAGGTCGAACTCGGCGCGCTGTTCCGCCATGAAGTCCGCTGGGCTCACACCGTCCGGGCCGTGCGTCCGGCCGATCACATTCTGTCGGTGGTGACCTGCGTCTTGCCGCTCTTGCTGGTCTTGTATCTGGTGCACCCCAGTTGGTGGGGAGGGGGCTTGGTCGCGGCCTATCTGGTTCTGCGGCTGTGGTTGGATCGCGCGGTGAATTCGCGCCTCATCCTTACCCGCCGCGCCGCCGCGTGGCTGGTGCCTATCCGGGAGTGCCTGTGCTTCGCGGTCTGGTTCTACAGCACGTTCAGCCGGGCCGTGCTGTGGCGCGGTCAGCCGTTCAAGCTGTTGAGCGGCGGGCGTCTGGTGCCGCTGGAACCGCCGGTTCCTCCTCTCTCCGCTGCCGAGAAGCAGGAAGCCACCCGGCGTTAGGGGGCGATTCCGGCTACGGCTTGCAGCCACGGAAGCAAGGCCTCGCGGGCACGGCTCGAATAGAGCTTCTTGCGGTCACGTCCCTTGACCCGCCGGCCGTTGTCGTCGCGCTCGGGCGGCGGCGGAAACAATCCGAAATTGATATTCATCGGCTGGTAGGTCTCGGCCATGGCACCGCCGGTGACATGCGCCAGCAGGGCGCCCAGCGCGGTGAGCGGCGATGGCGGCGGCATGTCCCGGCCGAGCGCCTCGGCGGCGGCGAACAACCCGGCCAGCAGCCCGATGGCGGCACTTTCCACATAACCTTCGCAGCCGGTCACCTGGCCGGCCAACCGTAGGCGCGGCTCGGCCTTGAGGCGGAGCGAACCGTCAAGCACCTTGGGACCATTGACGAAAGTGTTGCGATGCAGGCCGCCCAGACGGGCGAACTCGGCCTGCTCCAGTCCTGGAATCGAGCGGAAGATCCGGGCCTGCTCGCCGTGGCGCAGCTTGGTCTGGAAGCCAACGAGGTTGTAGAGGGTGCCCAGCGCGTTGTCCTGGCGCAACTGCACCACCGCGAACGGCTTGGGACCGTTGGGATCGGTGAGTCCCACCGGCTTCATGGGGCCAAAGGCCAGGGTGTCGCGGCCACGCTCGGCCATGACCTCGATGGGCAGGCACCCTTCGAAATAGGGGGTGTCCTTTTCCCAGTCGTGGAATTCCACCTTGTCGCCGGCGATCAGCCCGTCGATGAAGGCGTAATACTGGTCCTTGGAGAGCGGACAGTTGATGTAGTCCGATCCGGTTCCCTTGTCGTAGCGCGACTGGAACCAGGCCTTGGAGAAGTCGATGCTCTCCTTGGTGACGATGGGGGCGATGGCATCGAAAAAGGCCAGGGACGCCTCGCCAGTCAAGCCGCGCAGACCCTCGGCCATGGCGGCCGACGTCAGGGGACCGGTGGCGATGATCACGCTGTCCCAATCGGCGGGCGGCAGACCGGCCACTTCCTCGCGCTGAAGGGTGATCAGCGGATGGGCGCAAAGAGCGGCTTGCACGGCTTGGGAAAAGCCATCACGATCCACCGCCAGGGCGCCGCCGGCCGGCACCTTGTGGGCGTCGGCCATGGCCAGGATCAGGGAGCCGGCCTTGCGCATCTCCTCGTGCAGCAGACCGACGGCGTTGTAGTCGGCGTCATCGGAGCGCAGCGAGTTGGAGCACACCAGTTCCGCCAGTCCATCGGTCTGATGGGCGGCGGTGGTCCGCACCGGGCGCATTTCGTGAAGGACGACGGTGAGGCCGGCGCGTGCGAGCTGCCAGGCGGATTCCGATCCGGCCAGCCCGCCGCCGATTACATGGACGGTTCGAGTCATGGTCGTGACATAGACCGTCAGACCGAGCCTGTCCAGAGGAACACTTTCGGCGGAGGTCTCACGACCCTGCCAAGTGGGTGAGGAAGGCGGCCGAACTGCTGATGCTCGAGGTGACCGATGACGTTCCGGTCACCGCCTTGCCACGGCTGTTGTCGACCTTGGCCGGGCCGCCCTTGTCGGGCATGTCCATGGGACCGAAAGCATAATTGGCGAAGGTGCTGCCGGGGCCGGTGGTCTCGCGACGCGTGGAGTGACTGGCCGCCTCGTCCTTTCGATTCAGCAGGAGATTCTGGGATACGCTGCTCAGGGCTTGCATGTTCGTTCTCCGAAGGAGATGGACTGCCGGATCATCTGCATGGTGCGTGCCAAGGCAGCAGGGGCGGAAATCCGCCGTTCCGTAGGCCATACGGCCGGCAATTTCTGCCGCATGGTGCGTTGCGGAAGGACATTCCTTCCCGGCTCACAATAGGGTATAAGCACGCCGCCACCACCCCTTCGGATGGGAAAGAGACCCCCCATGGCCAAGACCTATTATGTCGTCGGTGGAGAATACGCCGACACGTCGTTCTCCATCATTGCCCCCGGTCACACCGAGGAACGCTTCGGTCCGTTCGAGGAACATGAAGCCCATATCTGCTGGCGCGCCCTGACCGGCAAGACCGTCGATAATGCGATGATCCGCTATTTCATCCGTTCGACCGAGGCGGTTTCCGGCGAAACCTGGTACGTGGTCGGCGGCGAATATGCCGATACCGACTTCCAGACCATCGCGCCGGGCAAGACCAAGGACGTGTTGGGGCCGTTCAGTCGCAAGGATGCCATGGACAAGTGGCGCGAATTGACCGGCAAGACGGTGGACAGCGCGCTCACCCGCTTTGATCTGTGCACAGGCGAGGAACTCGCCCGGGCCGATTCTTAACGGCTGGCAATAGGCGAGAGATCGCGCTATTTCCTGATGTCGTACTCATCGTGAGCGGGAGGGAATTCGTGTCGTATTATCCTAACAAATATCATGCCTTCATCTGCACCCAGCGCCGCCCCGAAGGGCACCCACGCGGCTGCTGCACCACCAAGGGCGGCGGACAGCCGCTGTTCGAGCGTCTGGTCGGCAAGATGAGCGAGAAGAACCTGTGGGAGGCCGGTATCAGCGTGGCGTCGTCCAGCTGCCTCGGTTTCTGCAAGGCCGGCCCGCTGATGGTCGTCTATCCCCAGGGCGTCTGGTACAAGATCGAGACGCCGGAAGACATCGACGAGATCGTCGAGTCCCACTTCGCCAACGACAAGCCGGTCGAGCGCCTGATGGTCACCCCTGGCAAGTGATCACTTTTCCGTAGTCAGGGCTTCCTTGATCAGGCCGAAGAAGACCCTGGGCTCGGCGCTGCCTTCGTAGCGCCAGCCCAGGTGCGCATCGCAAGCGCGGCACATGGCCAGTCGCCACCGATACCCCTGAAACCAGGTGAACACTCCGGACGCTACGCCTTGCGGTCCGGCGCCGGGGGCATCGCGAAAACACAGCACCCGGAACACCAGGCCGGCGGGATTGAAGACCACGTGCTCGTGGCCGCCGTTCAGGCTCATTTCCCACCGGCCACGCGTGATCAACGCGCCGCAGCGAACGCAGTAATACGCGATATCCTCCTCCCATGATCCGGCATCGACCTCGGTCGATGGCGCATCGCGGGGCATGGGGGATTCAGTCGGTGCGCTGGATCAGGTGGAAGCCGAAAGGCGTTTCCACCACGCCGCTGACTTCACCCGAGGTCAAGGCGAATGCCGCCACTTCGAATTCGGGAACCATGGAGCCGGCGGGAAAAAAGCCGAGATCGCCGCCTTCATCGGAGGAGGGACAGTCGGAATATTGACGCGCCATCTGGCCGAAATCGGCGCCCTCCGTAATCTCCGCCAGGATTTCGGTGATGGCGGTACGGGCTTCTTCCTTGGTGCGGCTGGCCTGGGAACGCATGGATCCCTTGTACATCAGCAGGATATGGGCGGCGCGAATCTGGTCGGACATGGGAAACTCCACAGGGTAGGGCAGGCGGCACTCTAGCGCTATCGCCGCGGCTTTGCCAGTTCATGGATCAGGATGGCGGCGGTGGCGGCGACATTGAGCGACTGCACCCGCCCCGAGCCGGGGATGGTGGCGATGTCGTCGCAGGCGGCCAGGGTGGCGGGGCCGAGGCCGTTCTCCTCGTTGCCCAGGATCATGGCGACGGGCTTGCCCGGCGCGGCGAGGACCTCGGCCAGGGGGCGACCCGACCCCAAGGCGGTGCCGACCACGCGGTAGGAATCGCGCAGCCGTTTCAGTCCGGCGACCAGCCTGGGAGCGCGAATCACCTCGACCCACTCCAGACCACCCTCGGAGACGCGGAAGGCGGCCTCGGACGGAGCCGCCTGTCCGGGATGATCCGAGATCACCAGACGTTCCAGGCCGAAAAAGGCCATGGTCCGCGCGATGGCCCCCAGGTTGTGGGGATTGCCGATGCCGTCGAGGATGAGCAGCGGCGCGCCGGATTTGGCCCACAGCTTGGCCTCGGCCGGATCGAACAGGGCGACGGGTTTGGGTTGGGTCACCGCCACGATGCCGCCATGCAACTGGGTGCCGGCGATCTTGGTCAGTTCCTCGGTCGGCACCAGCCGATAGGGCTTGTGCTGCTTGGCCATCAGGCTGCAAAACTCCCCGACCAGCGGCTTCATGCGGTCGTCGTAGAACAGCCGTTCGGCGCGGCGGGGATCATGCTCGAACAGCGCCTTGACGGCGGGCAGGCCGGTGATCCGTTCGCTGTCGTCTCTTGGCTTCGTATGGGGAGCAGCGGGCTTCTTGTGCGGAGCGGGCGGTCGTGCCATGACAGGGCCTTGTTGCGGATGGAGACAGTGTTGTGCCCCGGCTGATCCTGTTCAACAAGCCTTATGACGTGCTGACCCAGTTCACCGACCGCGAAGGCGGCCGGGCTACGCTCAAGCAGTTCATCGACGTGCCGGGAGTCTATGCCGCCGGACGGCTGGACCGGGATTCGGAGGGGCTGCTGGTGCTGACCGATTCGGGAGTGCTGGTCAAGCGCATCAGCGACCCCGGCCACAAACTGCCGAAGACCTACTGGGCCCAGGTGGAGGGCGTTCCCACCGAGATGGCGCTGGAGAATCTGCGCCGGGGGGTCATACTTAAGGACGGGATCACCTTGCCGGCGGGGGCGCGGCTGATGGGCGAGCCGGCCGGCCTGTGGCCGCGCGATCCGCCGATCCGCGTTCGGGCCGCCATTCCCACCGCCTGGATCGAACTGATTCTGCGCGAAGGCCGTAACCGTCAGGTCCGCCGCATGACTGCCGCGGTGGGCTTTCCCACCTTGCGGCTGATCCGCTGGGCGGTGGGCGACTGGACCCTGGAGGGGCTGGAGCCGGGACAGTGGCGGGAGGTGACGACGAAAAGAGGCAGCTAACGCGCGGTTTCCCAGGTCACGACGGCCCGGCGATTGCGCTGTTCCTTGACGTTGTCCTTGGTGGGAACCGCCAGTTTTTCCTTGCCGTGGCCCGTCACCTCGACGGTCACGCCGTCCACTCCCAGGCTCTTGAGCTGAGCGGCGACGGCCTTGGCGCGCTTCTCGGACAGGGTCTTGTTGTAAGGCTTGCCGCCGACCGTGTCGGTGAAGCCGTCGATATGGATCACGGTCGGCTTGGCCGCTTTCAGCGCCGGGGCGGCGTCGTGCAGCGCCTGCATGGCCGAAGCATTGATGTTGGACTTGTTGTAGTCGAACAGAATCACCAGCGGCTGGGCCAGGGGCGGGGGAGCCGCCGGCACGACGACTTGCGGCGCCGGGGGCTGCTTCAGCTTGGGTTCGGTGGCGAGGAAGGTGTCCTTGCAGCCGGGATCGTTCTCACGCTCCCACTCTTCCTCGATCCAGCAATCCAGGGATACCTGGGCCTTGGCGGCCTCGGCGGGAACCCGCTCACGGGCGCCCTTGGCGAAATCGTCCATCAGGGTGGCGCGGGCGTCCTTGAGCACGGGAGCGACGGCGGCGGGAACGTCCCAATTGGCCGGATCTTCCGGCGGCACCACCTCGCCGGTGGCGGCGCGCTCCGCCTTCTCGGCATAGGCCGCCGCATGACGCCATTCGTACTCGTCGATGGCTTCGTGGCGGGTGGCCTCCTTGTACTCCTCGAACAAGGCCTTGGTGAAGGGCGTGCCGACGGTGGGGCTGGGGGCTGCCATGACGTCTTGCACCTCCGCCACCTGGAACGGTGTGGCGCAGGCGGAGACGGCGGCGAGGGCCACCAGGGCGGTCAGGACACGGACGATCTTCATGGTTGGTCTCGTCGAGCAATGGGTGTGCCGGCGCCATGAAGGCTTCGGCAACACTTTAATTTTGCAAGAGGAGGATCAATTGTCCAGAAAAATAAAATAGTTACCGGCGCTGAACCAAAGTAAGTCGATGACAAGGTCTAGTCGCGAGTCAGAAGATGATTAAATCAGCGTCTTAAAGACATTGGATGCGATGAGGCGAAAAAATTCGCAAAATCAATGCGTTGTCACGACTTCCTGGGCCTTCTGGCCAGGATCTCCGACAGGTAGCGGCCGGTGTAACTGTCGGCGCAGGCGGCAACGTCTTCAGGAGTGCCGGCGGCAACGATGCGACCGCCGCCATCGCCGCCTTCCGGTCCCAGATCGATGATCCAGTCGGCGGTCTTGATGACTTCGAGGTTGTGCTCGATCACCAGAACGGTGTTGCCGGTCTCCACCAGGGCTTGAACGACTTCCAGCAGTTTGCGCACATCCTCGAAATGCAGGCCGGTGGTGGGTTCGTCCAGGATGTACAGCGTGCGGCCGGTGGCGCGGCGCGCCAATTCCTTAGCCAGTTTGACTCGCTGGGCCTCGCCACCTGAAAGCGTGGTGGCCTGCTGGCCGAGATGGATGTAGTCCAGCCCCACCCGTTGCAGGGTCACCATCTTGTCGCGGATGCTCGGCACCGCCTTGAAGAACTCGGCCGCTTCCTCGACGGTCATGTCGAGAACGTCGGCTATGCTCTTGCCTCGAAACGATATTTCCAATGTTTCGCGATTGTAGCGTTTGCCCTTGCAGACATCGCATTGCACGTAGACATCGGGCAGGAAATGCATCTCGATCTTGATGACGCCGTCGCCTTGGCAGGCCTCGCAACGGCCGCCCTTGACGTTGAACGAGAAGCGGCCGGGCTTGTAGCCGCGAATCTTGGCGTCGGGCAGTTCGGTGAACCAGTCGCGAATGGGGGTGAAGGCGCCGGTATAGGTGGCGGGATTGGAGCGCGGGGTGCGGCCGATGGGGCTCTGGTCGATATCGATGATCTTGTCGAGATGCTCCATGCCATCGATGCGGTCGAACGGTTCCGGCTGCTCGCGCGAGCCCATCAGGCGTCGCGACAGCGCCTTGTAGAGGGTTTCGATCACCAGGGTGGACTTGCCGCCGCCCGAGACGCCGGTGACGCAGGTCAGGGTCCCCAGCGGGATCTGGACGCTGACATCCTTGAGGTTGTTGCCGCGGGCGCCCACCAGCGACAATTTGGCCCCGCTGCCCTTCCGCCGTTTCTTGGGAATCGGGATCTGGTCGAGGCCGGTCAGGTAGCGGCCGGTGGAACTGCCGGGATTGGCCATCACCTGTTCGGGCGTGCCCTCGGCCACCACCTCACCGCCATGGATGCCGGCTCCCGGCCCCATGTCGATCAGATAGTCGGCGGAGCGGATGGCGTCCTCGTCATGCTCGACCACGATGACGGTGTTGCCGATGTCGCGCAGGCGCTTCAAGGTGGTCAGCAGGCGGTCATTGTCGCGCTGATGCAGTCCGATGGAGGGCTCGTCCAGGACGTAGAGTACGCCCGTCAGGCCAGAGCCGATCTGGCTGGCCAGCCGGATACGCTGGCTTTCGCCGCCCGACAGCGAGCCGGAGCCGCGCGACAGGGTCAGATAGTCCAGCCCCACATCCACCAGGAAACCCAGCCGGTCGTTGATTTCGCGCAGGATGCGGCGGGCGATCTCCTGGTCCTTGGGCTTCAGATGCTGGTTCAACGCGCCGAACCAGTCACGGGCCTTGAGGATGGAGACGTCGGCCGCCTCGGTGATGTGCAGCCCGCGGATCTTGACCGCCAGCGCCTCCGGCTTGAGACGGGCGCCGCCGCAGGATTCGCATGGGGCGGTACCCTGGAAGCGCGATAGCTCCTCGCGCACCCAGGCCGAATCGGTCTCGTGAAACCGCCGCGCCATATTGGGGATGACGCCTTCGAACGACTTCTCGGTGTGATAGCCGCGAAAGCCGTCTTCATAGGCGATGCGGATCTCCTCGGCCCCCGAACCGTGCAGGATCACCGCCCGCGCCTTGTCGGGCAAGCTCTTCCACGGTGTCTCCAGGCTGAAGCGGAAGTGTTCGGCCAGGCCCTGGAGAGTCTGGATATAGTATTGCGACGTCGATCCCGCCCAGGGGGCGATGGCGCCGTCCCGCAAGGAAAGCTCTGGGTTTGGCACTACCAGTTCGGCATCGAAATAAAGTTTGACCCCCAAGCCGTCGCAGGCCGGGCAGGCGCCGAACGGGTTGTTGAAGGAAAACAGCCGCGGCTCGATCTCCTCGATGGTGAAGCCGGAGACCGGGCAGGCGAACTTGGCGGAAAACACCGTGCGCTCACCGGAATCGGCATTCTCTGCGATGCACAGGCCATCGGCGAGCCCCAGCGCGATCTCGATGGAATCGGCCAAGCGATTGCCCAGGCCGGGTTTCACCACCAGCCGATCGACCACCACCTCGATGTCGTGCTTCTTTTTCTTGTCCAGGGTCGGCACTTCGTCGATCTCGTAGAGGGTGCCGTCCACCTTGACCCGCTGGAATCCCTTCTTCTGAAGCTCCTGCAAGTCCTTGCGGTACTCGCCCTTGCGGCCGCGCACATAGGGCGCCAGCAGGTAAAGCCGGGTGCCTTCCGCCATCTGCTCGACCCGATCAACCATCTGGCTGACCGTCTGGCTCTCGATGGGCAGGCCGGTGGCGGGCGAGTGGGGCACGCCGACCCGCGCCCACAGCAGACGCATATAGTCGTAGATCTCGGTGACGGTGCCGACGGTGGAGCGCGGGTTCTTCGAGGTGGTCTTCTGCTCGATGGAGATGGCGGGCGACAGGCCTTCGATGCTTTCCACGTCGGGCTTTTGCATCAGTTCGAGGAATTGCCGGGCATAGGCCGACAGCGATTCCACATAGCGGCGTTGTCCCTCGGCATAGATGGTGTCGAAGGCCAGCGACGACTTGCCCGAACCCGACAAGCCGGTGATCACCACCAACTGGTCGCGGGGAATGTCGATGTCGATGTTCTTCAGATTATGCTCGCGGGCGCCACGCACCCGGATGAAGCCGCTCATTGTTCCAGCCCTGTCGACCAAGATTTTCCTCGTCACCCCCACGAAGGCGGGGGGTGACGAAACAAACGAGGGGCGGATGTTAGAGAGATTCGAGGCGGGGATAAAGCCTTACGCCCGCATGGCCTCGATGCCGTCGCTGGTGGGCTCGGCATGGACCACCACCCGCGAGATGCCGTGGACGGAATCGCGCAGCCGGTGTTCCAGGCGGACGGTGGCCTGATGCACCTGACCGATCGGGGCGAGGTCGGGGAACAGGCAGTGGAACGAGACGTAAAGTCCGTCCTCGCGTTCCTGCGCTTCCAGGTGATGCACCGATTCCACCAGACTATCCTCGGCGGCGGCACGGGCAACGGCCGCCTGGACTTCGCTCAGGCGATCTCCCGTCGGCGCGGTGCCGGAAAAGTCGGTGGCGCGGCGAGGATCGATGTGGGTGTCGATGGTCACCTCGGCCCCCAGTTCGGCGGTCAAGGCGGTTTCCAATTCGGAGGCGATGGCGTGGGCGGCGACAATGGTCAGGGATTCGTCCACCTCCATGTCGAAGCTGAGATGGGGGCGGTCGCCGATGGCGGCGACGCCCACATGGTGGACCGAAAGGTCGCGAGCGGCTGCCAGCACCCGCACCGTCTCGGCGATGCTCTCATCGCTGAGCGCCAGCGGTTCGGCGATGACGACGGGTTGGACCTCCGGCAGTTTGGCGGCGAGGTGGGCGATGACCGCATGGCGCAACGCCTCCACCTGCTCCAGGTGAAGGGTGCGGCCGACCTTGATCACCACCTCGGCGAAGACCACCGGGCCGGCGGGGCGGGCTCGCACCAGCTCGACCCGGGCGATGCCGGGGACAGCCGCCGCCACCTCCTCGATCCGCTCGGCGATGCCCTGGGGGGCTGCATCCACCAGGACGTCGATGGTTCGACTGCCCAGCCGCCAGCCGGCCAGGGTGACGAATCCGGCCACGCCCAGCGCCGCCACCGCGTCGCCCTTGGGCCAGCCCAGCCAGACCAGCCCCAGGCCCACCAGCACGGCGGTGGAGCTGAGGATGTCGGAGGAGAAGTGCAGGGCGTCGGCTTCCAGCGCCTGGCTGCCGGTCTCCTTGGCGACCTTGAACAAGGCTCGCGACCGGCCGATGTCGATCAGGATCGAAACCACGATGACCCCCACCGACCACCAGGTGGATTCCACCGCAACCGCCTCGGCCAGCAGGCGGGTGACCGCCTCCTTGACGATCCAGGCGGCGGTGACGAACAGCAGACCGGTCTCGATCAGGGCCGAGACACTTTCCACCTTGCCGTGGCCGTAGGGGTGGCGCTCGTCCGCCGGCTGGTCACCGATCCGCACCGCGAACCAGGTCAGAATTGCCGCCCCCATGTCGAGCAGGGAATGAGCCGCCTCGGACAGGACGCCCAGACTGCCGGTCATCAGCCCGACCACCAGTTTCATGATGGTCATGGCGGCGCTGGCGAATACCGAGGAGAGGGCGACGCTTTGCTTGCGGTCACTCGACATGGGAATGGGGCTCCGAGGGAAGGAATGCGTCAGACACCTACAGGAAGCCAGGCCGGCGGAAAAGAGAAAATTCGGCAATAATCTGAAAGGGTTGTGAGGTTCTTTGTGAGTTGCATTCGCAGGTCAGGGCGGCGGGCGGGCATGGATCCTTGATCCAACCGCCTCGAGCCGTTACGGTCCGGCTGGTCATTGGACCCAGCCCTTCGGAACGCTCGTCATGGAAGCATTGCTGATTTCCCTCGCCGTGGTTGCCGCCGCAGAAATCGGTGACAAGACCCAACTGCTGGCCTTGTTGCTGGCGGCCAAGTTCCGCAAGCCGTTGCCGGTGATTGCCGGAATTTTCGTCGCCACCATCCTCAATCACGGCATTGCCGCCGGTATCGGCGTCGCCGTGGCGGAATGGCTGAGTACCGAGGTGCTGCGCTGGATTGTCGGCGTATCGTTCATCGCCATGGCCGCCTGGACCCTGGTGCCCGACAAGATGGACGAGGACCCCAAGATGTGGGAGCGGGCCGGGGCCTTCGTCGCCACCGCCGTCTCCTTCTTTCTGGTGGAGATCGGCGACAAGACTCAAGTGGCGACAGTGGCGTTGGGAGCCCGCTTCGGCGACGTGGTCACCGTCACCGCCGGAACCACGCTCGGCATGCTGATCGCCGACGTGCCGGCGGTTTTCATCGGCGGCGCCATGGCCGAGCGGCTGCCGCTCAAACTGGTCCGCGCCATCGCTGCGGCCTTGTTCGCCATCCTCGGGATTCTGGCCCTGACCAATGTGGGCGACCGCTTCCTTTAGAAACGAAAAGCGGTGGAAGCTCAAGAGCTTCCACCGCTTTGTTACCACCTCGAAATGACAGAGTCAGAACGGAATTTCGTCGTCCATGTCGGCCGGCGGCTCCCAGCTCTGACCACCGCCACCGCCACCACTGCCGCCACCGCTTTGGCGTCCACCACCACCCGAGGCACCGCCACCACCGCCGTAACCGCCGCCGCCGCCACCGCTACCGCTACCGCCACCTTCGCGGCCGCCCAGCAGGGTCAGCTCACCCTTGAACTTGCCGATGACCACTTCGGTGGAATACTTCTCCTGGCCCGACTGGTCGGTCCATTTGCGGGTCTGCAACGAACCTTCGAGATAGACCGAACTGCCCTTCTTCAGATAGCGCTCGGCGATGTCGGCCAGATTCGGATTAAAGATCACCACCCGGTGCCACTCGGTCTTTTCCTTGCGTTCGCCGGTGGCGCGGTCCTTCCAGCTTTCGGACGTGGCGATGTTGAGGTTGACGATCTTGGACCCGTCCTGCGAGGTCCTGACCTCGGGATCGCGCCCCAGATTGCCGATAAGAATGACCTTGTTGACACTGCCGGCCATGGCGCGTTCGCTCCCCTTGGAAAATTGAGGGCCGGATCGTACTTCAACCCGCTGGTCGGCGGAAGGGGGGTTAACAGGATTCTGTTGTGGAGCGCAGCGACTAGCCCGTTGAGGGCGCGCGTCTCGTGACGCGTTAGCCAAGCGAACGGCGTTCGCGCCGGCGCTTGAGGCTATGAACGACTCCCTAATGCTTGGTCCGCGACGGCGAGGCCGGCAGCATCCGCCCCAACAGGGAGCCCAACGCCTTGACATAGGTGGCGGCGCCGGAGCGGTGCATGCGCAGATTGACTTCGGCGCCCTTGGCCAGACGAAAGCCCAGGACCACGTATTCCTCGTCCGCCTCGGGTCCCACGGTCCAGCGCTCGATCTGCATGGTCGGAGTGGCCGGTCCCTTGGGCGAGGATGCGCTGTCAGCCAGTCTGCCGGCCTGTTCCAGCCAGGAGGACAGGATGGCGAGCTGATCCAGCGGCAGCATCACCACCGACTCGTCGCCGGCCTCGTCGAGCAGCACGACGCGGATGGCGTCTCCGGTGTCGGAGGTTCGCGCCGATACCACTTGGCGTGCCGTGATCACTTTTTTCATAGCCCGTTGCGCACCCTGTCAGCCTCGCCCTTATTATGCCTGAGCCGGCGACGAACTTCATCGTCGGTTCGCTACGCCCTTGCAGTTGTCGCACTGCACGATATCTGGTAGCGTGCGCCACCGTGGCAGTCTAGCCACCGTAATTTCCGGCCGATTCAGACATCGGCCTTTCTCGGGAACCGACGGGAAGATTTCGTTGACCACGCCTACTGCGTCGCCGCAATTCGATATCACTCCGGTTACCATCGAAGACGAGATGAAGCGCTCTTATCTCGATTACGCCATGAGCGTGATCGTGAGCCGTGCGCTCCCCGACGTCCGCGATGGTCTGAAGCCGGTTCATCGCCGCATCCTCTTCGCCATGAAAGAGGCCGGCTACGACTATAACAAGCCGTTCCGAAAATCGGCCCGCATCGTCGGCGACGTCATGGGTAAGTATCACCCCCATGGCGATTCCTCGATCTACGACGCCATGGTGCGCATGGCGCAAAACTTCTCCATGCGCCTGATGCTGATCGACGGCCAGGGCAATTTCGGCTCCATGGACGGCGACCCGCCGGCAGCCATGCGTTATACCGAGGCGCGGCTGGCCCGCTCGGGCCACGCGCTGATCGAGGACATCGACAAGGACACCGTCGATTTCCAGGCCAACTACGACGAATCGACCTATGAACCGGTCGTCCTGCCGGCGCGCTTTCCCAATCTGTTGGTCAATGGCGCCGGCGGCATCGCCGTCGGCATGGCCACCAACATCCCGCCCCATAATCTGGGCGAGGTGATCGACGCCTGCTGCGCTTATATCGACGATCCCGAGGTGACGCCCGAGCGTCTGATGGAACTGGTGCCCGGCCCGGACTTCCCCACCGGCGGCACCATTCTCGGCCGCTCCGGCATCCGCGCTGCCCAACTGACCGGGCGCGGCTCGGTGGTGATGCGCGGCCGCGTCCATATCGAGGAGATCCGCAAGGACCGCGAAGCCATCGTGGTCACCGAGATTCCCTATCAGGTCAACAAGGCGCGCATGCTCGAGCAGATCGCCGAGTTGGTGCGCGACAAGAAGATCGAGGGCATCTCCGACCTGCGCGACGAGTCTGATCGCGACGGTGTGCGGGTGGTGGTCGAGGTCAAACGTGACGCCATCGCCGACGTGGTGCTGGCGCAGCTCTACAAGTTCACGCCGCTGCAGACCAGCTTCGGCGTCAACAGCCTGGCGCTCAACGGCGGCCGGCCGATGATGATGACCCTGCGGGACATCATCAAAGCCTTCATCGCCTTCCGCGAGGAGGTGATCACCCGCCGGACCATCTTCGAACTGGGCAAGGCCCGCGACCGCGCCCATATCCTGGCCGGCTTGGCCATCGCCGTGGCCAATATCGACGAGGTCATCCGGCTGATCCGCGCCGCTCCCGATCCCGTCACCGCCCGCGAGCAGTTGATGGGGCGCGAATGGCCGGTGGGCGACGTGGGACCGCTGATCCAGTTGATCGACGAGCCGGGGCGCGGCATCACCGATGGCAAGTATTCGCTGTCGGAGCTTCAGGCCAAGGCCATCCTTGATCTGCGTCTGCACCGCCTGACCGGGCTGGAGCGCGACAAGATCGGCGACGAACTGCGCGAAATCGGCCGCCAGATCGAGGAATATCTGGAGATCCTGTCGTCGCGTCCGCGCCTGTTCGAGGTGATGCGGGCCGAGCTGCTGGAAATCCGCGAGCAATTCGCCACCCCTCGGCGCACCACCATCGAGGAAAACGAGTTCGAAGCCGATATCGAGGATCTGATCGCCCGCGAGGACATGGTGGTGACGGTGACCAACACCGGCTACATCAAGCGGGTGCCGCTGTCGGCCTATCGCGCCCAGAAGCGGGGCGGCAAGGGCCGGTCCGGCATGAACATCAAGCAAGAGGATTTCCTCAACCAGGTGTTCGTGGCCAACACCCATACGCCGGTGTTGTTCTTCTCGTCCTCGGGCATCGCCTACAAGCTGAAGGTCTACCGCCTGCCGCTGGGCAATCCCCAGGCGCGGGGCAAGGCCATGGTCAACATCCTGCCGCTGGACGAGGGCGAGAGCATTTCCACCGTGATGCCGTTGCCCGAGGATGAAGGCAGTTGGGGCAACCTGCACGTGGTGTTCACCACCTCGAACGGCGACGTGCGGCGCAACCTGCTGTCCGACTTCACCGAGGTGCGGGCCAACGGCAAGATCGCCATGAAGCTGGGCGAGGGCGAACGCCTGATCGCGGTTCAGACCTGTTCCGAGGCCGACGACATGTTGCTGGCCACCCGCCTGGGCAAGGCCATCCGTTTCCCGGTGCCCGACGTTCGCGTGTTCAAGGGCCGCGACTCCACCGGTGTGCGCGGCATCCGGTTGGAAGATGGCGACGAGGTCATCTCCATGTCCATCGTTCGGCATGTGACTTTCGACAGCGAGACCCGTGACTCCTATCTGCGCGGCGACTTGCCGACGGATCAGTCGGAGAAGATGGCCGGCGAGGAGCAGTATGTGCTGACCGTGACCGAAAACGGCTTCGGCAAGCGGACCTCGGCCTACGAGTACCGCATCACCGGCCGTGGCGGTCAGGGCATCGCCAATATCGACATGACCGACAAGACCGGTCCGGTGGTGGCGTCGTTCCCGGTGGACCACGAAGACGACATCATGCTGGTGAGCGACGGCGGCAAGCTGATCCGCATGCCGGTGGACGACATCCGTATCGTCGGCCGGCGGACCCAGGGCGTGACGCTGCTGCGCACCGCCGAGGGCGAGCGGGTGGTGTCGGCGGCGCGGTTGTGCGACATCGCCGGTTCGGGCGATGACGTTGACGAGGGTGACGAGGATTCGGACGGCACCGATGCCATGGCGGGAGGAGAGGATGTCTAAGCGGGTCGGCCTTTATCCCGGGACGTTCGATCCCGTGACCAATGGTCATCTCGACATCGTTTCCCGCGCCGCGCGGCTGGTGGACCACCTGATCGTGGCGGTGGCGGTCAACGCGGGGAAGGGGCCTTTGTTCACCCTGGAAGAGCGGGTGGCCATGGCCGAGGCCGAGACGGCGGTCATTTCGGCCTCGCTTGGCGTCAGCATCGAGGTTCGGCCGTTCGAGACCCTGCTGGTGAACTTTTCCAAGGATTGCGGCGCCAACCTGATCGTGCGCGGGCTTCGCGCCGTCTCCGACTTCGAGTACGAGTTCCAGATGGCCGGCATGAATGCCAGGATATCGCCCGATATCGAAACCATGTTTCTGATGGCGTCCGAGCGCAGCCAGTTCATTTCCTCGCGCTTCGTCAAGGAAATCGGGCGCTTGGGCGGAGACATCTCCCAGTTCGTCAGCCCTCGGGTCAAGACGATGCTGGACGAAAAATTTGGCTTCTAATAAGCCGATCAAGGACAATGGAGGACCACGTGGACGCCGAGAACACTCTTTACCTGGACCTCAAGGATGGCCGCGTGGTGATCGAACTGCGCCCCGACCTTGCTCCCAATCATGTTGCCCGAATCAAGGAACTGGTGCGCGAGAAGTACTACGACGGACTTAAGTTCCATCGGGTGATCGATGGTTTCATGGCCCAGACCGGCTGCCCCACGGGGACCGGAACCGGTGGCTCGGGCACCAAGCTCAAGGCTGAGTTCTCCAAGGAGAAGCATGTGCGCGGCACCTGTTCCATGGCCCGTGCCGCCAGCCCCGACAGCGCCGATTCGCAATTCTTCATCATGTTCGACGAATCTTCTCATCTCGATGGCAAGTACTCCATCTGGGGCAAGGTCATCGAAGGCATGGAGCATGTGGACGCCATCAAGCGCGGCGCGTCCGGCTCCGGCTCCGTCAGCTCGCCCGATTCCATCATCAGCCTGCGTGTCGCGGCGGATTGCAAGGACTGACATCACATGACGACCTTTCTGAAGCGTGTCGCGTTTGCCGTGGCGGCCCTGGTGCTGGCTGCGGTTTCGCAGCCGGCCTCGGCCGCCAGCCCCGACGATACCCTGGTGCTGGAACTGGCCAGCGGCAAGGTGACCATCGAGCTTCGTCCCGATCTGGCGCCCAATCACATCGCCCGCATCAAGGAACTGGTGCGCAAGGGCTTTTATGACGGGACCCCCTTCCATCGGGTGATCGACGGCTTCATGGCCCAGGGCGGCGATCCCACCGGCACCGGCACCGGCGGTTCCGGCACCAAGATCCGCGCCGAGTTCACTGGCGAGCCCTTCGTGCGGGGCATCGTCGGCATGGCCCGTTCGGCCAGTCCCGACAGCGCCGATTCGCAGTTCTTCATCATGCTGGGCTCGGCCCCGAGCCTTGACGGTCGCTATACCGCGATCGGGCGGGTGCTGGATGGCATGGAGTTGGTGGATCGGATCAAGAAAGGCGATCCGTCCGATAACGGCATGGTGTCCAAGCCGGACAAGCTGATTCGGGCGCAGTTGCTGTCCGACGTTAAAAAATAGCCATTTCCCTCCGTTGACGAAGGGCGCTCACCTGCCTATGGTGAGCGCCCTTTCGAGAGGGCCCGTAGCTCAGTTGGTAGAGCAAGCGACTTTTAATCGAGAGGTCCCGGGTTCGAGTCCCGGCGGGCCCACCAAAACTCGAAACGAAAACAAGGGGTTGATCGGATCGGTCAGCCCCTTTTTCTTTGCCCGCGCGGCGGTGAAATATTTCATCGTGGCTTGCCGTGAGAACGGCTTCAGCAGTCAGTGAGAGTCCTCTCATGGGCGGTGGTTCGCGCCACCGCTCACCCGACTCGGATTCCAGTCGCGGGGTTGGTGTTGCTTGCATCCCTAGGCCGTAAGTAATATAATCTCCCTTGATGGCGTATGCCATAAGGATTAGTTGCAAGAGGAGCGGCCGCGATGGGAATCGTCATATCAGGAACTTGCGGAGCTTGTGTTCACTATCTCGACGGGGGATGCCGGCGGGCCAGTTCACGTTTTTGCGGGCGCCCGGTATGGTCGCTTGCCTGCCTTGACTGTACGGGCTACCAGCGAAGCGCGATGGCGGCGACGCCCACTGACCCGAGCGCATTTTCCGCAGTGAGACAGAGCCCCCATCTTTAGGGTGACCATAAAAAAAACCTCCCCGCCACTCGGGCGGGGAGGTTTCATAGCGGCAAGATTCTTAGAGAACCTTGATATTGACCGCAGAGGTCTTACCCTTCTTCGGGTCGCGCTCTTCGTCGAACGACACCTTCTGGCCGTCGTTGAGGCCGCTGAGGCCGGCACGCTCGACGGCAGAGATGTGCACAAAGACGTCCGGACCACCGTTATCGGGGGCGATGAAGCCGTAACCCTTGGTGGAATTGAACCATTTAACAGAACCGTTAGCCATTTAGAGTCTCCAACAAACTTACGCGCCTATCTTTAGACGGCAACGCTTTGCTGAGCAAGCGTCCTTGCTCGAATTTGTCGCCGGAAGTTATTTAATGCGGATTTGCCTGGAATCTTTCGCCGGCCTATGATCAGACGATATAGGCATTATTGGCGGGATAATGGGCGAGACGGCGGGGAAGATGGTGTCCGGTGACGATCTTGCGGTCTGGCGCGACAGTGTCGGCGAATACGCAGGTCACACGCAGGACCTCTATGCCAATTGCGTCAGTGCCTATCATGCCTTCGACGGTTTGCCGCGCCTGGTCGATGGGCTGCGCCTGCTGTCGGTCAATGCCGGGCTGGTCTCGGCACGGGCCGGCGATTACGGCCGTTCCATCCGAGTTCTGACCAACTTCGCCACCGAATCGGTCACGCGTTTGCGCGACGTCATCCCGCAGATGCTGTCGTTGAAGCGCGAGACCTATGAAACCGTCGGCAGTGTGATGCGGTCGATCAATGATATCGGCAAGCTTGAGGCGGCGGGGACCATCATCATGCGGGGGCAAGGAGGCCAGGCGGCATCGCTTGGCGCCGTCTCCGGCGCGTGGCGGGCGCGGGTCAGGACGCTTTCGGCTGCCGCGTCCCGGCTCAGCACCGCCAACGACCATCTGGTCGCTGCGGTCCGCGTGGCTCGCGAGGTCATGCTTCAGGTCGAGTTGATCGCCGCCAACATCGCCATCGAGGCCACCACCGCCGGTCCGTGGGAGGCCGAGTTGACCGCCATCGCCGAGACCATTCGCGCCAAGTCCGTGGAACTGCGGGCGATGGTCGACGACGCGGGGCGCAATCTTCGCAACGCTACCGAAACCATCGTCGCCCTGGTTGGGGTCGGCTCGCGGACATAGTGGGAGGACGGGCAATTGAAGTGTACCGAGCTTTGGGTCCAAGGAGATCATCGCTGGCTGGCCTTTGCCGATGATCCCACCAAGCCGGACAATGTCATCGACACCAACCAATTCGTGGTGACCTCCGACGCGGGGTGCATGCTGATCGATCCCGGCGGGGTCGAATTGTTTCCGGCCATGGTGGCGGCGGTGACCCAAGAGGTGCCGATCGAGCGCATCCTGCATCTGTTTTTGAGCCATCAGGACCCGGATGTATCCTCGGCGCTGCCGCTGTGGCGGCAAGTCTGCCCGACCGATCTGGTCACCCATGTGTCGTGGATGTGGACAGGCTTCGTCAGCCACTTTGACCGCGAGGCGGTGTTCGATCCGCTGCCGGACATGGGAAGCGACATTCACCTGTCTCAGGATGTGCGGCTGAAGGCGCTGCCGGCCCATTACCTCCACTCGTCGGGAAATTTCTGCGTCTACGATGCCAAGGCCAAGGTGCTGTTTTCCGGCGATATCGGCGCCGCGCTGGTTCCGCGCGACAAGCGGCCGACCATTTTCGTCGAGGATTTCGCCAGCCATGTTCCATACATGGAGGCGTTCCACCGCCGCTGGATGGGGTCGCCGGCGGCGCGCGACAAATGGATCGCCATGGTGCGGCGGCTGAAGATCGACATCCTGGCGCCGCAGCACGGCCTGTTGTTCCGTGGCCCGGATGTGGAACGCTTCCTGGACTGGCTTGCCGCGCTGCCGCTGGGCAGCGGTCTCGACGCTTTCGACCAGGCGATGGCCAAGCTCGATTGACAAGCGGCTCCGCCGACCGCACTGTCAACGTCATGTTGACGGGGGTGGCATGGATCTGTTCGAACAGCTGACCGAGGGGCGAGAGGACAAGGCGCTGGACCGGCTGGAAGCCATGCTGGCGCTGTTCGAGGCCGACAGCGAGATCGAGCAGGATCTGGCGCTGGAACGCGTGATGGCCTATTGCGAGCGGGAATGGGGGGGCTATGCCGCCGGCCTGGACGCTCTGGCCCATCGCATCGAGAGCCGCTCCGAGGATTCGGTCGATGCCGCCATGCAGTCGCTGCGGCTTCGGCAAGAGGGCGCCGAACCGGGGGCCATCATCCAATCCATTCGGCACCGGCGTTTCCGCGAACGCGGCCGCCTCGGTGAGCGCGAAGCGGTGATCGCCCTCTATGGAAGCGAGGATGCCGCCATGGCTCCCACCGCTTTCGAAGCGATCTTCATCGCCGCAACCGCTCTTCTGGCGGAGGAGGGCGCGCCGGATGATCCGTTCGGGCCGCTGTGCGGCTGGCAATTGGCCTGGCACGACCTGCCTGACGCGCTTCGCCTCGCTGTATCGGCGGCCTATCCTTTGCCGGCGACGGTTGCCACCGCCCGCGATGAATGCCTGAAATGGGAAGAACGCCTGCACCATCTGGAACTGGTGTTCGACTGTGCCGGGGCCGGGGCGCTGCCCACCGCCTGCGCCGCCAGACGCCGAGTGGTCGAGGAGCTTTGGCGCAAGGGACTGAAGGCTGCCAGTCTCGACGACTTTGCCGCCCGGCTTGGCTATTGGGCCAGCCGGGGAGGGGATGACGGTGCCGGCTATGGCATCCTGATCGCGGATTTGGAAAGCGTTTCGGCCGGCCTGACCGCCCGTGCGCCCACGGAAAGCACCAAGGACAGGGCGCGCCGGCTGAAAGCCGACCATCCCGAATGGTCATTGGCCAAGATCGGCAAGGCGCTTGGTATCTCACGTCAAGCGGTCCATAAGCACCTCAAGGGGTTCTCGCCATCGGTATGATGGGAGTGATGAATTGGTATGACCGATTGGCGAGCGCGGATTTGGCCTGTATGGTTGTCGGGTGGGATCTCTTTTACCAAAGCAGGTTCGATCATGCCTCGCATCGCCAGCCTTGTCGCCGCAATCGGGTTCGTCTTTTTGGCCTTGCCCGCCAACGCCCAGCTCATGGACATCCTCAGCGCCCCCAAGACGTTGATCGAGCGGGCGGCGGAGGCCCGGTCGGTCTCGGATATCGCCAAGGACAACGCCATCGTGGTCAAGGTCAATGGCGCCATGGCCAAGCACACCACCATCAAAGCGTCCACCGAGATCTACGAGCAGCGGCTGCTGGTGACCGGACTGTTCGACGACAAGGCCGCCTATGACGCCTTCCAGAAGGATGTGAAGGCCGTGGGCGGGGTCAAGAAGCTGTATTGGCAGGTGACCTATCTGGCCGAAAACGATCCCCAGCGGAAGACCCTGCCCAGCTGGGGCGACACGCTGGCCATGGCCACCAAGGCCCAGGTCCGCCTGACCAAGGCCGTGGCCGGCAAATACGTCAATTTCCGGGTTACCGGCGATTCCTACGGCAATCTCTTCGTCATCGGCCGTGCCCACACCAAGGAAGAGGCCCGCAGCGTCGTCACCGCCCTCAAGGACGGCAACGGTGTCAAGAAGGTGGTCAGCTACATCGATGTCAGGCCATAGGACCATGGCCTTGCGTCTGCCGCGTCACGTCATCGGAGCGATCAGCGTCGCCGTCGGCTTCGTCGGCGGCATCGCCCTGTTGCTGATCCTGCCACAGAAATTCGGCGTCTCGCCGAAACTGACCGGGTTCATCGCCCTCGGGGTATGGATTGCCTCCACCTGGGTGTTCTGGACCGGCGGGAAAGAGCCGCCTTCCCCGAAGCAGGACGGTTGACCGCCATGCGTCACCACGCCTGGACCACCGCCATGCCGGGAGTCTTCGTCCTGCTGTGGAGCACCGGCTTCATCGGCGCCAAGTTCGGACTGCCCTACGCCGAGCCCTTCACCTTCCTGGCGTTGCGCTTCATCGTTGTCATCGCCCTGCTGACGGTGGTGGTTTTGGCCAGCAAGGCGGTCTGGCCGCGCAATCCTCGCCTGATCGCTCATCTGGCCGTCTCGGGTATCCTGGTGCACGCCATTTATCTGGGGGGAGTGTTCGGAGCCATTCGGCACGGCGTTCCGGCCGGGCTGGTGGCGCTGGTGGCCGGCTTGCAGCCGCTGTTGACAGCCGCGGTGGTGGGCCCCTTGCTGGGCGAGCGGGTCGGGGGCAGGCAATGGCTCGGCCTTGGTCTCGGCCTGATCGGCGTCGCCATGGTGTTGTCCACCCGGTTGACGGGGGTTCGTTTCGACGGCTTTGGTTGGGATGGGATGAGTTTTGCCGTGGCGGCACTGCTGGCCATCACCGGCGGCACCCTTTACCAGAAACGTTTTTGTACCGGAATGGACTTGCGGACGGGCACTTTGGTGCAGTATCTGGCCGCCCTGGCGGTTTCCTTGCCGGTGGCCATGGCGTTCGAGACCATGGAGATTCGCTGGACGCTTCCATTCGTCCTGGCGCTAGGGTGGCTGGTGCTGGTGCTCTCACTGGGCGCGATCAGCCTGTTGATGACGCTGATTCGCCTGGGGGAGGCCGCCAAGGTCGCCAGTTTCTTCTATCTGGTGCCGCCGGTGACGGCGGTGCTGGCCTTTGCCCTGTTCGGCGAAGCGTTGACCCCGTTGGCCCTGGCCGGCATGGCGGCGACGGCGGTGGGGGTGGCGCTGGTGGTTCAAAGGCCTAGCGTTCGCTCATGTGATTCAGCAGCCGCCGCAGGAAGGTCTCGCACTGGGCGACCTGCTCCAGGGTGATGAACTCATCCGGCTTGTGAGCCTGCATGATGCTGCCGGGGCCGCAGACCACGGCGGGGATTCCGGCTCGCTGGAACAGCCCAGCCTCGGTGGTGAAGGCGACCTTGGAGGTGTCGTTGTTGCCCGACAGGGCACAGACCAGACGCACAGCCTCGTCGTCCGGGCGCATGTCGAGGCCGGCGGTGGAATTGTGCTCGTCCAAGGTGATGCCGGCGGCGGAGGAGACCGCCAGCATTTCAGGCACGAGATCCTGAGCCCAGCCGCGCATCTCGGCCATCAGCGTTTCGGGGTCGTGGCTGGGGAGATTGCGAATCTCGAACTCGAAGCCGCATGACTTGGGAACGATGTTAAGGGCGGTTCCGCCTTGGATGGTTCCGGTGTGAATGGTGGTGTAGGGCGGTTGATAGGCGAGATCGAAGGGGCCGTCGTTGCGAATGCGACGTTGCAATCCGCGCAACCGGACCACCAGCTCGGCGGCGATCTCGACCGCGTTGACGCCCCGGTCGTTCATGGCCGAATGGCATTCGTGGCCTTCGACGTGGCAGCGGACGCTTTTTTTGCCCTTATGGCCGATCACCGCCTTCATTTCCGTGGGCTCGCCGACGATGCAAAGGCGCGGCGCGACGGGAAGCTGGGCCAGATCGCCGATCAGGCGACGCACGCCGACACAGCCGACCTCCTCGTCATAGGAGAAGGCGAAATGAATCGGCATGGCAAGACGCCGTGCGGCGAACTCCGGCGCCAGGGCGAGGCAGACCGCGATGAAGCTCTTCATGTCGGCGGTGCCGCGGCCGTAGAGCTTTCCGTAGCGCTGGGACAGGGCGAACGGATCACTGCTCCAATCCTGGCCCTCCACCGGCACCACATCGGTGTGGCCGGAAAGAACCACCCCGGGACGATCCTCCGGTCCTAATGTAGCGAACATATTCGCTTTTTGACGGTTTTCATCCCAGGTCAAACGGATACTGGCGCCTAGTCCCGATAAGATGTCGGACGCAGCCTCTATTAACCGCAAATTAGTCTTGTAGCTTGTAGTGTCGAACGCTACTAAACGTTCGATCATGTCGATGCTGGATAATCGTTGCGCAGCAGGATGTTCGCTCAAGGAAGAACTCTCAGACTTGGATGCCATCGAATGCTCGGGTCGGTGACGCGGGGTGGTCGTGCCGTTTCAGCCTATCATAAGGCCGGAGGGATGGTCTGCGCCAGGGTATCGCCGATGCCTATGAGCAATCGGCTATGGCTCTCGCCCCGCCATGGCGATATGCTACCGAAGAGTCGTCATAGCGGCGGTCAAGGGGTGTCGAGAATAGGGCAGGGAGCGTGGGCCCGACCAGCCTGCGGCACGGCAGAATGAGTGATCCCGGCACGATGAGGGATGCCGGCGCTGGCTCGCAGGAGAGTGGCCAGAGGGTTAGTATTGCCTCGCTGTCCACCTTGAAGAACAATCTGTTCGATCTGGCCATGGGATCGCTGTTCCTCAACGTCCTGGGCCTTGCGCTCCCCATGGCGCTGTTGCAGGTCTACGACCGTATCCTGCCCAACAAGTCGGTCGGCACCATGGTCCTGCTGATGGCTGGCGTGATCGGCGCCTTGCTGATCGAGTCGACCCTGAATTTCTGCCGCTCCTATATCACCGGCTGGGTTGGAGCCAAGTTCGAGCACAAGGCCGGCTGCACCGCCTTGGATCATTTGGTGATGGCCGGGATCGACGATTTCGAGAAGGGAGGGTCCGGCGCCCATCTCGAACGCATGGGCTCATTGGCCACGGTGCGCGAGTTCTATGCCGGCCAGGCCATGCTGACGCTGCTCGATCTGCCGTTCGCCATTCTTTATCTCAGTCTGGTGGCGATGATGGGCGGATTGCTGGTCCTGGTCCCCATCGTGCTGCTGATCGCTTTCGCCATCACCGCCGTCCTGATCGGCACCAAGCTGCGGGGATCGCTGCAAAAGCGCATGGTGGCGGACGACCGCCGGTTCAACTTCATCATCGAGGTGCTGGGGGGCATCCACAGCGTCAAGGCGTTCTCCATGGAGGCGCAGATGGTGCGCCGGTATGAACGCCTGCAGGAATCCTGCGCCGAAGGCGCCTATCAAGTGGCGCTGCACAGTTCCTCGGCCATGGGCGTCTCTTCGTTCTTCTCCCAGGCCACCACCATCTGCGTCGCCATGGTCGGAGCCCTGGTGGTGATGAACGGCGACATGACCACCGGCGGTCTGGCCGCTTGCTCCATGTTGGCCGGCCGCGCCATGAGCCCCTTGCAGAAGGCCCTGGGCGTTTGGACCCGCTTCCAATCCTTCATGCTGGCGCGCCATCGCCTCACCGAGTTGTTCTCGCTGAAGCCGGAAGCCCCCAAGGGGCTGCCCAAGCTTGAGAACATCAAGGGAGCGCTTGAACTGGACGATGTCAGTTTCCGTTACGGCGAGAATCTGCCCTTCGTCATTCACCACGCCTCCATCTCCATCCGCGAGGGCGAGTGCATCGTTATTTCCGCCGGCAACAGCGCCGGCAAGACCACACTGCTGACCCTGATGCAGGGCGCCTTGCGCCCCACCAGCGGCAGCGTCCTGGTCGATGGTCAGCATACTTCCCTGTACGAACCCCAGAGCATTCGCGATCAGATCGCGTTCCTGCCGCAGATGGGCGAGCTGTTCCAGGGCACGATCCTTCAGAACATCACCATGTTCCGCAAACAGTTCGACGACGTGGCGGTCGAAACCGCCGCGCTGCTGGGACTGGACGAAGTGGTGGCCACCATGGCGTTGGGCTTCGACACCCCGGTGGGCGACGGGGCCTATGATTCCCTGCCGCGCGGCATCAAGCAGCGTATCGCCATTGCCCGCGCCCTGGTCAACAATCCGCGGATCGTGCTGTTCGACGAGGCCAATACGGCGGTGGACACCACCGGCGACAACTTCCTGCGGGTGTGGCTCGAGCGCGCCAAGGGAAAGCGGACCCTGGTCCTGGTGACGTCGCGTCCGTCCCTGGCCAAGCTGGGGGATCGGGTGTTCGAATTGGATCATGGCGTGCTGCGGCTGAAGCCGCCGCGTGAGGATCGGCCCCCGGTTCAGGCTCCCGGCCTTTTGCCACAGGGAGGGCCGGCATGAACTCCATGCTCACCTCCTCGGGCATGCCGCCGAAGCCGAATCAAAAGGCGATCGAGCAGTACGAACAGCAATTGGCGCAAAATGCGCTGGGCGGGTTCTCGGCGGCGTCGGATCTTGCCGCCTGCCTGCTGCCATTGCTGAAATCCCTGGGATGGAAGGGCGACCCCCGCCACGTGGCGGAATCGTTGCCGCATTTCGCCAACGATCTCGACCTCACCGGCCTGCGCAACGTGCTGGCGACGCTGAACTATTCGAGCCGTCCCGAGAAGCTGCTGCTCGAAACCATCGACCCCCGTCTGCTGCCCTGCCTGTTCCTGCCTGACGGCCAGCCGGCCATGGTGGTGAAGGCGGTTGGCGAGGAAGGCGACGCCGACGTCTTCGACAGCTCGGAAGGCGCCAGCCGGTCCCTGGATATTCGCGGTCTCAAGGGAACCGCCTACTTCTTCACCAATCAGTCCGATGCCGCGGCGGCACGGCCGGTCAACTGGTTCAAGAGCGTGCTGGAGCGGTTCCGGCCGTTGTACTGGCAGGCGTTCTTTGTGACCCTGGTCCTCAACGTGTTCTCGCTGTCGACGCCGCTGTTCGTGATGGCGGTTTACGACAAGGTGATCGGCGCCTCCTCGCATTCCATGCTGCTGGCCCTGTCCATCGGCGTGACCCTGGCCCTGGCCGCCGATGCGGTGCTGCGAGAGGTGCGCGCCCGGGTGCTGGCCTTCGTCGGCGCCCGTCTCGACAACATCATGGGCAACAACATCTTCCAGCATATCCTGGCCCTGCCGCCGGGCTTCACCGAACGCGCCACCATCGGCGCCCAGGTGGCCCGCATCAAGGACTTCGAATCCGTTCGCGAGTTCTTTACCGGTCCGCTGGCCACGGTGTTCATGGAACTGCCGTTCGCCCTGTTCTATTTCGCCGTCATCGCCATGCTGGGCGGCATCATCGCCATCGTCCCCATGATCGCCACGGCGCTGTTCATGATCGGCGGCTATCTGGTGATGCCGATCGTGCGCAAGAATGTGAGCATCGCCTCGCGCGCCGGTTCGCGGCGGCAGGAATTCCTGGTGGAGGCGCTCGGTAAGATGCGAGCGGTCAAGCTGGCCTCGGCGGAGCACACCTGGGTCAAGCGTTACCGGGAAATGTCGGCCAGGGCCGCCTATGGCGGCTTCAAGAACGGCCTGTTCGCCGCCGGCATCGCCACCTTGTCCAATATCTTGATCATCAGTTCGGGCTTGGCGACCATCTGCGTCGGCGTGTTGGGAGTCATCAGCGGCGATATGACCATCGGCGGCCTGATCGCCGCCATGATGCTGGTGTGGCGGGTTCTGTCGCCGCTTCAGACCGGCTTTACCATGATCCAGCGGGTCGAGCAGGTGCGCGGCTCCATCCGCCAGATCGATGGTTTGATGGCGATCAAGCCCGAGCGCGACCCTCAGGCAATCGTCGCGCCGTTGAAGAACGTAAAGGGCAGGGTGGTGTTCTCCCGGGTGTCGTTGCGCTACAACAACGAGGCCGATCCGGCGCTGGTCGGCGTCTCGTTCGAGGTCGAGCCGGGGGAAGTGGTCGCGGTCACCGGGCGCAACGGCTCGGGCAAATCCACCGTCATCAAGCTGTTGCTGGGCCTTTATGCGCCGCAAGCCGGCAACATCAAGATCGACGCCGCCGATATCCGTCAGATCGATCCCATCGAGTTGCGGCACATGATTTCCTATGTGCCGCAGGTCTGTAATCTGTTCTTCGGCTCCATCGCCCAGAATCTGCGGTTGGCCAATCCCACCGCCACCGACGCCGATATCCGCTGGGCCTGCGACCAATCCGATGTCTGGGACGAGATCGCCGCCTTGCCACGTGGCCTCGACACCCGCATCGGCGAGGGCGCGGCCGATCATCTGCCCACCAGTTTCATTCAGAAACTGTCGTTGGCGCGGGGCTACCTCAAGCGCAGCCCGATCATGTTGTTCGACGAACCGGTCAACGGCCTGGATTTCGAGGGTGACCGCACCTTCATGCAGGCGGTTGAAACCTTCCGCGGCCAGTCCACCATCTTCATGGTGACCCACCGTCCCAGCCATCTGCGCATCGCTGACCGGATTCTTGTGTTCGACGCCGGTTACCTGCGTCTCGCCGGCCCCGCCGAAGAGGTGAGGGCGCGCATACCCCCGGATCTGATATGAGCACCAGTCAAAGCCTCGTCAATGTTCCAAATCCCGGCAATTTGCCGGAGCCTGCGCCTGCCGCCAAACCGCCGATCAAGATGTCCAGCCGGCAGTCGCGCCATCTGGCCCAGGCGGTGGTGCTGGAGGAAAGCGGAACGTCGGGTCTGGTCCGCTTCACCATGATGGTGGCCAGCGCCACCACCGCCGCCTTCGTGATCTGGGCGGCCTTTACCGATGTGCCTGAAATCGCCTCGGCCGAAGGCAGCGTCATTCCCAGCGGCCAGGTTCAGACCATCCAGCATCTGGAAGGGGGCATCGTCCAGGATGTGGTCGTCAAGGAAGCCGAGATTGTCGAGGCCGGCCAGGTCATCATTCGCCTTAATCCGGCCCAGGCCATTTCCGACCTGGAACAGACCCGGGCGCGCGAAGCCACGCTGCTGATCAAGGCGGAGCGCCTTCGCGCCTTTGCCGAGGAACGCCAACCCGATTTCGCCGGCATGCCGCAGGGCTACGACCGCCTGATCGCCGACAACATGGCCATTTTCGTCAGCCAGACCCAGGCCCGCGATACCGCCCGGTCGGTGATCACCTCGCAGATCGACCAGAAGCGCTCGGACCTTGTGCTGCTGGAAAGTCAGGAGCGGTCGTTGCGCGAGCAGATGGGGCCGCTTCAAGAAGAAATGACCATGCGCCAGGAGTTGGTCGCCAAGGGCCTGGTGTCACGGGTCGTCTTTCTGGACACCAAGCGCGAACTGTCGCGGGTCCAGGGGGAAGTGGCTCGTCTGGTCGGCCAGGAGGTCACCGCCCGCAGCGCCTTGACGGAAGTGGAAAATCGTCTGATCGACAGCCGTTCCGCTCTCCAGAAGCAGACCATGGACGATCTCGGCGTTACCATCAACGAATTGGCCCAGGTTCAGGAAAGCATCGGGCGCCTGGAGGATCGGGTCAAACGGCTTGAAATCATCTCACCGGTGCGCGGCATCGTCAAAGGGCTGGCGGTCAAGAACCAGGGCGCCGTCATTCAGCCGGGTGGCCAAGTCTGCGACGTGGTCCCCATCGATCTCGACATGAAGATCGACGCCAAGATCAACACCAAGGATGTCGGTCATCTGAAGGTGGGGCAGCCGGTCAAGGTCAAGGTCACGACCTACGACTTTGCGCGCTATGGTGCGGTCCACGGCACCTTGACCAAGATCTCCGCGTCCAGTTTCACCGATGAGAAGGGCGTTCCTTTCTTCAAGGGCGTCATCGAGTTGGAACACAATTATGTCGGAACCGCTCCCGGGCGCTTCCTGATCCACCCGGGCATGACGGTGACGGCTGAAATCATCACCGGCGACAAGACCCTGCTGCAATATATGTTGAAGCCGATCTTCACCCAGGTGCAGCAGTCCTTCCATGAACGATAAGAGACCGGCCGCAGACGTGTCGCCCCTGATTCCCTCCCTGGGGATCGGGGGCAGGCTGCGGGCTTATTTCTTTGCCGGCATCCTGGTGACGGCGCCCATCTCCATCACTTTTTACATCGCCTGGAAGTTCATCAGCTTCGTCGACGCCCAGGTGTCACCGCTGATCCCGCCCTGGTGGGACCAGCGGGTCTGGAGCATTCCCGGTTTCGGTTTGCTGGTTGCGGCGGTGGCCTTGACTCTGGTGGGGGCCCTGACCGCTAATTTCGCCGGGCGCCTGTTCGTTCGCGCCTCCGAGGCGGTTCTGGAGCATATGCCGGTCATCTCGCCGCCGACAATTATCTTGGCCGGTTGAGCGACAACTATGATGGCCGGTATGATTGCCCGCTGGGGCCGGACGTAAGGAGGGGCGGAGCCCCGACTGGAG
>NZ_CAINTR010000151.1 GCF_903853455.1 uncultured Magnetospirillum sp.
AACATCCCCCGATATTGGGGGGATATTTCGTGGTACGCCACCCAGGTGTTGTGTCGTAAAATTAGGTACATTTCACCCTGCGCAATAATAAAACTCGCGGCAGGATATAGCCCAACTCCCGCCATATCAACACCTCTTACACACAGTGTTTACACACAGTTACATGTCAAAAAACGGCGGAAACGTTGGTTTCTGCGGCTCTCAGAGCAGCACTCCTCTCCTCCCGCTGGGGACGCCATACTTTCCATGTAAATTCAATACGTTAGCCAACCCCCTAAGCAAGGGGGCGGCTAAACGTCGGTAAAATTTCGGGAATATACGTGTGCGAAGGCCGGCGAAGATCTGCGAATTGTCCCGAGCGGGGAAACGTCGGTAACGGTATCGGGAGCATTGGTCCAACCAATTGTATCGCCGAACAGGGGGGCGACTCCTCGCCGCACTCTGTCCCATAAACGACAGAGGCGTAGTCGCATCCGGTATTTCTGCTGAATTACCCAGGTCTCCGCACGCCGAAACCGCTGGCTTTGGGGGCGGTGAAGTCGAGTTGGGAAGCCGCCATCACTGCGCCGGTCCGGGTCTTGACGTTGAGCGCCTTTAAGATCGCGGTGATGTGCAATTTGACGGTGCCCTTGGGTTCGCCATCAATTGGGAGCGCAGTCGCCAGACACTGGACAACCTGATTGCGGCTCGAACTGCAGCCTTTCGCAGACCACCACCTCAAGCAACGCCCCGACGTTCCGTTCACCAGGTACTTTCCAAGCCGAGAGGCTCTTTGGGCCGACGAGCTCTTTGAGCCCCTGGCCACTTGGATGATGGACCGATTGCTGCCGGCGAGATGGGTCGGGTTTTCGTATGGCGGTGATGGCTCGCTCTGGGGCGCGGATTTGCTCCGGGAAGGTGATCTGATCGATGGTCGTGACGTGGTTGCGGTTTTCTTGAACGATGGGAGGGCGACATGACCAACACCCCCAGGCTCCCGCGTTAGGCAGACCACTCGACATCGGCTTCTGCCCCAGGTTCTGACGTTCTGCATTACCGGCGCCCTCGTGGCGCCGCATCCATTTCCAGACCAAGGAGACCAACATGACGCTGCTGTCAGCGGCTGATGCCGCACGCCTGCCCGCCATCCATGCCACCGAGGGCATCGCCCCGGGGGATAAGGTGGTCCAGGTCAAGTTCTTCACCCCCTGGACCAACTGGACCTGGTACGGGATCGAGTTCGATCCCACTGACCGGGCGTTCTTCGGCCTGGTCATCGGCCAGGAGACCGAGTTCGGCTACTTCAGTCTGGACGAACTCGAAGCCATTCGAGGCCCGTTCGGCCTGCGCATTGAGCGCGACATCCACTTCAAGCCCTCCCGGCTCGGTGCCATTCCCGGCGTCGCGCTGTAACCCCAATTGAGCCCCCGGTGCCATCACGGCAGCGGGGGCTTTCGCATCAGGAGTCACCATCATGGCGGCCATCCACCTGACCAAGGCCGTGCTGGCCAATCCTCCTGCCCTCCAGGGGCGAGCCAAACTGCGGCTGTTCGATTCCAGGACCAAAGGCTTCATCGCCGAGATCCGCGCCAATCTCATCACCTTCTATTACCGCTACGAGGATCAGCGGGGCAGGTCTCGGGAGATCAAACTGGGTCGTCTCGGTGATGTCAGCCTCGATCAGGCCCGCAAACGCGCCGAACAGCTCAAGGCCGAGACTAGCCTGGGCGGTGATCCTGTCGCCGACACCGACCGGATGCGGGCGATCCCGTCCGTCGCCGCGTTCATCGAACAACGCTACATGCCGCATGTGGTCGAACGCCTGCGCAGTCACGCCAACGTCAAGGCGTACTGCCGTCGGATCGTCGCCGCCATCGGCGACAAGAGGCTGGACGAGGTCACAGCGGCTGATATCTCGAACCTCCGCCGCCGGCTGATCGAAGTGAAGCTGTCCAACGCCAGCGTCAACCGCCACCTTGCCACTTGCCGGAACGCCTTCAATCTTGCCAGGAAGTGGCAGATCTACGAGGGCAGAAACCCGGCCGCTTCGCCGGGAATGTTGCCGGAGAAGAGCCGTGACCTCTACCTGACCGCCATGGAAACCCAGGCCCTGGTCAAGGCGCTGGACATCGAGCCGAACCGCAGCGCGGCGGCGGCGCTCATGATGCTGATCGTCACCGGTGCCCGGAAGCAAGAAATCCTGAAGGCGCGCTGGGAGCAGATCGATTTCGACCGGCACCTGCTCACCGTGCCGCGTGCCAAGAGCGGAAAGCCTCGTCACATTCCGCTGTCAGAGCTGGCGATCCGGGTGCTGGTAGCCCAACTCCAGCGGCGCAAGAAGGAGGATGCGGGCTGGGTGTTCCCGGGGAAATTCGCGGGCAAACCACTCGAAAACGTTCGGTGCGCCTGGGATCGGGCCCGGAAAGCGGCCGGGATCACACCAAACACGCGCATTCATGATCTGCGTCACAGTTTCGCTTCGATTCTGGCGAACAACGGGGTCCCGCTCAACGAGATCGGGGTGATTCTAGGGCACTCCCAGCTCTCGACCACGACCCGGTATGCCCACCACGCACCTCAGCGACTCGTCGCCACGGCGACCATCGCCGCCAGAGCGTGGAACCTGCTGCCGAGCGAATAAGAGCGACGAACGGTCCAGACCTCCGGTGATACAAATCGTCATGGAGATGGACTCGACTCTCGGAACCATGCCCGTCAAGCTTTTCCTGACCATCACCGTTGTCGCCAGTCAAGGGTGATGGTCAGGCCGAGCGGGGGTCTCGACAGCCAACTCGCTCGGCCAGTCTCTGGCTTGCTTGGAGGGACCTATGGCCGACTCCATTCATTATGGCATCACTGTATGCCCGAGATTGAACACCCACCGCTCCCACGGACGCCGTTCTCATGGTTGGGTTTGGCTGGCTCTGGGGGTCGTGAGCGGCATCGTGGTATGGGGCGCCTCCCCAAATTTACTTGGCCTAGTTCAGGCAATCGTCGTTATCGGCTAAGAGTCCGTCCGCGAAGTTTTCTATGACTTCCTGTGTCTTGCGATCCTACGCAGCATGAGGCGGATCATGGCGAGGCGAAGGAATGCCAGTGCCATCCTGGAGAGGTTCTCGAAGTCCTTGGCGAGGCGGCGG
>NZ_CAINTR010000152.1 GCF_903853455.1 uncultured Magnetospirillum sp.
CGATTTCAACCCGCCGCTCGCATCCACATTCCGGACGATCTCGGCGAATACCCCGTCGAAGTGATCCGTCGGAGCCCCGTCCAGCATCTGCCGAATGTGGTTGTCGCTGGGGATCTTCGTCATCCCGAACAGCGTGTTGGCGTTCGAGCGGCCCCGAAGCTCTTCCAGCGACTTCTGGTGCGCCAGGAACGACGGGCTCTGCATGAAGAACACCGAAAACGCCGCCAGACCGATGGCCTTCCTGGCGCCCACCATCATTGAGGCCGTCATCATCGGCGCCATCCCGCCCGACCTCACCGTCGAGGCCCTGGTCAAGCGGGTCGAGCTTCCCCTCGACTGGGCGCATCAGCGCCAGATTCTGGGTTGCGGCTGACCTATCGCAAAGTCAATCCGGGCCAGGGGCATTTCCCTGAGGTGGGGCTGGCTAAAAAGCGTTTATTATTGTTTCTTTGCGATGGCAATCATGTTAGCGTCTCGATGTTCTGCATTTGAGCCAGTGAGGCGGACATGACTGCAATCTTCAAGCGCAATCAAGTCGAGGAAGCCCTATGGCGGGCTTTGGGGCGCGGATCGACGCCGCTGTCGTCGGTATTTGCCGCCTGTATCAAGCGCCTGCTCGACTTGGATCGCAAAGAGGATGTCGCGCAGTTCCCCGGCTATGCCTTCCTTGATGCTCTCCCCGGTGGGAAGGGCATCGAAGCCGCCTACACCGGATTCGATGCCTTTTGCCTGGGGATTGGCATCGACCTGCTCGATGCTGGGTTCACTCAGCGCGATATTGTTTTCTTACTCCGCCATATCCGCAGCGACTTGAAAATCCAGTATGGCCAAATCCTGCAAATGAAGCCGGTTTTTGGTCAGTGCGTCGCCGCCACGGACCGCCCAGGATGTGCAGTCATTCTGGTTAATGGCGTGGCGATGGCGGATTTTCGCCTCTATATGCTGGTGGGCCGGGTCGATTTGTCGGACCTCCTCAAAGCCTCGACGAATGCCTCGCCGATGATCTTCGCTCCAAAGTTTATTCAGGGCACCACCGCCTTGGCCGAGGCATTCAATGCCCGCAAATGGGAAGAGCGCAAATCCATGGTGGTCGAGATCGCCGAGTTTGCGAACCGTCTCGAATGGGAACTGTCCCAGACGTTGGCGAAGCGTCGCGGTCGGCCAGGTTAGGGCTCCGTAATTTATCGAAATGAAGCGTGAAATGAGGTTGCTGTGAACGAGATTGTGAAATTGCCATCAACCCTGTCGAAGACGGTGCAGGTCGTCGACCGCTCGATCACCCACCTGCGCCCTTATGAACGCAATGCCCGCACCCACTCCCCAGCCCAGATCAAAAAGATAGCGGCCAGCATCAAGCGCTTCGGGTTTATGAACCCGGTGCTGTGCGATCAGTCGGGGCGCATTATTGCCGGTCATGGCCGGGTCGAGGCCGCCAAGCTATTGGGCATGGCAACGGTGCCGACCATGGCCTTCGAGCATCTAAGCGCAGCTGAAATCCGCGCCTACGTGATTGCCGATAACCGCTTGGCCGAGTTGGCCGGTTGGGACAAAGAAATTCTCGCCATCGAGCTGCAGAGTCTGCTGGAATTCGACCATGAGATCGATATCACGCTGACCGGTTTCGAACTGCCCGAGGTGGATTTTTTGATCCAGGGATTGGCATCCGCCGATCCGGCCGATGATGATGCCGAGATCGATGAGGACGCCCCCCAGGTCACCCAGTCGTGGGATCTGTGGCTGTTGGGGAAGCACCGCCTGCTGTGTGGTAACGCCCTCGACGCGGAGGCCTATGGTGCGTTGATGGGTTCTGATCTCGCCCAGGTGGTGTTCACCGACCCACCCTACAACGTCAAGATCGACCGCCATGTCTGTGGTCTGGGAGCCGTCAAACACCAGGAATTTGCCATGGCCAGCGGCGAGATGTCGGTGGCGGAATTTACCGCCTTCCTGACCACTGCCTTCAACGGTCTGGCCACCGTCACCGCCAAGGGCGCCGTCGTTTTCGCCTGCATGGATTGGCGCCATCTGCGCGAGATCCTGGATGCTGGCACTTCGGTATCGTGGTCCCTCAAAAATCTCTGCGTCTGGAACAAAACCAATGCGGGCATGGGCTCACTGTACCGCTCCAAGCACGAACTGGTTTTGGTGTTCCAGAACGGTCCCGGCCTGCTCATCAACACCGTAGAACTTGGAAAGAATGGCCGCTACCGCACCAATGTTTGGGACTATGCCGGCGCCAACAGCTTCCACACCGACCGCATGGAAGAGTTGAGCCTGCATCCCACCGTCAAGCCGGTGGCCATGGTCGCTGACGCCCTGCTCGATTGCTCCCATCGCGGCGGCCTCGTCCTCGATCCCTTCGGTGGCTCCGGCACCACCCTGCTGGCGGCCGAGCGCACCGGTCGCATTGCTCGCCTGATGGAATTGGAACCGCGCTATTGCGACGTCGCCATCCGCCGTTGGGAGAAGATGACCGGGAAGGAGGCAGTCCTGGCCGAGACGGGCATGAGTTTCAATGACACCGTCACCATTGTGCGGAAGGAAATCGGTCATGGCGCGTGATTTTAAAGTTGGTTACGGCAAGCCGCCGCGCGGCAGCCAGTGGGGCAAGGGCCAATCCGGCAATCCCAAAGGTCGCCCCAAGGGAGCTCAGAATTTGACCACCGACCTGATGGAGGAACTGCAGCAGAAGGTGATCGTGACCGAGGGCGGCCATCCTCTCACCTTGACCAAGCAGCGGGTGCTGGCCAAGGCAATCGTGGCCAAGGCCATGAAAGGGGATGCCCGAGCGTTTCAGACGATCCAGGCCACGGTCGAGCGTCGCCATGCCACCGAAGCCAATGACGTGACGGAGGACCTGTCGGCCAATGATCAGATGATCATGGATCAGTTCCTCTCCCGCCAGGAGCAGGAGGCATCGTCGTGACACCGGCCAGAAAAATGCAGGCACTTTTACGCCGTGATCTCACGAGCTTCATTGTCAAATGCTTGCAAACCGTAGATGGCAGCCAAATCTACGTGAATAGCCCGCACCTCGAGCTGATCGCCCGCAACCTGACCCTGGCCTATGAGGGTGAAATCCGGCGTCTGATTATCAACTTGCCGCCGCGCAGCCTGAAATCCATTGCGGCCTCGGTGGCGTTTCCGGCCTGGGTCCTGGGCCACGATCCCAGCTGTCGAATTATCTGCGCCAGCTATTCCGCCGACCTGGCGGGAAAGCTGGGCCGCGACACCCGCACGGTGATGGAGCAGCCCTGGTACAAGGCACTCTTCTGCAAGACCCGTCTCAACCCCAAGAAATTGGCCGAGGATGATTTTGAAACCACCATGGGAGGATATCGTCTCGCCACCTCGGTCGGCGGCACCCTGACCGGGCGGGGCGGCGGAATAATTATCATCGATGACCCGATCAAAGCCCAGGACGCCCACTCTCCGGTGAAGCGTGAAGACGTTGTCCGCTGGTTCAACGGCACCCTAATGAGCCGTTTGGACGACAAGCGTGACGGCATCATCATCATCATTATGCAGCGGGTCCATGTGGACGACCTTGCCGCCACACTCTTGGAGCAGGAAGGCTGGGAGCTTCTCCGCCTTCCTGCCATTGCCGACTCGGATGAACGCTACAGTCTCGGTGACGGGCGCTTCTTCACCCGCTCCCCTGGCGACGTACTGCAGCCGATCCGGGAACCTCGCTCGGTTCTCGACCAACTCCGTCGTGACCTGGGTCCCTATTACTTTAATTCCCAATACCAGCAAAGCCCGGTTCCCGAGGCGGGGAATTTGATCAATTGGGTGTGGTTCAAGACCTACGAGCAGAGTCTGGCCACAGCCCATGGCGACCGCGTGAGCCAGAGCTGGGATATCGCCCACACCACCGGAGATCGCTCCGACTATTCGGTCGGCACCACCTGGCTGATCAAGGGGGGCCACTATTATCTCATCGACCTTTATCGTGATCGGCTGGAGTTTCCGGCCTTAAAAAAGAAGATCATCTCCTACGCCCAGCAGCATGGCTCCACCACTGTGCTGGTCGAGGATGCCGGCACCGGAACCCCCATGATCCAGCAATTGCGGGCAGAAACCCAGCTGAACATCATCGCCGTCAAACCCGAGGGCTGTAAGGCCGACCGCATGACTGCCCAATCCGCCACGATCGAGGGTGGCCGCGTTTGCATCCCCCATTCAGCACCGTGGCTTGCCGAGTTCAAGGTCGAGATGTTGGCGTTTCCCCATGGCAAACACGATGATCAGGTCGACAGCCTGTCCCAGTTTCTTGGCTGGGCCGAGAACCAGCGCTCCCACATGATCCCCAACGTGGGGGCGATCTCGATTTCGCGGGGTCAGAGCTATTTCGGGATTTAAACGCAATACGGTTCATTTAACGATGGCGATCAGGATACTGACCGGGGACAATGACGCCTTTATCGCAGAGGCCCAAGAGGTGCTCCGCGCTGGGTTGATCCATGGCACCTGGATATCGGCCGACGATATCGGCTCTCGCCATCAAGGCAAGAACGGCATTTGCACGCAGATCGGCAACGCCGCTTTCACCTTCTTTGCCCACCACCGCCTCGAAGATCCTGGAGTTGCTCGATGGCGGCGCCTTCCAGCTCGACCGATTCGACCAGCGCGACACGGCCGCCATTACCTCTCCCGACAATCCCGGTGAGCGGCTGATGGTCTGCCGCAATCCCCCGAGTTGCCCCGCCGCCGAGACCACAAGCGCCAGGAGTCGTTGGTGGCCCCGAGCATGATCTCGCCATCAGTCCAACGATAAATCGCCGTTCTCGGCGAAGGGCCGCTGCGGCCCCCTTGTGCCACGAAGAGCCGATTGGCCCCGTCGCTGCGGCTGCCGACCGCTATACCCCCGGCAACCGCCACTCGGCTGGAGCGTCCGCTATGGCCCCTGTGTGCCATGACCAGCCATACGCAGAGGGCGATAATCAGGCCGCAGCGGAACCATCCCGAAGCGTGAAGAAGAACGTCGTGCCGGTACCGGGCTTGGATTTCAGCCAGATGGTGCGGCCGAGGCGTTGGAATATGCACCGACATAGGGTCAGGCCGATCCCGGCAGCCGACTAATCGCGCTGAAAACTCGGTGAGACGTGACCCAGCCAGGAGGAGCCGCAGCGAAGCAGGGGACGGGAGCGGTGAGGGTATGTCCAAAAGCCACTTGCAAAGTAGGCTCATTCGCAGCTATCCATGTGCGACCTATTCTTAGTCGCGAGAGTGCGCACATGTTAAACCGGTTTGTTCAGAGCATAATGGCAGAAAATCGCAGCCGTTTTCTGGTTGTTGGTGTGTGCGTATTTGCCGTAATGGTGTCATTCGCAGTTTTGGTCACCTCGCGTGGCAGCAAGTCGGCAACTGAAACAAATAAAGTTTCCGCACTAATCCACGAAGGCAGCCGGATTGTTATTCCGGATGGCTCTCCTTATTTGAGCCGTATCGTTGTGGGGGATGTCGAAGAGAAATCCGCCAGCCCAATCCTGATCCTGCCTGCTGCGGTTGAGGCCGACCCGGCCCGGACCATCAACATCCTGCCGCCGGTGACCGGCAAAGTGGTGGAGCTTATGGTGCAGTTAGGTGATCAAGTGGTTGAAGGCCAGCCCTTGGCGGTAATTGATTCCGGCGACCTCGCCCAAGCCTATGCTGATCATGACAAAGCGGCCGAGACTCAGCGCCTCACCAAGCAGGTGCTGGACCGGGCGCGGGCGTTGACCAGCGCACGCGGCGGAGCCATCAAGGATTTGGAGCAGGCGGAGAGTGACTATGCCCAGGCGATGGCGGAATCCAACCGAGCCCATGCACGGCTCAAGGAAATCGGCGCCACCTCGGAAGTGAAGGGGCGTCGGGTGCTTACCCTCCGTGCGCCGGTGTCAGGCAGCATCACCCAGCTCAGTACCGCTCCGGGATCATTCGCCAATGATCCCAACGCCACCCTGATGACCATCGCCAATCTCGACAAGGTCTGGGTGACCGCCAACGCCCCAGAAAACAACGTCTCCTTCGTCAAGCAGGGAATGGATGTGGATGTCACCTTCCCCGCCTACCCCGATCAGCATTTTCAGGGCACGGTGACCTCGATCAGTGCCGTTCTGGAACCTGATACCCGGCGCACCAAGGTCCGCATCATGTTTCCGAACGGAGATGGCCGGTTCAAGCCCAACATGTTCGCCAACGCCACCTTCATGGCGCCTCCGAGGTCGGAAATTCTGGTGCCCACTTCCGCCTTAATGATGAATAACGATCATACCACGGTGTTTGTCGAGGTGGCGCAGCATACGTTTGAACGCCGAACCGTCGAACCGGGCCAGGAAACGAGCGGCTTCGCAAGGATACGCCGTGGCCTGTCGGCTGGAGAAAGGGTCATTCAGAAGGGCGGAGTGCTGCTCAATGATTGATCTTTTCATCGCATTCTGCCTACGCAAGCGGGGAACCATTTTCATTGTCGCGGCTCTTCTGTGCGTCTACGGCTATCTATCGTGGAAGCAATTGGCCGTCGAGGCTTATCCAGACTTGGGTGACGTCGCGGCACAGGTGACAACCCAGGTGCCGGGCCTGGCTGCGGAAGAAATCGAACAGCAGATCACCATCCCCCTTGAGCGAGCCTTGAACGGTGTGCCCGGCCTTGCGAGCATCCGCTCCAGCAGCACCTTCGGATTGTCACTGATCACCATGGTCTTCCGTGACGGTACCGAGGATTATTGGGCTCGTCAGCGTATTCAGGAACGCATCTCCGGTGTTGCCATGCCGCCTGGGGCACAACCGGGACTCGATCCGGTGATGGGACCGACCGGCGAGATTTATCGCTATACCCTAGAATCCGACAGCAAGAATCTGATGGAGCTTTCGGAAATCCAGCGATGGATTGTCATCCCGGCGTTGCAGCAGGTTTCCGGCGTTACCGGTGTCGATAATTTCGGCGGCTTTACCAAGCAATACGAGATCGAGATCGATCCCTCCGCCCTTCAGCGCTATGGGCTCGGGCTCAACGACATCACGACAGCAATCAATAACAACAACGCCAATGCCGGTGGCAGTCGGCTCACCCACGGCGAACAAAGCTTCGTCATCCGGGGCGTGGGGCTGGCCACCACACTCGACGACCTCGGCAACATCGTCGTCACCCAGAAGGGCGGCGTGCCGGTTCTGGTGCACGATCTCGCCACGATCCGATATGGCCACAAGGAACGGGAGGGCATCCTCGGCAAGGATGGGAATCCGGATTCCATCGAAGGCATCGTGCAACTGCTCAAATATCAGAACCCATCCAAGGTTCTCGAGGGGCTTCACGCCAAGGTCGATGAGTTGAACAAGCAACTGACCGTCAAGGACGTGCGCATCGTCCCCTATATCGATCGCGACGATCTGGTCCAGGCTACGGTGACCAAGGTCTCGCACACCGTGATCGAGGGCATCGGTCTGGTCTTCATCGTCCTGATCCTGTTTCTCGGCAGCCCGCGCAGCGCCCTGGTCGTCTCGGTGACGATCCCCATGGCCTTGGTGGCGGTATTCATTTTGATGCAGTTCACCAAGATGCCGGCGAACCTGTTCTCGCTGGGGGCCATCGATTTCGGCATCATCGTCGACGGCGCCATTGTGGTCATGGAGGCGATCCTTCGGCGCCGCGAGAGCAAGCCGACCGAGGAACTGACCCTCAACGATGTCCGTGAGACCGCTCATCAGGTTGCCAGGCCCATCCTGTTCGCCACCCTCATCATCATTACCGCCTATTTTCCGCTTTTCGCCTTCGAGCGCGCCGAGGCCAAGCTGATTTCCCCCATGGCGATCACCGTCGGCTATGCCCTGTTCGGGGCACTGCTGTGCACCTTGGCCCTGATCCCCGGCCTAGCCTATCTGGCATTGCGTCGGCCCCGTGCCATTTTCCACAATCATGTCCTGGAATGGGTCGAGGACCGCTATCGCGCCATTCTGACCCGGCTGCTCGACCGGCCGAAGATCGTCTATGGCACGGCCGGCCTGGCGCTGGTTGGGGTATTCGGGCTGGGCTTGACCATCGGGCGGGAGTTCCTTCCCGACCTGGACGAAGGCGCCCTGTGGATGCAAGTGCAGCTGCCCACCGGCCTTTCACTGGACAAGGCCAGTGACATGGCGGGCGAGCTGCGCCGTGCCGTGCGGGAGTTTCCTGAAGTATCCTATATCGTCACCCAGTTGGGCCGCACCGACGAAGGTGTCGATCCCTGGACGCCCTCGCATATGGAGGTGCCGGTCGGCCTGACGCCTTACGACACTTGGCCTGACGGCGAGACCAAGGAGCAATTCGTGGCTCGCCTGAACGCTCGTCTGGAACAGCTTCCGGGCTTCAGCACAGGCATCAGCCAGCCCATCATCGATATGGTCAATGACGTGGTCGGTGGTGCCCATTCCCCCCTTGCCATCCGCATTTTCGGCGATGACTTCACCGAATTGCGCAAGATTGGCGGTCAGATCGTCGATGTGCTGAACGGCGTTCAAGGGACGGCCGCCGCCGCGATCTTCCAGGAACCGCCGATTCCGCAAGTGGTGGTCCGGATCGACCGCGATGCGGTGTCCCGCTACGGCCTGAACGTGTCCGATGTCACCGGACTGATTCAGACTGCGGTGGGTGGAATGCCGGTTGCGATGGTCTATGTTGGGGACCATCAGTACGATGTAACGGTCAAGTTTCCCCAAGAGGCGCGAAACAGTCCGGATGCTCTCGGGAAACTGTTCATGACCACCTCGGGAGGGGCGCAAATTCTGCTGTCCCAAGTGGCCAGCATCAAGATGCAAAGCGGCGAAAGCACCATCACCCACGAAATGAACCATCGTAATCTGACGGTGCGTATCGATTTGAGAGGGCGTGATCTGGCGTCTTATCTGGCGGAGATCCAGGGCAAGATCGATCAGTCGGTCAAGTTCGATCAGACCAAATATCGCCTTGAATACGCCGGTCAGTTTGAAAACCAGCGTCGTGCCCAGTCGCGCATGGTCTTCATCCTCGGCTTGGTTTTGGCCCTGATGGCGGTCTTCCTCTACACCGGCCTGGGAAATGTCCGTCAGGCGTTGCTGACACTGGGCACAGTGCCGCTGGCTGCTCTGGGCGGGCTGATCGCACTTCACCTCAGCGGGAACACTCTGAACGTCGCCAGTGCCGTGGGCTTCATTGCCCTGTCTGGTGTGGCCGTCCAGAATGGCATCATCATGGTTGCCAATCTCAACCGTGTCCGGGAGGAGGAAGGCGGTACGTTGCGTGATGCAGTGGTGGCTGGTGCTACCGAACGGCTCCGTCCTGTCTTGATGACGGCCACGGTGGCGAGTTTGGGAATGTTACCTGCCGCAATGGCCACCGGAATCGGCAGCGACGTTCAGCGCAACTTGGCCACGGTGGTGGTTGGCGGTCTGGTCGTTGCCACGATTCTAACTCTATTCGTCTTGCCGACGTTCTACTTCGCCATCGAGCGTCGTGTTGAAGAGCGTGCTCCCGCTCGGCAGTCGGAGCCAGCAGCTCAGCCGGGGGAATGAGGGATGCGATCCATGCATATGTCAAAGGTTTTTGCCGCCACGACCGCCCTAGCGACCGTATTGCTGTGCGGCTGCGTGGGGCCGGACTTCGAAAGGCCGATGGCTCCCACGGCCGAAACCTATTCCGCCAAGGCCCAGCCGACCGAGACGGTCGCGACCGATGTTCCCGGGGGAGAGGCGCAACGCTTCCTGACAGGCCGAGACATTCCGGCGGAGTGGTGGAGCCTGTTTCATTCCGAACCGCTCAACGCCCTGATCAAGCGTGCACTAGCGACCAATCCCAGCATGCAATCGGCCCAGGCAGCGCTTCGGGCGGCGGACGAGAACCTTGCGGCTCAAATCGGCATGTTTGCCCCGACGATACAAGGCAGTTTCAGCTCCAATCGCACAAAGAATGCCGGTGGGAGCGTCTCGGGATCGACCACCCAGACCTCGCCGGTTACCAACCTCCACACCGCCCAGGTCAGTGTGGCCTATACCCCGGACGTCTGGGGTGCCAACTGGCGGCAGGTCGAAGGTCTGGAGGCTCAAGCCGAGGCCCAGCGGTTCCAGTTGGAAGCCACCTATCTGACCTTGACCTCCAATGTGGTGGTTGCCGCCATCACCGAAGCCTCACTGCGAGGGCAGATTGCCGCGACCGAGGAGATCATTAGGGGCGAGCGCGAACTGCTCGACATTCTGCAGCGCCAGTTCGCCTTGGGTCAAATTGCCGAAGCCGACGTGGTGGCGCAAGAAGCCGCCCTGGCTCAAATGGAACAGACATTGCCTCCTCTGGAAAAACAGTTGGAGCAGCAACGTGATGCTCTGACGGCTCTGATCGGGCGTCTGCCGCATGAGGAACCGGCCGAGAAATTCGAATTGGCGTCGTTGCAATTGCCGCAGGATCTGCCGATCAGCCTTCCGTCCAAACTGGTTGAACAACGCCCCGACATTCGTCAGGCCGAGGCCAATATGCATGCCGCCAGCGCCCAAGTCGGCGTCGCCATCGCCAATCGCCTCCCACTCATCAATCTCACCGCCGACATGGGCAGTGTCGCCTCGTTGATCACCGGGAAGGATGTGGGGTACAGCCCAACCAAGGTGGGATTGTTCACGCCTGGAACTGGGTTCTGGACATTGGCCGGCAGTGTAACCCAGACCATTTTTGACGGGTTCTCGCTCCTGCATAAACAACGGGCCGCCGAGGCCGCCCTGGAACAGGCGGAAGCTGATTACCGGACGGCAGTTATCACCGCCTTCCAGAACGTTGCAGATTCGCTATCGGCCCTGCGCCAGGATGCTAGGGCTTTGCAGGCCGCCGCAACGACCGCCAGCAAAGCCAAAGAAAGCCTTCAGATCACGCGCCGACAGTTGGAATTGGGGGCGATCAGCTATACTGCGCTGCTCACAGCACAACAAACCGAGGCCCAGGCTCGCATCAATCTAGTTCAGACCCAAGCCAACCGATTTTCCGATACCGCCGCCCTGTTCCAGGCCCTCGGCGGCGGCTGGTGGAATAGAACCGATGCCACCGGCCCCATAGCAAAAAACGGCGGGAAATCGGAGAAGAAAGATCCCTCCTGGCTGGAGAGGGCGTGGCCATACTAATGACTACGAACGGTGCAGCCCATTTGGTGGCAGGTGTTTTCCGCCGCGTCTAATGCTGCAGAGCATAAGCGCTGATCCGAGCATAGATCATCAGCTAGAAATAGGAGAGGATGACTGAGCTGGCTCCCGCCCTTTGAGGCTATCAGCTGGCCCCAACAACCCCAAGCAGGGATGCGACAATCACGACCCAAAGGGCTATGCTCGAACCACCAAGCTGCCCGAATATTCCGGCCAGAAGGCAGATCGCCGAAGGAACCAGCATCCCAAGGGATAAGGTTCGGGCATATGAGCCGAGGGTCGATTCCATGTGGCTGCCTCTGATCAATTTTCTGGCGTGATGGTGAAGATGAAACGGTCATAGCTATCGAATCCCGCCGTTGCTACGGCGTCGTTCAGCATTTTCCATGATCGCTCAAGCCCGACCTTCGAATTTGGATGGCGGTGTTCTTCTTCCAACAGCGAACGGTAAGGCAAAGCCTGATCTGGCTTGCTGACCTTCCGCTTGGTGACGACGCCGTCCTTGGCGACCTGAACATGCACGGTGAACCAGAATGTGCTTCCCTGGCCGGGGGTACTTTCAATGCCGACATCCCCCCCCATCAACCGGGATAGCGTTTTGGAGATCGCCAATCCCAGGCCGGTGCCGCCGAATTTGCGCGTGGTCGAGCTATCTGCCTGCGCGAACGCGTTGAACATCCTTTCCGCCCTGGAAGACGCCATCGACAGGGCTGCCGGGTGTCGGCTTTGGGTCAACCTGAACCGATCGGCCCCGCCGCTGCGTCTGACGGCTCTCCCCCAGACACCCGTCGTTAACGGCAAAGTGCCTCTACGGCGCCTTCGGCCTCGGTCGTCGGCTGGAACCCTACCGGGGGCGCCGAATATGGTGAGGTCTTGTTTCAGATTTGACGCTTGTCGCTATAATGGTGGGGTGTGGCGAGGACGGTTGTTTACCTATGGTTTATACCCGGCCAAAACCACGTTCACTGGTTTGGTTTAATCACGGGGCCGTAATTGTGCCGTCGAGGGGGATGTCATGAGCTATCGATCCTCTGTTGCTGCCTTGCTGCTTGGACTGGTGTGGCCGATGGTTGTGGGGGCGGAGACTTTGACCTTCGCTCCATTGCCCATGGAGACCCCCGAGACGGTGCTAAAGCAGTTCAAGCCCATGCTCGCCCATCTGGAAAAGACACTGGATGCCAGCTTCAAGGTGGAGTTTTCCAGCGATTATGCCGAAATCCTCGCCAAGTTCGAGGCGGGCAAGATCGACGTGGCCTATCTGGGGCCGCTGCCCTATCTCACCTTGCGCGACCGCATTGCCGCCGCCACGCCGCTGGTGCAGTTCAAGGAGGCGTCCGGATCCGCCACTTATACCTGCGGCATCGTCGCACCGGCCGATGCCCGGCCCGATCTACGCAATCTCAAGGGGAGTAAGGTCGCCCTGACCCAACCGCTACCCTGGCCCGGGTGTTGGGGCTGATCGATACCAGTGTTCCCAGCGTGGCCGAGGCCGCTGGCAGTGGCGATGACGACATCCCCTCCGGACGACGGCTTAGGATTCTGGTAGCCGAGGACAATCCTGTGAACCAGCAGGTGGCCATGGGCTTGCTGCGCAAGCTCGGCCATTCGGTCGATGTGGCCGGCGACGGTGTCGAGGCTGTGGAATCGGTGCGGGCCCGGCCTTACGATCTGGTCCTGATGGATGTCCAAATGCCGGAAATGGACGGATTGGAAGCCACCAAGGCTATCCGTGCCATAATCGGGCGGGCGGCCACCATTCCCATCGTCGCCATGACGGCCAACGCCATGCGCGGCGACGAGGCCATGTGCCTAGAGGCGGGCATGGACGGCTATATCAGCAAGCCCATTGATCGAGCCAAGCTGCGCAAGGTGGTTTCGCGCTTTGCCGATGCCGACACCTTGTCCCAGGCACCGCCTTGCGCTCCAGCCGCGCCACCCGTCGAGCCTGACGTGGACTTCGCCGTGCTGGATACCCTGGCCGAGGATATTGAGGTGGAAACGGTGGTGGCGATTCTGGCCCGTTTCCATGAGGACGGATTGGAACGGGCTGCCGCTGCCAGGCTGGCGCTGGCCGAGGGCAATCTCGAACAGGTCAAGCGGGAAGGCCATACCCTGAAGGGAGCTGCCGCCAGCACCGGCCTGCTGGCCATCCGCACCGCCAGCCAGGCCCTGGAAAATGCAGCCAAGTCCGGGGCGGGGATTGAAGAGGCTCTGGCCGAGCTGGATTCCCTGCTGGCCCAGCTTCCGAGCTGTCTGGCGGGAACACTCTACGAGATTTAGGGACACAGCCGCGACGGCGGCTCGGCAAAATGTCAGCGATTGGGACCTGCACTGACCTACATAACCTCCGCCATGGGCTCAATTCAGATGCAGTGAGTCTTTCGATTGTCCGACCGATTTGGGTCAATGAACTAAACCGCTATCGCGGTAATTTGCTGCGGGCAGCGTCATCGTCACAGTAGCGGATGACAGCGTCCTGTCTTGAGACTGAACGGGTTTCAGCTTCTCACCGAGACAGGAGCCCACCATGATCAACGAGACCATCAGCCCCTTGCGCCAACGCATGATCGAAGAGATGACGATCCGTCACTTTTCGACGGCGACCCAGAAAAACTATATCCGAGCCGTCAAGGAGTTCGCCGATTTCTTCGGCCATTCCCCCGCCAAGGCCAATGCCGAGGATATCCGCCGTTATCAACTCCATCTTGCTTCGAGTGGGCTTGGTGTTCCCACCCGGAACATGACCATGACGGCCTTGCGCTTCTTTTATCGGGCAACAATCAAGCGACCGGAAGTGACGGACCAGGTGGTGTTTGCCCGCGAGCCACGGCGCCTGCCGGTGGTTCTGAGCCAGGAGGAAGTAGCGCGTTTTCTGGACGCCGCCCCCGGCCTTAAGGCCAAGGCGGTGCTGAGTTTGGCCTACGCGACGGGATTGCGCGTGCATGAGATATCGGTCCTGAAGATCGGCGACATCGATAAAGACCGGATGATGATCCGGGTCGAACAGGGCAAGGGAAGCAAGGACCGTTACGTCATGCTGTCGCCCTACCTTCTTGATCTCTTGCGGGAGTACTGGCGCAAATATCGTCCACGGGACTGGCTGTTCGTCAGCCGGATAGGCCAAGGCGCGAACCGGCTGAGCACGCGCCAGATCAACCGTTACTGCCATGTCGCCGCCGAACGGGCCGGGATCGCGAAGCGGGTGTCGCCGCATACCTTGCGCCATAGCTTTGCCACCCATCTGCTGGAGAACAGGACCGATATCCGGGTCATCCAGGTTCTGCTCGGCCACAAGAAGCTCGACACCACGGCGCTCTATACGCGGGTGGCCCTCAAAGCGATCGGTGAGATCATCAGTCCGCTTGATCTCCTTCCGGTTCCCGAGGTAAAGCCGTCGCCCGCCTGAGACGGCGTATCATGCCCCGTTCTGGGATCGAGGTGGCGGATATCTTCCGCCGCCACGGCCCGGCCTGGCGCAGCGCCAACGCCGGCCATGTGAGCCTCGGCCAACTGAAAGTCATGTCGGCCATCGAGACCTGCCGGACGGCGGCGCTCGGCGGCCATGTCGAGGCTTGCGAAGATTGCGCCCACCTGCGGATCGCTTACAATTCGTGCCGCAACCGCCATTGTCCGAAGTGCCAGGCCATGGCCGCCAAAGAATGGCTGGCCGAACGCGAGGCCGAGCTGTTGCCGGTCCCGTACTATCACGTCGTGTTCACCTTGCCAGCGTTGATCGCCGACATCGCCTACCAGAACAAGGCCGCTATCTACGGCATGCTGTTCAAGGCAGCGTCGGAAACGCTCATCACCATTGCCGCCGATCCCAAGCATCTCGGCGCCCGGATCGGATTGACCGCCGTGCTCCACAGCTGGGGCTCGGCGTTGACCCACCACCCCCATGTCCACATCATCGTGCCGGGGGGCGGCATCGCCCCGGATGGACAGCGATGGATATCCTGCCGCCCCGGCTTCTTCCTGCCTGTCCGCGTTCTGTCGCGGTTGTTCCGCCGATTGTTTCTGGAAAAGCTGGTGGCGGCCTACCAGGACCTGCGGTTCCTCGGCCACCTTGCTCCGCTGAGCGACCCCGAGACATTCAGCAAGCGCCTCGCGCCGCTCCGCAAATCTGAATGGGTCGTCTACGCCAAGCGACCCTTCGGCGGTCCGGAGGCGGTGTTGGCCTATCTGTCGCGCTATACCCATCGTGTCGCCATCGGCAACAGCCGCCTGATCGCCTGCGACGACTCCAGCGTCACCTTCAAATGGAAGGATTACCGCGCCAATGAGTGCGAACGGGCCAAGGTCATGACGCTGGCCGCCGACGAGTTCATCCGCCGTTTCCTCATCCATGTTCTGCCCAGCGGCTTCCACCGCATCCGCCATTATGGCCTGTTCGCCAATGGCGGACGGGCCGAGAACATCGTTCGCGCCCGTCAGTTGCTCAACGTCCCGGCCCCGCAACGCCAATCCGACGAGCCTGATCCCGCCAATGACAACGAGCCTCCATCGCTTCCGAATCCCTGCCCATGCTGCGGTGGCCGCATGATCGTCATCGAGACGTTCGCTCGCGGTTGCGTTCCTCGGCATCAACCCGCGCCGACGATCCGGATCGACAGCTCATGACCGCCGCCATCACCCGGACACACCTACATCATGAGATTTGCGGTTGGCTCCGGGGCCAGCCGCCAGAGGGCTTGCCCAGCGTGTACTCCCACCCACCATATCACCCGCTGGATTTCGCCAGTACGGGGCGGAAATGGCTTCTGCGCGGATGGCTTGGGGAGCAAATTGCCGTCAGGCCCGATCACCTGGGCCTTCGGCTGGATGCAACCTCACCCGCCGAAATCGCCAAATCCCCATAGGCAGGCATCGACGCCTTCGCCTCCCTCCCCGCGGTTTCCTTCCTTGAGGCTTATCGGACGCCTGCCCCGAGGTGCACCGCCGCCGCTGTAGGGGCAGGCGTCCGATAACCCTTAACAACCTGAGCCGGTCGGTCCCGGCGCGGCAGGCGACCGCTGTGCCCCGGCAACCGCCAGTCAGCGGGAACGCCCGCTATGCCGGGTCAGTGCCGCTATCGGACCCAGACTGCTACCACCCCCGCAATAGCTGCCATCACAGCCAGCCACGCAAACCATGACTTGGAGCGGCGGCGAATTGGCGGAGGCGCAGATAGACCAAAGTGACGCATGAGTGTTCCAAAATGCAGATGGCCGACCGGGTGGCTGTCGAAGGCGGCCAGGTCGGCCTCGCGGGGGGGCCGAATTGGCGAAACTGCTCCCCTGAAGGAATTGTGCTCTATCTCCAAGAGCAGTCAAGCAATTGATACCGGCAGACAAGACGCGCGGTGAGCCCGTTGGCAGCCGCGCAGCAAGTGACCGCTATGCCCCCAGGTTGGGCTGATCCCATAACCTTGGTTTCAATCTGTCACTTGATCAGACCGTCGTCAGTGTGCAATGAAACGCTCCCAAGGGGAGTGGATCATGAAAGCTGTTGCCCTCGGCGATCTTTATCAGAGTGACGGTCGGAGCCGGACGGTTTGGTCGGTGGACAGCATCATCGACGTCCCGAAGTCGGGAACCATGGTGCGGCTGGCGAAGATCGATGGTTATGGCTCGGTAACCGTCCATCTGTCTCAACTGGGAGTCGGCAGCGGCTTCACCAAGATCGATGAGGTTCTCATCCAGACCCGTTGACACGCCAAATGATGGAACTGCGTGTTTATAGTGTGTGCCCGAATTTCAAGTGGATCTGCATTATCGGGTGCATTCCAGACGGAATCGAAGCATACTTTGGGCGTGGCTCTCATATAGCCAACGGCGTGAAAAGTAGGCTTGGCATTTTCGATGAAGATCCTTATTGCCGATGATCACCAGTTGTTTCGCGAGGGTCTGCGTCACATCCTCACCCTGTACGTGGAAGCTTCGCAAATTGTGGAAGCGAGCAGTTTCGCAGAAGTCATTGAGGCGGGAGAACGTGAATCGGGCATCGACTTGGCTCTGCTCGATCTGACAATGTCCGGTGGGCCTTGGCCTGAATGTCTAAGGAAATTGCGTCATTTGCTTCCGTCGCCAGCGCACATCGTAATCGTTTCTGACGTCGCTGACCGGTCCGCCGTCAATCTTGCTATCGACCTCGGAGCGTCGGGTTTCATCACTAAAGCATCATCCAGCCAAGTTTTTCTGGCGGCGCTAAACTTGGTTGTGGCTGGCGGCATTTACCTTCCTGCGGAGTTTGCCGATCCCGGTAATCAGCTGGTTACTGCCACAGTCGAGGTGCCGAATACTCACCTCACTCCGAGACAGCGTGAGATTCTCAGCCAATTAAAGACTGGAAAGTCGAACCGGGAAATAGCTACAGATCTTGGTCTGGCTGAGGGCACTGTGAAGCTTCATGTAACGAGCATACTAAAAGCTTTGTCCGTTCGATCTAGGACACAAGCCGCTTTGCTTGCTTAAAAATTGCCGTAATCTGTTCGCAGATGACTGCGGATTGCCCGGAGTTGACGGCGCGGCACGTGTGAAGTGCTGTCTCGCCAAATGACCCAATTGGGTCAGGCCCAGCCGATTGGCCCCGGCGCGGCGTCTGACCGCTTTACCCCAGACACTTGTCGTTCACTGCGAAGGGCCGCTGCGGCCCCCTTGTGCCAGATTCGGCCACACCCTCTTGACCATAAGGCGAGAAACGATCTTCCTTCGTTATCCGTGATTGGCGCGGAACAGAGGCGTTTAAAAAACCATCCCCCCTGCGCCCATCCGATCGACTAATACCAAGTCCCGGTGAACCTGACTCACGGAGGGCTTCCCAGATAGCGGCCGATCTGATTCAACATGGCAAACATCGGGAGGTTTGCCATGGCGGTTGCGATTGGGCTTCGCGGGGACTTCACGGCCTTGCACCTACGGGAATTGGCGAGGGGGTCACGGTGCCCAGATCAGACTCGGCGACTTCTGTCTTTGGCGGAAATTTACGACGGCCGCTCACGGAGTGAGGCGGCGCGGCTTGGCGGTGTCCGGTTGCAGACGCTGCGGGACTGGGTTTTATGGTTCAACGCCGACGGCCCTGACGGGCTGTTGAACGGCAAGGCCCCCGGCAACGCCTCGATTCTCAATGACGCCCAGCGTCAGGCGCTGGCGGACATCATAGACCAGGGGCCAAACCCAGCGATCCATGGGGTGGTGCGTTGGCGACTGGTGGATTTGATGCAGTGGGTGTTCGAGGAGTTCCGGCTTTCGATCAGCAAGCAGACCATGAGCCGCGAATTACGGTCGATGGCGTTCCGCAAACTGTCGGCGCGGCCTCGTCACCATGCCCAGGATGAAGCCGCCCTGGAGGCGTTTAAAAAAACTTCCCCGCCCGTCTGGACGAGATCGCCGCCAAGCAAGCGGCAGGAACGCCCGTAGAAATCTGGTGGCAAGACGAGGCCCGCGTCGGCCAGAAGACCAAGATCACCCGACGTTGGGCTCGACGCGGCACCCGGCCATCGGCTCCCAAGGATCAGAGAACCAAGTCGGTCTATCTGTTCGGCGCCATCTGCCCGGCTTTGGGAAAGGGGGCCGGTCTGGTCCTGCCGTTTTGCAACACAGCCGCCATGGTCCTGCACCTGGAGGAAGTCTCGCGCGCCGTCGCACCGGGCGCCCATGCCGTACTCATGGTGGATCAGGCCGGATGGCATCTCTCCGCCGATCTGACGGTCCCCGACAACATCACCCTGTTGCCCTTGCCAGCGAAATGCCCGGAACTCAATCCGGTCGAAAACATCTGGCAGTTCATGCGCGACAACTGGCTGTCGAACCGGATCTTCCAATCCTACGACGATATCGTCGACCATTGCTGCCACGCATGGAACAAGCTGATCGATCAGCCCTGGACCATCATGTCCATCGGGCTCCGCGAATGGGCCCATAGGCGCTGATTACCGGGACTTGGTATAAAGCAACCGACACCTCACTCGCATCTATACATCAGGTAATTTAAGTTATAAGTCTCACCGTTGTGCCTGCTCCCTGTTTCAATTATTCTGTCATCAGAAATATAGTTATAATATGCTTCATCCGCGCTTTCCGCCGGCCCCGAATCTGCTCTAAATGTCAAAGTGCTGCCATTTTTTGAAAAAAAACCGAAAACAACAATAGTTTCATTTGCAAGCTTAAACCGCCCTCCATGCTCCGTTGATATTGTCTCTGAGAACGTCTGGCCTCCAGCATCCAAACACCATTTTCCTATCAAAAAACTTACGTCTCTGAACTGCAAGGCTGTTCTTATGCTGTTTGAAACGATACTTTTGGGGTCCACCAGCAGAGACGCATTATATTGCGTTGCCGCCCCACTTTCGTCGCCCATTCTTCTTAGGGTTTCGCCATAATAGTATAATGCAAGAGCATTCCTCGGCTCAATGCGAAGCCCAGCCTCAAAACCCATCTTAGCAGCTTTAAGCCTATTTTCTTTCAATTCATGGAAGGCAAGTTCAAACATTAAGCTAGGAGAATCTGCGCTCTGTACTGGCTCTGAATTCTTAGAAGACGCGGCGCATGCATGCTGATCGTAAGGCAGCGCAGCCACGACTAGCAGCGACAAAATAAACATTATTTGCCTCATCCTCGCCTCCGTGCAGCCATATATTGTTATTGCGTGAAACACAATCCGTCGCTTGTAGGGTCGTTTTGAACATAGCAAGTATACTTATATTCACCGTTAGAGCCACAAGTGAACAGTGTGCGATTGACTTGTCCTGGCAGGATTCCAATCATATTTCCATCCCAGTGGCCGTCTGTCCACTGCGCAAAAAAGCTGCAAATAACTCTGCCTGTAAGAGGGTTCGTTATTTCCCAATTTATCTGTCGATCACATGCGCCTGAGCCATTATTCCAGTGCCCACTGACACGCATGCTGGATGACACCTCTGTTCCACATTGACCTGCGGCCTGAACCCGGACAGGCTTCGGTTTTGAGAACGGATTTGTGTCAGGCAGGGCCTGCGATGGCAGGCGATTGGAAGGCCGTGGCTGCTGGATAGCAGGTTGAACCACGGGGGCATTCTGCGGAACAGGTGGCGTGTAGGTTGGAGTTGGTGGGGGGGCCTGTGCTGGGCTTTTTGACGAATCAATACATCGACCTGTACTGTCGCCGCATCCATTTCGTAAAATATTACCATCATAACAGAGGCGATACGGTTCACAGGCTAAGACTGGTAGAGAATATACCATCAGTGAAACGGCAAAGGCCCCGCAGGCCGTGAAGTCTTTAGTATTCACCATCGCCACACCTCGTCGCCTTTCGGTGGCAGGATAGCCCAACTGGTGGGCAATGCAAAGCGGTGACCATCGGTTCAGTCCGCCGCCTGCCGCGACCGACCGGGTTGGGTCATGGACGGCCGACTGGCCACGGCGCTGCGTCTGACCGCTCTCACCCCAGACACCCGTCATTCGCGGCGAAGGGCCTCTGCGGCCCTTGGGTGCCACACACGGCCGCTGAAGATATAGGGTTTGGCACAATGGACCAAGCCTGTTAGAGGTATCGCCATGCACCCGCCTGGGGAAGTGACATGGACGCGTCTTTCAATCTCTCCACATCCGAAATTATCCGTCGTCAGGTGTTGCTGCGCAATCCATTTATGGTTGAGACGCTTCCTTGGCTATCCCGTCTGCATAGCGCTGCGTTCAAGCCGCGTCGACGTCTGTCCAAGCGCTTCATCGGCAAGCCTGCCAAGCGATTATTTCGCCTGCTGATGGGGTTGGGCGCGAAGGGAACCGGACATTTCAGCCTCATTTTACCTGATGGGCCTCGCCTCGTAGAGTTCAATGCCCGGAACACCCAGTTTGGGGCGCTCTATCAGCCACAATGCCAGCCATTATATGGCTCCTCGCTGTTTCAAGTGGGTAGCTTGAGTTCGAGTCGGCCAGCGATCAGGTAGATAATCGCCTTGAGGTTGCGGGTTGATCGGTAGCCCCTGGCTTTGGCCTTGGCCGCTTGAACGAGGCTATTGATGCCTTCGA
>NZ_CAINTR010000153.1 GCF_903853455.1 uncultured Magnetospirillum sp.
CTCCAGTCGGGGCTCCGCCCCTCCTTACGTCCGGCCCCAGCGGGCAATCATACCGGCCATCATAGTTGTCGCTCAACCGGCCAAGATAATTGTCGGCGGCGAAATTGCCCGAAGGTCATATTCTCATCGCCATCGGCCGCCTGACCGGAATCATGGAGGGCGGCGATGTCTGACAGCGAGGATTTCGGGCTGGGCATCGGCAGGGCGGTGCTGGCCCTGCGCGGCCAGCCATTCGACACTCTGGTACGCGCCGCCGGCCTCGACCCCCGCAGCGATTTCCGCAACGCCAATCTGGCGGGAATGAATCTGCACCGGGCCGATCTGCGCGGCTTCGACCTGAGCGGGGCCGATCTCCGGCGCACCGGATTCCTCGGGGCCAAGCGGGATGGCCGGACCGTCATCAGCGGAGCCACTCTCGATGATTTCGATGACGACATATTGCGGCGCAGGAAGGCAAGGCCAGATGTTTCCGCAAAGGACTTTGCCTTGGCGTGTGCATTGAGCGACTACACATGCATCGGTTTGGTTGGGCGGAACTTCAACTGGCGCGATGCGCTCGCCGCCCACCCAGGAAATGGGAGTGTGCTGGAGGCGATTTGTCGACTGGACTGTCTAACCGATCTGATGCGGTTGGCGGCGCTTCGAATGGGGGAGGTTTTCGGGTGTAAAGGCGAAAACTATTTCATTCGCTACACATTTCTTGCGGCCAAAACCGACGCCGATGTATCCGAAGTGGAACGACTTTATCGCTTGGCTGTGGCAAGCCATCCGAGGTCGGTGGCTCTTCTCGGCAATTTTGCCCTATTCATGCATACCACCGCATGCGACGACCTTGACGAGGTGGAGCATCTGTACCGCAAGGCTTTGGCAGTCGATCCCAAACACGCCATCAATCTCGGTAATTTCGCTTCGTTCATGCAGACCATACGTGGCGACCAGGATGAGGCAGAGCGTCTGTATCGGGTGGCGCTAGAGGCCAATCCCAAGCATGTCAACAACCTCGGCAACTTCGCCTTCTTCATGCAGAGTGTGCGCGGCGACATGGCCGAGGCGGAACGGCTGTACCGGGCGGCGTTGATGGTTGATCCTAGGGATGTCGGTAATCTCAGTAACTTCGCCAATTTCATGACTGTGCGCAAGGATCACGATGAGGCTGAGAGGCTGCACCGAGCTGCGCTGGCGGTTTGTTCCAATAATGCTAACGTTCTTGGTGGCTTCGCTTTATTTATGCAGACTGTACGCAAGGATAATGGCGAGGCAGAGCGGCTGTACCATGCGGCGCTGGTGGTTGATGCACAGCATGTTATCAATCTCGGTAACTTTGCCATTTTTATGCAGACTATACGTGGCGACCATGATGAGGCGGAGCGTCTGTACCGGTTGGCTCTGACGACCGATCCGAAGCATGCAAATACCCTCGGTGCCTTCGCCCAATTCATGCATTCGGTGCGCAACGATTACGATGGGGCGGAGCGTCTGTACCGGGCGGCGCTGGCCGCCAATTCAACGAATGCCGCGACTCTCGGCAACTTCGCTAATTTCATGCAGACCGTGCGCGGCGACATGGACGAGGCGGAGCGTCTGTACTGGGTGGCTTTGGCGGCCGACCCCGAGCATGCTAACACCCTCGGCAACTTTGCCTCGTTCATGCGGAGTGTGCGCGGCGACATGGCCGAGGCGGAGCGCCTATACCGGAAGGCGTTGGAGGCCGATCCCAAGCATGTCAACAACCTCGGAAACTTCGCCTTCTTCATGCAGAGTGTGCGCGGCGACATGGCCGAGGCGGAGCGTCTGTACCGGGAGGCTGTGGTGGCTGATCCCAAGCATGCCAACTGTCTCGGCAACTTGGCCTATATTCTCATTGCCGCCGGCCGCGAAAGTGAAGCCGAGTCCCACATTGAGGCAGCGCTGATCCATGCCGGGGCCAACCAAGATGACCTCCGTCTCGAATGCTGGTTCTACCGCTATGCCGTCTACCCCCAATGGCGGGAGCAGGCCTTGGCGGAGATGACGGTGCTGCTGGACAAGGGTGTGCGGTCGCCGGGGTGGGACCTGTCCGGCGTGGTAGCGCGGGGCAAGGCCCTGGGCCATCCCGATCCCGAGCGGTTGGAGCAATTGGCGCGGACCATCGCGGAGGAAAAGTCGGCGGGGTGAGGCACATACTCCCTCGCCTGCTTGCGGGAGAGGGAGGGGCCCGCCGCGCAGCGGTGGGAGGGTGAGGGCCATTCTGTTCAGGCAGACGAGCCCTCACCAGGCTCGCGCTGCTCGCCACCCTCTCCCGCCAGCGGGCGAGGGTCGAAAAGCGAAAGCCCCTCGGAGATTTCTCTCCGAGGGGCTTGGCAATCTCACCCAAAGGGTGACGACGGATCAGACGTTGACCGCGTCCTTGAGACCCTTGCCGGCGGTGAACTTCGGAGCCTTGGAGGCCGCGATCTTGATGGTCGCGCCGGTCCGCGGATTGCGACCTTCCTTGGCGGCCCGCTGGGTCACCGAGAAGGAGCCGAAACCGACCAGACGAACGTCGTCGCCGGCCTTCAGAGCCGCCGTGATGGCAGCGAACGTCGCATCGACGACAGTGTCGGAGGCGGCCTTGGACAGACCGCTCAGCTCCGCAACCTTGTTCACCAGATCCTGCTTGTTCATGAGACCCCCAATTGAATGTCGTAGCCGGTAGAAAATGACACGACCGCTTCCGGCGTCAACCCTAGATTTGGTCACGCACCAACCGGCCGCTCTGAACCCCGTCCCGGCAGCCCCTGCAATGCGGCGGCCCGGACATCGGAACGATACGCAATGTCGCTTGTTTTCCGCAACAATACAACCGTCTACCCCCATTATACTGAGGCTTTCCCACAGGATTCCTCAGGGGATGAAGACGTTATCGGGTAACGACCCTAGCTCGCCGCCGCTTTGGCAGCGCGCCGCCAGATGCTCCACTTCCGGCAGCATCCAGTCGCGCACGAATGTTGCGCAGGCGCGGATGCGTTCGGGATTGGGGGCTGCCTCGGCGGCGGCCTCCAGCCGCGCCCAGGCGGCGGCGAACGCCACCAATCCCAGCAGACGCAGATAGGAGGTGGCGATCAGGCCGACGTCGCGCCGCTGAAGGGTGGCGGTGGTGGCTTGCTCCACCGCCGCCAGGGCACGGGTTAGGGCGGCGGCGGTGGCGGGGGTGGCGCGGCCGGCGGCGGCGGCGACATCCGCCTTGAACTCGGTCAGCGCCGCGCCGTTGTCCAGCCGGATCACCCGCCCGGCCACGGTCTGGGCCTGGATGCCGTTGGTGCCCTCGTAGATGGGGGTGATGCGGGCGTCGCGGGCGATCTGCTCGACCCGGTACTCGCGCAGGAAGCCGTAGCCGCCATGGACCTGGATGGCGAGGCTGGCGGCCTCTTGCGCCGCGTCGGTGACGAAGGCCTTGCAGACCGGCGTCATCAGCTCCATCAGCGCCGGGGTCTCGCCCAGCTCCAGATCGACCAGGGTGCGCAAGACCATGGCGCGGCAGCCCATGGCCAGGGCCATCTGGGTCATCAGCATGCGCCGCACGTCGCCGTGCTTGGCGATGACGTCGGGTCCTTCGGAGGCTCCGGCCCGGCCTTGCTTGCGCTCGGCGGCATAGGCCAGCGCGCGCTGCATCGCCACCTCGGCCAGGCCGACGCCCTGGACGGCGACGTCCAGGCGCTCGGCGTTCATCATGGTGAACATGCGCTTCAAGCCCTCGCCGGGGGCGCCGATGATCTCGGCCCAGGCGCCGTCGAATGCCACCTGACAGGTGGGAGAGGCGTGCATGCCCATCTTCTCTTCCAGCCGCACCACCGTGATCGGGTTGCGGCTGCCGTCGGGTAGGTGCGACGGGCACAGGAACAGCGACAGCCCCTTGACGCCGGCGGGAGCGCCGGGCGTGCGGGCCAGGACCAGATGCATGATGCGGCCGTCGGTCAGGTTCTGGTCGCCGCCGGAGATGAAGATCTTGCCGCCGGAGATGCGCCAGGACCCGTCCTCGGCCGGGGTCGCCATGGTCCGCGCCAGCCCCAGGTCGGAGCCGGCCTGGGGCTCGGTCAGGCACATGGTGGCGAGATAATCGCCGGAGGCCAGACGCGGCACCCAGGTCTTGCGCTGGGAATCCGAGCCGCTGGCGATCAGGGTTCGCATGGCGCCATGGGCCAGCGACAGAACCATCTGATAGGTGATGCAGGCTCCCGACAGCATTTCCGACAGGGCCGAGGCCAGGATATGGGGCAGACCCTGGCCGCCGTAGTCCTCGTCCACCGCCAGACCCGGCCAGCCGCCATCCTTGAACTGGCGGAAGGCATCGACGAAGGCGGCCGGCATGATCGCCCGGCCATCCACCAGATGGGTGCCCTCGATGTCGCCGACGGGGTCGAGCGGCGCGATGATCCCGTCCACCATGGCGGCGGCATGGGTCAGCACGTCCGAGGCCAGTTCCTCGTCCCAATGGGGCAGGCGGGCGGCGTCGGCGCCATGCTTGAGCGCGAACAGCAGGTCGGGCAGGGGGGTGCGGTAGTCGATCATTATTTTATAGTCCCTCAGTCGCCGGGGCCTACACCTCGATCAGGATCGCCACGCCCTGGCCGCCGCCGATGCAGGCCGAGGCGATGCCGCGCTTCAGGCCGGCGCGGCGCAATTCACGGGCGACGGTGATGCACAGCCGCACGCCGGTGACGCCCAGCGGGTGGCCCAGCGCGATGGCGCCGCCGTTGACGTTGACCTTGGAGCGGTCGAGGCCGAGTTCCTTCTCCACCGCCAGATACTGGGCGCCGAACGCCTCGTTGATCTCGAAGCGGTCGATGTCCGACAGTTTGAGGCCGGCGCGTTCGACCACGGCGGCGATGGCGGGAGCGGGGCCGATGCCCATGATCTCCGGCGGCACGCCCACCACGTCGGCGGCGACCACCCGGGCCAGCGGCCTCAGGCCCCGGTCGCGCACGGCCTGGCCGCCCACCACGATGGCGGCGGCGGCGCCGTCCACCACGGCCGAGCTGTTGCCGCCGGTCTGCACCCCCTTGAAGGCGGGCTTCAGTTTGCTCAGCACCGACAGCGGGGTGGGGCGCACATGCTCGTCCACGGCGAAGCTCTCGACGCCCTTGGGCAGGCGGATGCCGCGATCATTGTAGCCGGCGAGGCTGAAAGTCTCGCTGATCACCGGCACGATCTCGCCGGCGCGGAATTCTTGGCCGGCGATGGCGCGGGCGAAGCTTTGGGCGGCGAACTCGTCCACCTCCTCGCGGCTGATGTTGTATTTCTTGGCCAGATTCTCGGCTGTGTCGCCCATGCCGGTGGACGACGCGGTGTCCTTGGTGGCCTCCCACAGGAAGTCCTTGAACTCCACCTGGCCCATCTTGAAGCCGGAGCGCGAGGTATAGGACGCCACCGGATTACGCGACATGGATTCGGTGCCGACGCACAGAACCTTGGTGGCCTTGCCAAGCGTGATGGCGTCGGCCGCCTGGATGATGGTCTCGAAGCCGGTGCCGCACAGCCGGTGAACCAGCAGCGCCGGAACCTCCAGCGGAACCCCCGAATACAGACCGATATGGCGGGGCAGGAAATAGGCGTCGAAGCTGCTCTGGGCCATGTTGCCCGCCACCACCATGTCGATCTCGGCGGCGGGAATGGCGGCCTTGGCCAGCGCTTCCCGCGCCACCTTGATCCCCAGATCGGTGGGGGAGATGTCGCGCAGCACGCTGGTGAAGTCGGCGAAGCCGGTACGGACGCCGTCCACCAGCCAAACGTCGTCGTAGACGGTTCCAAGTCCCTTGGTCATGACCGTGTTCCTTCTTCTTAAGCGAGGCGAATGACCGCGGAATCGTCGCCCGAAGCGTAAAGCCGCTCCACCAGGGCGGCGCGGCAGGTCAGGACGGCACGCTGGTTGATGTAGCCCTTGTCGGTGATCTCGTTGGCGTCGATGGAGGGCGGTTCGGCCATCAGCAGCGCCTTGGCGACCCGGTGGGAACTGCCCTTGCCCTGGGCCGCCAGGGATTTCAGGGCGCTCGCGAGGTGGCTTCGCACTTCCGGCCGCTCGATCAGCTCTTGCAGCGGCGTGTCGGAGGCGGCATCGGGGCACAGTTTGAGGCAGCCGGCCTGGCTGGCGAAGCCGAGCACCCCCACCTCCTCGCGGTCGTGGCCGGTGATGACTGCATCCTGCAGCACCGGGGCGGCGGCGTCGATGATGTCCACCCGCAAGGCGCCCACCGGCACCCAGGTTCCCGACATCAGCTTGAAGTCCTCGGCGACGCGGCCGTCGAACAGGACGCCCTTGGCGGGATCGTCGGGATCGGCCAGCTTGCCGGCGTCGCCGATGATGTAGAAGCCGTCCTCGTCGAAGGCGGCCTTGGTCAGGTCGTCGCGCTTGTAATAGCCCGGCGTGATGTTGGTGCCGCGCACCCGCATCTCCAGCTTGCCGCCGTTGGGGATCATCTTCAACTCGCAGCCGGGGGCCGGCAGTCCGATGTTGCCGGCGCGCTCGATGTCGAAATGCACCGTGGTGATCATGGGCGAGGTTTCGGTGGAGCCCCAGGACGACACCAGCCGCACCTTGTGTCCCAGGGTCCGGATGGAGAGCGATTCCAGCTTTTCCCACAGCGACTGGGGCAGGGCGGCACCGGCGTAGAAGATCAGCTTCAGATTGCGGAAGAACGAGGTCCGCAGGGCCTCGTCGGCCTCAAGCTGCGGAATCAGCATGTCGTAGCCGCGCGGCACGTTGAAATACAGTGTCGGTGAGATTTCGCGCAGATTGGCCGCCGTCTTGTCGACCAGACCGGGCATGGGCTTGCCCTCGTCGATATACAGCGTGCCGCCATGGCGCATCACCATGTTGAAGTTGTGGTTGCCGCCGAAGGTGTGGTTCCACGGCAGCCAGTCCACCAGCACCGGGGGGGATTCGGCCAGGAACGGCCAGCACTGGCGGATCGCCTGCTGGTTCGAGCACATCATGCGCTGGGTGTTGATCACGCCCTTGGGCAGGGCGGTGGAGCCCGAGGTGAACAGGATTTTGGCCACTGTGCTGGGCCGCACCGAGGCGAAGGCGGCTTCCACCTCCGGTCCCGGGGTGGTGGTCAGCAGGGAGGCGAAGCTGGCCGAGCCGGCCGGCGGATTGACACTGGTCACCACCTCGACGCGGGCCAGTTCCGGGATCACCAGGGCATCGGCGAAGCGGGCGCCGTCGGCGGCATAGACCAGGCCCGGCTTCAGCAGGTCGGCGATGTATTTGAGCTTGGAATGGTCCTTGGACACCAGCGAATAGGCTGGCGAGATCGGCGCCACCGGAATGCCCACATACATGGCGCCCTGGGCCAGCAAGGCATGGTCGATGCTGTTGTCCGACAGGATCATTACCGGCCGGTTGCGGTTGAGGCCGCGATCGAGCAGCGACTGGGCGATGGCTTCCACCGTCTTCAGCGCCTCGGCCCAGGTGACCTTGCGCCAACCGCCCTCGCTGTCGCGTTGGGCCAGGAAGACCGCGTTGGGGGTACGATCCGCCCAGTGGTGCAGCAGGTCGCCCAGGCAGCGCGAGAACGGCTTCAGGCTTTCGGGAGAGCGCAAGATCATGGAGCCGTCGGGCAGGTTTTCGACGGCAACCTGAGCCGGTGCGAAATTGATCGGTCCCCAGGCAATGCTATTCATGACGTCCTCCACTCCGGTCTTTGCCGGTATCCCTTGAATCTGGCCTAAAACCCCCATGCTCGCCTCCCGTCACAGCCCCAGATAGGCCTGTCTCACCCCTGGATCGTTCAGAAGCTCGGTTCCGGTCCCCGACAGCACGATGTTGCCGTTTTCCAGCACATAGCCGCGATCTGCCAGCTTCAGCGAGGTCGAGACGTTCTGCTCCACCAGGATGACGGTCATTCCCTCGGCATGCAGTTGGCGGATGATCCGGAACATCTCGCTCACCACCGCCGGCGCCAGTCCCAGCGACGGCTCGTCGAACATCATCAGGCGGGGCTGGCCCATCAGGCAGCGGCCGATGGCCAGCATCTGCTGCTCGCCGCCCGACAGGGTGCCGGCGGCCTGATCGGCCCGGGCCCGCAGCTTGGGGAACATGGCGAAGCAACGCTCCAGCGTGTCCTTGCGCTTGGACTTGGCGCGCGGGATGACGGCTCCCATCTCCAGGTTTTCCACGACGCTGAGGGTCGGGAAGATCTGGCGGCCCTCGGCCACCTGGGCGATGCCTAAGTCGCAGATGCGCGAGCTGGCCATGCCGGTGATCGTCTTGCCCTCGAAGGTGATCGTGCCGCGCGCCGGTCTCGCCATGCCGGCGATGGCACGGATCAGCGAGGTCTTGCCGGCGCCGTTGGCGCCGACGATGGCCACCACTTCGTGTTCGGCGACCGAGAGCGAGACCCCGTCCAGCGCCTGGGCGTCGCCATAGAACAGGTCGAGATCGGCGATTTCCAGCATCACTCGTGCTCCTCGCCCAGATAGCATTCCAGCACCTTGGGGTGGCGGGTGACCTCGGCCGGGGTGCCTTCGGCGATCTTCTCGCCATGGTGCAGCACCACCACATGGTCGGACAACGCCATGACGGCGCGCATGACGTGTTCGATCAACAGGATCGTCAGTCCGGTCTCCTGGTTGAGGGCGGTCAGGATCGCCACCATGCGGTCGCATTCCACCGGCCGCAGGCCCGCCATCACCTCGTCCAGCAGCAGCAGCTTGGGCCGGGTCGCCAGGGCGCGCGCCACTTCCAGGCGTTTGCGGTCGGGCAGGGTCAGCGACTGGGCGGGATGGGAGGCCTTGTCGCCCAGTTCCAACAGCCGCAGGATCTCGTTGGCGCCGGCGCGGGCCTTCTCCACGTCGCCGTCATCATGGCGGAGTGCTCCGACCATGACGTTCTCCTCCACCGTCAGGCCGGCGAAGGGCTTGACGATCTGGAAGGTGCGGCCGATGCCGGCGCGGCAGATGCGGGCCTGGCCCAGACCGGTGATGTCGTGGCCGTCCAGCAGGATGCGCCCTTCGCTGGGCGGCAGGGCTCCGGCGATCAGGTTGAAGGTGGTGGTCTTGCCGGCGCCGTTGGGACCGATCAGGGCGACGATGTCGCCGCGCGGCACGTGGAAGCTGACCGCGTTGACCGCCCGCAATCCCCGGAAGCTCTTGCCGATGTCCTCCACCGCCAGCATGGGGGTGGTGATGGGCTGCGCGACGGTCATCGTCCGCCTCCGTCCAGTCCGAGCCGGTGACGCAGCCATGGCCACAACCCGCCGGGTTTGAGGATCAGGATGGCCAGCAGGCAGATGCCGTAGGCGATCTGCTTGATGCCGTCGATGCCGATGGCGTTGCCGGCGACGGTCAGGCCCTCGCCCAGCACGGTCAGCACCGCCGCCCCCAGGATCGGGCCGAACAGGGTGCCGATGCCGCCGATGATGGTTCCCAGCATCAACTCGATGGAGCGATGCATGGAGAAGATGCTCTCGGGATAGAGGTTGTTGTTGTAGAAGGCGATGAACAGGCCGCCCAGGCTGGTCATGGACGCCGAGACGATCACCGCGATCATCTTGAGGCGGAAGACGTCGATCCCCAGCGCGTCGGCGGCGTCCTGGTCCTCGCGGATGGCCTGCCAGTAATAGCCGATGCGGCGGCGCAGCAGCGAGCGCGAGAAGGCGAAGGCCAACACTGCCATCCCCAGGATCACGTAGTAGAACATGGTCGCCGAACCGCGCAGCATCCACACGTCGTTGGTGACGCGGTTGCTGACCGGCAGGAACAACCCGCTGGAGGCGTTCACCCAGCCCCAATGGTCGAACAAAATCCGGGTGAACTCGGCGAAGGCGATGGTCAGCAGGGCGAAATAGACTCCCATCACCTTGAAGCGGAAGCCCAGCGCGCCGATGACGGCACCGGCCGCCGCCGAGATCACCATGCCGGCGATGGCGCCGATCAGGGGCGGGGTTCCGAAATGCACGAACAAGGCGCCGCCGGCATAGGCGCCGAGGCCGACATAGAGGGCATGGCCCAGCGAGAACTGGCCGGCGAAGCCCATCATCACGTTCCACGCCATGCCGAGATAGGCCTGAAGCAGGATGGTGATCAGGATCGACAGCAGATAGTCGCCGGCCCCCAGCGGGGCCACCACCAGCACCGCCAGCAGGCCCAGCAGCAAGACCGCCCTGCGGTCGGAGAGAAGCGTCGCGATGCTCATGGCTTCTTCCCCAGGATGCCGTGAGGCCGCAGCAGCAGGACCAGGATCAGCAGGCCGAAGCTGAACATGCTCTTCAGGCTGGGCTCGATCAGCGCGCCCGACAGCGCTTCCGACAGGCCGACCAGGATGCCGCCCAGCAGCGCACCGCCCAGGCTGCCGAGGCCGCCCAGGATGACGATGATGAAGCCCAGCAAGGTGTAGTCGGACGACAGATTGGGATGGACGTCCACCAGCAGCACCAACAGGCAGCCGGCGGCGCCGACGCAGGCGGCGCCGATGCCGAAGGTGACGGCATAAAGATTCTCGACGTCGAGCCCCACCACCCGTGCCCCCACCGGATTGTCGGCGCAGGCGCGGATGGCGGTTCCCGTCGTGGTGTAGCGGAAGAAGGCTCCCAGCAGCAGCGCCACCCCGCCGGCCGCCACCGCCGCGATGACCCGCACCTTGTCCAGCACCAGCGGACCGATGGAATAGCTTTCGAAGCTGGCATCCAACTGGATGCTGCGGGCGTCGGGGCCGAACACCATCATCATCACATTGGTGATGATGATGGCGATGGACAACAACAGCAGGAACTGGATGTGCTCGGAGACCCCCAGGAAGCGGTTGATGAGAAACCGCTGGAGGAGGTAGCCGAACACGAACAGGATTCCCGCCACCAGCGGCAGAGCTGGGACCGGTTCGATTCCCAGCTTGGTGAACAGCAGGAAGGCGGTGTACATGGCCAGCACCATCATGTCGCCATGGGCGAAGTTGACCACCCGCATGACGCCGAAAATGACCGACAGCCCCAGTGCCATCAGGCCGTAGACCAGCCCGGTCAGCAGACCGCCGCTGGTTACGTTCAGGAAGAATGTCGCGTCCATCCCGGCTCTCCGCCCGTCTTGGTGATGAGCTAGGTCCGGCCCTTGAAGGCTGGCATGGGGAAGACCAGCTTCGCCTCGGCCGATTCCGCCGGCAGTACCACCGTCGGCTTGCCGCCCAGGTTCTGGACCACCGCCGACGGCAGGTTGACGTTCTGTCCCTTGGCGTCGAAGGTGATGGCGCCGCCCAGCATGGCCCGCTTGGTGATGTTGGTGGTCCGCAGCGCCTCGGTCAGCGCCTGCGGATCGCCGCTGCCGGCTCGCTTGTGGGCGTCGGCGGCGATCAGCACCGCCTCGAAGGTGAAGCCGACATTGAGGTCGCAGCTTTCCTCGGGAAAGGCCTTGTCGAAGATCTGGCTGAGGTGGTTGCCGACCTCCTGCTTGGGATCGAACCACGGAATATTGACCGAGCAGAATTCGGCATATTTCCCCAATGCCTTAAGAAACTGCTTGTCGTACATGCCGGGGCTGCCGGGCGAGGTGACGCCCATGGTGTCCATCTGCTGCTTGACCATCTCGCGCACCAGCAGAATGGCGTCGTTGAGCCGGGTCACCGTCATGACGAAATCGGCCTTGGTCGCCTTGGCCTTGGCCACCTCGATGGAGAGGTCGCGGGCCTTGGGGTCGTAGGCGATGGTCTCGACGATGGTGAAGGGCAGATCCAGCTTGGGCATCAGGGCGTTGATGCCGCCCAGCATGCCCATGCCGAAGCTGTCGTTGATGTGCAGCAGCACCGCCGTCTTGGGGGTTACCCCGCTTGTCGCGAAGATGTCCTTGTAGAGCATCAGCCCCTGCTTGCCCAAGGTGCCGGCGGAAGGAAAGTTGCGGAAGACGTATTTGAAGCCCTGCTCGGTGATCTTGGGCTCGGAGCCGATATTGACAACGAAGGGGATGCCCTTCTGCTCGGCCACACCGGCCACCGCCAGGGTGGTGGCGGAATCGAAGCAGCCCATCAGCATCTGGGCGCCCTCGCGGATCAGCTTTTCCGCCTGGGTGCGGCCGGTGTCGGGATTGGATTCGGTGTCGGCGTTCATCAGCTCGACCGCGTAGCCCATGTCGCGCAACATGGGCAGGCCGACTTCGGCGCCACGCTGGCAGGCCTGGCCGATCAGCGCCAGATGGCCGGAGCGCGGCAGCAGAACGCCGAGCTTGAGGGGGGGGGCGGCGCGGGCCGAGCGGATCATGGGCAGGCCGGCGGTGGAGACCAAGGCTCCGGTCGCGGCGGCGGCGGTGAATTGGCGCCGGGAGATACCCTTGGACACGGGCGGAATCGTGATGTTGTCAGACATTGGACGTCCCTTTCTCAGATCGAAAGCCTCCGCGTCGCTCTTTGGCGACTTATTGAACCTGATCCTGAGCCGGCAAACTTCATTCGTCAAGGGTCATTGTTGCCCATAAAAACTGTTGCGCATCGCAACAAATATAGCATGATGTTTCACCGTCATGTTTTCCGCCGGGGAGAGGCATCATGAACCTTGAAACCAAGATCGGGCTGGTGGGGGCCGGGACCATGGGCGCGGCCATCGCGCAAGGCGCCGCGACCAGCGGATTCACGGTGATCTTGCATGATCGCGCCCCGGCGGTGCTGGAGCGTGCCATGGGGCAGATCAAGGGCTCCCTCGGCCGCGCCGTCGAAAAAGGCCGCATGACCGCCGCCGAGGCCACGGCGACTCTCGACCGGCTGACGTCCTCGGCCGATATCGCCGGGCTGGCGCCGTGCGGTCTGGTGATCGAGGCGATCATCGAGAATGCCGAGGCCAAGGCCGGTCTGTTTCGCACCCTGTCGGGGCTGCTGTCGCCCGATGCGCTGATCGCCACCAACACCAGCTCGCTCAAGGTCGACGATCTGGCGGATGCGGTAAGCCGGCCCGAGCGGTTCCTCGGTCTGCACTACTTCTTCCCGGCGGCGGTCAATCCGCTGCTGGAAATCGTGCGCGGCAGGGTCACTTCCGAGGCGGCCATGGCGGCAGCCGCCATCTTCGCCAAGACCACCGGCAAGCAAGCGATCCGCTGCCGCGACGCCTTTGGCTTCGCCGTCAACCGCTTCTTCGTTCCCTATCTCAACGAGGCGGTGCGGCTGGTGGACGAGGGCTTCAACGCCGGCGACATCGACCTGGCCATCACCCAGGGGTTCGGAACCGCCATCGGACCGTTCAAGCTGATGGACATTTCCAAGCCGGTCATCGCGCTGCATGCCTGCCGCACCCTGGCCCGGATGGGGCCGTTCTACCAGCCGGCGGCGTCACTGGTCACCGTCGGCGAGTCGGGCGCATCGTGGAGTGCCGAGTTGCCGGCCTCGGTCGATCCGGCCAAGGCGGCGATCATTGTCGAGCGCCTGCAAGGCGCGGTGCTAACCGCCGTGCTGGAGGCGCTGGACGAGGATGTGGCGGCGCCGGAGGACTTCGACCTCGGCGCCCGCATCGGTTTGCAATGGAACTGGCAGCCCTGCGCCGGAGCCCGAACCCTCGGCCGCGCCGGTACAAAGGCCCTGGTGGCCCGCCACTTCCACGGCCGGCCTCTGCCCAGGAGTCTCGACGCTTTGTTCGGCTAGTCCTGGGTTCGGCTAGTCCCGGCTTCTCCGTTCCGGTCCGTTGGACTACTATCCCGAAAGTGACGGGAGCAAAGGGACGAAGCGGTATGACATTTGCCACGAAACCGTGCCACGTCATCAATCTGAAGCGTCGCGAGGATCGACACCGCGAATTCCTTCGCCTCAACGCGGGCAAAGCCGAATTCGTGTTCGTCGAAGCCATCGAGGGCGCCAGTCTGAGCCGCGAGGTCATGGAGTGCGATGGCCTGCTGGCGCCGCGAACCCAATATATCACCCAGGGCGCCCTGGGCTGTGCCATGTCGCATCGGCGCTTGTGGGAGCAGTGTGTCGACGAGGACGAGACCATGTTCATCTTCGAGGATGACGCTTGCCTCGCCCCCGATTTCCTGGCGCAGGCGTCGGCTGCCCTGGCAGCGGCCGGCGACATCGACATCCTCTATTTCGGCTACAACCTCGACCAGTCGCTGGCGGTCTATCTGGCCGGGGACCTGATGGCGGCCATGAAGGTGGGGGATGCGGTGGTCGGCGGCAAGGGCTGGCTGGACGGCTATTCCACCCCAGGCGGCATCGCGCCCACCTCCGTCGCGGTGATGCGGCCGGCGCTGCTGTGGGGACTTCTCGCCTATGCCGTCACCCCGGCGGGGGCGTGCAAGCTGCTGTCCCGGTGTTTTCCGTTGCGCAACCACGATCTGTCGCTGCTGGATGGGGCCGGGGTGTCGCGCGGCATCGACGGTTCGATCCTCGCGCTTGTCCAGCAAGGCGTGGTCAAGGCCGCCTGCTGTTTTCCCCCCATCGTCCTGGGACCCAACACCGATTCCGACACCGAGGGTGGCGTCAACAAACCCCGTCCTTAAAAAAGGAGGAGACCTGGAGCCGAGGCTCGCAGGTCTCCAGTGCATCATCCGGGAGGATGATTGCGGAGGCGTCAGGCGCCGGCCTTGCCCGCCTTGCCTTCGAGGAAGGCCCGCATGCGGTCGCGGGCCTCGGTGCTGGTCTGGGTCATGGCGGCCATCAGGGACTCGGCGAACAGGCCGTCGTTCTGGGCCATGTCGGCGATGCGGGGCAGGGCGTTGATCACGGCGTAGTTGGACAGCGGCGCGTTGCCGGCAATGCGCTCCGCCAGGTCCAGCGCCTTGGGCAGGGCCTCGCCTTCGCCGACCAGATGATGGGAGAGGCCCATGGCCTGCCCCTCCTGGGCGTTGTAGGCATGACCGGTCAGCATCATCTCCGCCATGCGGCCGGCGCCGATGATGCGGGCGACGCGGACCGAGCCGCCGCCGCCGACGAAAATGCCACGGCTGCCCTCGGGCAGGGCGTAGAAGGTGGAGGGCTCGGCCACCCGCACATGGGTCGAGGTCGCCAGTTCCAGGCCACCGCCGACCACGGCGCCCTTCATGGCGGTCACCACCGGCAGGCCGCCCATCTGGACATGATGGAAGGTGCGGTGCCACTTCTGGGAATGAAGCATCACCTCGAAGGCTTCGCGGTCGCGATGTTCGGCCAGGTCCAACCCGGCGGAGAAGTGGGTGCCGTGGCCGTGCAGCACGACGACGCGCGCCGCTTCCGGCGGGGCGGAGAAGAAGTCACAGATCTCGTCGATCAGGGGATCGTTGATGGCGTTGCGTTTTTCGGGACGGTTCAGTCCCACCACGGCGACGGCGCCGCGCATCTCGACGGTCAAAAGGGCATAGGATTTCTTGCTCATGCCGTGCCTCCCCGTGGAAAGGCCAAAACGTCGCGCCTGGTGCGACGTTTGGATTTTCCGCAATTCAATTCTCTGGTGGACCCGTTGGGACCGCCATCACCATGGGGAGATGTTATTTGTTCAAACTGTTGTGTGCAACAACAATATTTGTTCCCTCAGCTCAGATAGAGCCGCAGCAGCAGGCTGTTGAGCTGTTCGCGCTCGGCGTCGCTGAGACAAGCGGTGACGCGGCGGTCATGCTCGACCACCAGCTCCTTGAGGCGTGCCAAGGTGGTTTGACCCAGCTCGGTCAGCACGATGGCATAGGTGCGCCGATCCACCGGCGACGGAACGCGGGTGGCGAGCTTCTTGCCCTCCAACGCGTCGATCAGGATGACGGCGCCAGAGCGGTCGATGCCCATGGTGGTGGCCAAGGTGGTCTGGCTGAGGCCGGGATTGGCGCCGATGATGGTCAGGGCGGCGAATTGCGAGGGCCGGATGTCCATGGAGCCGACGGTGCGGACATAGTCCTGGTAGACCACCACCTGGGCGCGGCGCAGCCGATAGCCGACGATGTCGTCGAGCATGTCGAGGGCAAGGCCCGTGGTGGGAGCGGGAGGCAAGTCTCCCGCCGCCGGCTTCCGTGTCCTCGCTTTACCGCTTACCTTGTTGGCCAAGACGCCTCCTATGCCTTCTTCGTTTCAAGATGTATTGATTTCTGCCATCTCACACAACTGCATTAGTGTGGAATGGCGAAATTGGGGTAGATTAGGTCGGGAAACCAAGGAAAGACGCCGATGAATTGTCCTTTCTGCGCCGAGGAGATCCGCGACGAAGCCGTGGTCTGCAAACACTGCCGGCGGGATCTCAGTATTGTTCGCCCCGTGATGGACCAACTGCGGGCCGTGACCGCGCGACTGGATACCCTGGAGGCGCTCAAAGCGGCGCAGGACGATGCGCTGGTCCGCATCGAGGCGCTGGAGGCCAGGGCCACAACCGCGCTCCAAGTCGCAAGCGGCCCCGAAGACGGTGAGGACGCCGTTTCTCACCACCGGTTGGATGCGAAAAAGGGCGGGGAAGGTTGGCTTGCCGGTCTCGGGGGCATCGTCGCGGCCGTGCTGTTGCCGATTCTGGCGCTGCTGGTGGCGCATTGGCTGGTGGTGATGGTGTTCGACCTCAAGACCTGGGTCATCCGGCTGCTCTCGATCCTGCTGCCGCTGCCCTTCGCCATGCTGATGCCGTTCAAGGGCCGCCACCACATGGCGGTTCAGGTGGTGATGGGGCTGATCATCGGCGGTGGGGCGGTCTTGGGGATGCTGGCCATCACCGGACTGATGGACGATCAGCCCATCCTGCCCCAGGACCGCCGTGAATGGCGCGAGGTGATCGAATACGGCGTCAGCATATGGCTCAGCTACCTGACCGGGGCCATGATCTTCGCCGCTTTCAACTCGCGCCGCCGCGACAAGGCCACCGACTCGTTGATCAAGCGGCTGGCCCGCGACCTCGCCAAGCTGATGGCGCCCGAGAACGAGAGCCGTCAGCAGTTGGAAAAGCGTATCCAGACCCTTTCCGGGACGGTGGGAACCCTGGTGCCGGTGGTCACCGGCGCCGTGTCGATCATCGCCGGCATGCGTAAGCTTTGGGAGTAGCGGGGGGCCTTACTTCGTCACCGACAACTGCACCGTGGTGCTGCCCGAGCGGCCGTCACTGTCCTTGACGTCGATGCGGATGGAGTGCTGTCCCGCCGGGACCTCCGCCTTGCTCATGTCGATGCCGTCGGGGGTGACGAAGCCTTTCACCCGGTCGGTGATGTCGACGACGGGTGATTTCAGATAGACCACCTTCAACGAACCCGGCTCGATGGTGGCGCCGCCATGGGCTTCGAACTTCACCTTCAGGTCGAAGGGGGATTTGGTTTCTCCGGGGGTCATCAGTTTGATGGTGGGGCCGCGCGTTATCCCGCGCATGGTGACGCCTCCCGCCGCGGCCGGCAGAGCCGCTTCCGCCTCGGTGATCAGGGTTCCCGCGAAGGCGCCGTTGGCGGTCATCGAGATCAAGGCCGCTGCCAGCCACACTGTCTTTCGCATCATGACATTCTCCAAGTCCCCGGAACGTCATGACTTTAGCGCGGACCGACAACAATTTCCAGATCCGGCAATACACCCAAAAAGAATGTGAAGTGTGACCTTGTAGAGTCGATGCGGCGTTTCCAGATACCCTTTAAGGAACAGTCTCGAACGTTCGCCGGTATCAAAGGGGGCTCGCATGTTGACCTTGGCCGTCGGTTCTCGTCAACCCGTCAACTCGCGCATGATTTCTCCGGCTCAGGCATCGGAGTGGCTGAACGCCGGTTGGCGCGACATGTGGCGGCAGCCCATGCTCAGCCTGGGCTTCGGCGCTTTCTACGCCGGAATCGGCGGCGTCTTGTTCCTGGTGTTGAACGAAATCGGGATGGGGTCGCTGCTCTTTCCCGTGGCGGCCGGCTTCATGCTGGTCGGGCCGTTGGCGGCGGTTTTCCTCTACGAGATCAGCCGGCGCCTGGAAACCGGCGAGCCGGTGTCGCTGTCTGCGGTGGTGACCCATGTCCTGGCCCGCGCCGGCCAGATCGGCAATATGGGGCTGATCCTGGCCATGCTGATGATGGCGTGGCTGCTGGCCGGCCTGGTGGTGTTCGCGTTGTTCTACCCGCCCGGCATGCCCTTGGCCCTCGACACCTTCATGGTCGATGTGGTGCTGAAGCCCGAATCGGTTAATTTCCTGGTGGCGGGAACCCTGGTCGGCGGTGTGCTGGCGGTGATCGCCTTTGCCGTCAGCGTCTTCGCCATGCCCATGTTGCTGGAGCGCGATGTGGGGGTGATCGAGGCCATGGCGTTCAGCGTTCATGCCGTTCGCCGCAACTGGCGCACCATGGTCGGCTGGGCCGCCACCATCGCCATCATGACCTTCTTCGGTATGGCGACCGCCTTCGTCGGCCTGATCCTGGTCTTGCCGCTGGTGGGGCATGCCAGTTGGCACGCCTACCGCGACGTGGTCGGCAGGTCATAACCAGAGGTGTTGCGGCAAAATTTTACGAAATCTGGCGAAAGCGTTACAGGGCCTCACAATTCATCTCCCATTGCGGGTGGATCGCGGAATGGAGCAGGGCGATAATCAGCATAGGTAGAAGTGCTTATCGTTCCTTTTCCAGGTGTGCCCATGGACCCGTCGCTGATCGAGATCATCAAGAATGCCGTTCGGAGCGCCCAGCGTCAGGGCCTTGGAACCCAGGAGCAGCGCGCCGCCGCCGAAGCGGTTCTGTTGGCTCTGATCCCGTCGCTGTCTCCCTCCATCGCCAACCTCATCGTTGAGCAGCTCTTTCCCTTCGTCGCGGAAATGGGGGCTGTCGCCTGACACGTCGCTTCGTCAGGCAGCATCACAATTCTTATCGTTTCGAGGGTGGATCGGGGGGAGGGGATGGGGAATGCTGGGGTTGAAGATCGTGTTTCCCAGGATGAAGCCATGGACCCGTCGCTGATCGAAATGGTGACCCGCGTGGTCGCGAATGCTCGCCGGGCCGGCCTGGGGGCCGCGGATCAGCGCGACGCCGCCGTGGCGGCGGTTTGGGCGGCGACGCCGGGCGAGGCTCCGGCCATCGCCCACTTCATCGTCCAACTGGTCTATCCGAGCGTGGTTGGCCTCGCAGCCTAACTGACGATCTTTCCCGGGTTCATGATCCCGGCGGGGTCGATCGCCGTCTTGATCCGGCGCATCACCTCCAGCGCCTCGCCGAACTCCTCCTCCAGAAACTCCATCTTGCCGTGACCGACGCCATGTTCGCCGGTGCAGGTACCGTCCATGGCCAGCGCCCGGCGGACGATGCGGCGGTTGAGGGTTTCGGCTTCGGCGATTTCCTCGGGCCGGTCGGGATCGACCAGCAGCATGACGTGGAAATTGCCGTCCCCCACATGGCCGACCACGCATGAGATCAGCGACGACGAGGCAAGGTCCTCCTTGGTTTCCAGCAGGCATTCGGCCAGCCGCGAGATGGGAACGCAGGTGTCGGTGGTCCAGGCGCGGGAGCCGGGGCGCAGCCCCACCCCGGCGTAATAGGCGTTGTGACGGGCGGCCCACAGCCGCGAGCGGTCCTCGGTGCCGGTGGCCCATTGGAACTGCTCGGCGCCGAATTCGGCGGCAATGGCCTGGACCCGTTCGGCCTGTTCGCGCACTCCCGCCTCGCTGCCGTGGAATTCGAAGAACAGGGTCGGCGCCACCTGGTGGGTGGTCTTGGAGTAGCGGTTGACGGCCTCGACCATCACCTCGTCCATGAACTCGATGCGGGCCACCGGGATGCCGGACTGAATGGTCAGGATCACCGTCTGGACCGCCGCTTCCACCGACGGGAATGGGCAGACCGCCGCCGAGATGGCCTCGGGGATGCCATGCAGGCGCAACGTCACCTCGGTGATGATCCCCAGTGTGCCTTCCGAGCCGACGAACAACCGGGTCAGGTCGTAGCCGGCCGAGGATTTGCGGGCGCGCCGCGCGGTGCGGATCACCTTGCCGTCGGGCAGAACCACCTCCAGGGACAGCACGTTGTCGCGCATGGTGCCGTAACGTACGGCGTTGGTGCCCGAGGCCCGGGTCGCCGCCATGCCGCCCAGCGAGGCGTCGGCGCCGGGGTCGATGGGAAAGAACAGGCCACTGTCGCGCAGATACTCGTTGAGCTGCTTGCGGGTGACGCCGGGCTGAACGGTGACGTCGAGGTCTTCCGGGCGGACGGTCAGCACGGCGTTCATGCCGCTGACATCGATGCAGACCCCGCCCTTCAGTGCCGCCACATGGCCTTCCAGCGAGGTGCCGGTGCCGAAGGCGATGATTGCCACACCATGGGCGGCGCAGGCCGCGACGGCGGCGCTCACCTCCGCCGTGGTCAGGGCGAATACCACCGCTTCCGGCGGGCAAGGGGGGAAGTGCGACTCGTCCTTGCCATGCTGGTCACGCACGGCCTGGGCGGTGGACAGGCGGTCGCCGAAGATGACGCCAAGCTGGTCGAGCAGGGATGACGGAAGAGGCATATGGTTCGGCTCTCGGTAAACAGGACAAAAAACTTTACGAGGCCTTGCCCATCCGGCGCAAGGCCAGGGCGAGGGCGATCCCCGACAACGACGCCGGGACCAGCACCAGCCGTGCTCCCTCCCAGCCGAAGGCGACGACGGCGGCGCCCACCGCCACCGGCCCCACCAACTGGCCCACATTGCTGCCCTGCATCAGCAGGCCCAGGGTGACCGGCACCAGCCGACGCTCTGGAGCGAAGATTGCCGCTCCGCCCAGGATGCAGCCCGGCAGCAGGCCGCCGACCGCCGAGAAGATCAGGCACAGGGCATAAGCCATGCCGGCGGGCATGGACGGCGCGAAGATGCCGAGCGACGTCAGGGCGATAACCGTGCTGGCGGCGGCCATGGCGGCCCAACGCGGCAGGCCCCGGCGCAGCAACGGTCCGCTGGCGAGGTTGCCGAGGATGTTGGCCGCCGCCACCGCCGCCGCCAGCATGCCCGCCGTGCCCGGTGACAGCGCCATGCGTTCGATCAGCAGGGTGGGGAGGAAGCCGGTCAGGGCGGCATAGCCGGCGGAATAGGGAATGAAGAGGATGGCCAGCAACAGGGGGGCCGGCGCCTTGATGGTTCGGGCGATGTCGTGCAGCAGATGACCGGGCGAGATCGAAGCGGGAAGGACCGGATGCGGCATGCGGCGATGAATCAGCAGGGCGTATCCGGCCAGCAGCACCGCCATGCTTAGCCACAGGCCGCGCCAGCCGAGCAGGGGCAGGCCGGGGGCGGCCATCATGGCCACCGCGACTCCGAACGGCATGAAGCTGCCCCACATGCCGAAAGCCGTCTGGCGGTCGTCGGGATGGGTCAGCAAGGTGATCAGGGCGGGGGCCGAAATCACCACCAGCATGTAGCCCACTCCCTCCACGGCGCGGCTGGTCAGCAGCCAGGGCAGGTCGGGAGCGAGGCCCCCGGCCAGGCTGGCCGCCGACAGCAAAAGCAGCCCGATGGGGAGCATGCGCCGCGCGCCCAGGCGGGTGACGACGCTTCCCATGCTGGCGCCCGCCGTCGCTCCCAGCAGGGCGAAGATGGATAGGATCCATGAGGCCGCCGAGAGGCCGATATGGATCTCGGCCCGGATGAAGGGCAGGGCGATGGGGGCTTTGCCGATCTGGAAGGCGGCGGTCACGCCGGCCCCCACCGCCAGAAGCACGGCGGGCCAGGACGTCCGGGCGGGTTCGGTCACGCGGTGTTCCGCCTTGTCGTCACGTCCTCATGCCCCCGTCGGTCATGGCTTAGTTCTTGATGGTCTTGCGGCAGGCGGTCGCGGCGCGGCGACAGGATTCGGCGCATTCCTTGAGGCGCACGTCTTCCTTGGACAACCTTTCGCAGGCGCTGGCACATTTGTCGCTGACCTCGGCCGCCACCTGACAGGTGAGGTGATGCAGGCGCGATGAACGCAGCATGAAGTCGGCGGCGGTCTCGTTGATGTCGGCGCAGTCGAGCAGAAGCTGAACCAGCTCCCACTCCGCCACTTCGCCGCCGTGCTGCAAGCCGTGGATGACGGATTCGGTGCAGGAGCGATGGGCGGTCAGGCACGCTTCAATGCAATCGGTCAACGGCATTTCGGTTCTCCCCTGATGGTCACGATCCTCGGCCGGGCCGAGGGTTTAATTATTCCGCGTAATCGTAGGTTCCATTCTTCCAAACATACACGACGTAGCCGGGGGCGGCGACGTCGCCCTTGGCGTCGAAGCCGATCCGTCCCAGCGCCGTGTCGAACTTTTCCGCCTTCAGTACGGCGGCGACCTTCTTCCAGTCGGTGGACTTGGCCTTTTCCGCCGCCTGAGCCCAGGCCTGGATGGTGCCATAGGTGTAAAGGGTATAGGCCTCGGGCTCGTAGTTCTGGGCGCGGTAGTACTTCACCAGTTCGGCGTTGGCCGGGTTCTTGCGCGGATCGGGGCTGAAGGTCATCAGGGTGCCTTCGCCGGCGGCGCCGGTGATGGCCCAGTATTCCTCGGTCACCAAGGCGTCGCCCCCCAACAGGACGGTCTTCAGTCCCTGGTCGCGCATCTGGCGCACGATCAGGCCGCCTTCGGTCTTGTAGCCGCCCAGATAAAGGACATCGACCTTGGCCTGCTTCAGCTTGGTGACCAGGGCGGAATAGTCCTTCTCGCCGGCGGCGATGGCCTCGTAGACCGTGTCCTTGACCCCCAGCTTGGCCAATGCCTCGCGGGTCTGGTCGGCCAGTCCCTTGCCGTAGGAGGACTTGTCGTGGACGATGCCGACCACCTTGCCCTTGAAGTGCTTGACGATGTATTCGGCGGCGACCTGCCCCTGCTGGTCGTCGCGGCCGCAGGTACGGAAGACGTTGGGCAGGCCGCGCTCGGTGAATTTGGGATTGGTCGAGGCCGGCGAAATCTGGAGGATGCCGGTCTCGGCATAGACGTCGGACGCGGGAATTGACGAGCCGGAGCAGAAATGCCCGGCCACGAACGGCACCTTCTTGGCGGCCATTTCGTTGGCCACCGCCACCGCCTGCTTGGGATCGCAGGCGTCGTCGCCCATGGCCAGCACCAGCTTCTGCCCCAGCACGCCGCCCTTGGCGTTGATGTCTTCCACCGCCTTGACGGCGCCACGGCGGAACTGCTCGCCGAACGCCGCCTCGCTGCCCGACAGCGGGCCGGCCACCCCGATGGTGATCTCGGCGCGGGCAGGGGTGCCGGCGAAAAGAACGGCGGCGGTTACGCTCAACGCCAGAAGTCTGGTCCTGCTCATCGGGCACTCCTCCCTCGACGGAAAATCATTGGCGCCAGTTTAGCAGGGCCGCCGGGCGACGCCATGCCCAATGTCGAAGTGACGAAAGTGCTTGAAAAGCGATATCGGTTCGATATACTAATTCCCGACGGCCGCAATCGGCCGATCGAGATTTTTCGAGCAGGAGTATCCCCCATGACCACCGAAAAGAAGCCGGACGATTTGGCCGCGACGGTCGCGCCGCCGTCGGCGCCTGCGGCGAAAGCCGCCAAGCCCGCGAAGGCGGAAAAGCCCGCGAAGGCGGAAAAGCCCGCGAAGGCGGAAAAGCCCGCGAAGGCGGAAAAGCCCGCGAAGGCGGAAAAGCCCGCGAAGGCGGAAAAGCCCGCGAAGGCGGAAAAGCCCGTGAAGGCTCCGCCCGCACCGAAAGCCGCCAAGCCGGCGAAGGCCCCGGCCGCGCCGAAGGCCGCGAAAGCCGAAAAGCCTGCCAAGGCCCCGGCCGCACCGAAAGCCGCCAAGCCCGTGAAGGCGGAAAAGCCGGCTAAGCCGGTGAAGGCTCCGGCCGCGCCGAAGCTCGTCGCCGAAGCCGGGGCGGACGATGCCGCCAAAAAGCTGGGCAAGAAGGACAAGAAGAGGGCGAAGAAGAAGGACAAGAAGAACAAGGAAGCGGTCATCATTCGCTTCGACGACACCCAGCTCCCCCTGATCGACGCCAGCGCCGAGGCCCTGGGGCTGTCCCGCGCCGCCTGGGTCCGCATGGTGGTGGCGCAGGCGCTGGCCAAGGGCTGAGCTAAAGCTTCCACCAACTGAACGGGCCGGTGCGCTGGATTAGCCAGGGATACTGGTTGGCCATGCGCCTGGTCCGGGTCAGGCGGAAGGCGGCAAGCGCGATGGCGATGATGATGGCGCTGTCCAGCAGCCACCCCCAGACCGACAGCAACTCGCCCCTGAACAGGGCAAAGCCGAGGAAGCGGTCGGCGGCTCCCAGCATCAGGCCGTAGGGCAGCACCAGCCACCACGGCCGCCAGGTCGAGGCCAAGGCTTGGCCGGTCATGAAGGCGCAGCCGCCGAACAGGATCAGGGTCAGGCCGACCAGGACGCCGAGAGAGGTGATCACGAGGCGCCTCCGTCCAGGTAGTGGGCGCGGATTTCTGGATTGGCCAGCAGGTCGGCGCCGGTGCCGCCGAGGGCGATCTTGCCGTTGACCATGACATAGCCGCGATGGGCCAGTTTTAGGGCGTGGTAGGCGTTCTGCTCCACCAGGAAGATGGTCACCCCCTGATCACGGTTGATGGCGGCGATGATCTCGAAGATGTGACGCACCACCAGCGGCGCCAGACCCAGCGACGGTTCGTCCAGCAGCAACACTTTGGGCCGGCTCATCAGGGCGCGGCCGATGGCCAGCATCTGCTGCTCGCCGCCCGACAGGGTGCCGCCGCGCTGGGTCAGGCGTTCCTTGAGGCGGGGGAACAGGTCCAGCACCCGCTCCAGATCCTGGCCGAAATGCGCCGGCGCGGTGGCGGCGGCCCCCATCTGGAGGTTCTCCAGCACGCTCATGCGTGGGAAGATCCGCCGGCCTTCCGGGCAGTGGGCCAAGCCGCGGCGGATGATGTGATGGGTGGGCAGGCGGGTGATGTCCTCGCCCTCCAGCAACACCCGGCCGGCGCTGGCGCGGGGATTGCCGCAGATGGTCATCAACAGGGTGGTCTTGCCGGCGCCGTTGGCTCCCACCAGGGCGACGATCTCGCCCCGGGCCACCTCCATGTCGATGCCGTGCAGGGCCTGGATGCTGCCGTAGCCCGATTGCAGGGCTTCCACCTTCAGCATGACGGCCCTCCGGTCAGCTCGGGAGGCAGGTCCGCGTCCTCGGGCTCGCCGAGATAGGCGCGGATCACCGTCGGGTCGCGCTTGACCTCGGCCGGGCTGCCCTCGGCGATCTTCCGGCCGTAGTCCAGCACCACCACCTGGTCGGAAATCTCCATCACCACGCTCATGTCGTGCTCGATCAGCAGCAGGCCGATGCCGTCCTGGTCGCGGATGGAGCGCAGCAGCCGGTTGAGCTCGGCGGATTCACGGGGATTGAGGCCGGCGGCGGGCTCGTCCAGGCACAGCAGCAGCGGGTCGGTGCACATGGCTCGGGCGATCTCCAGCCGGCGCTGATGGCCATAGGGCAGGCTGCCGGCCGCCGTGTCGGCATGGCCGGTCAGCGCCACCCGGTCGAGCCAATGTCGCGCCCTGGCCACTGCCGCCCGCTCGGCGTCGCGATAGCGCCGCAGCCCCAGCAGCCCGGCCAGCGAGAAGGCCGAGGCCGCCATCAGGGCGGTATGCTGGGCGACGATCAGATTCTCCAGCACGCTCATCTTGGCGAACAGCCGGATATTCTGGAAGGTGCGGGCCACCCGCGCCCTGCGGTTGATGGCGTGGTCGTCCAGCCGCTCCAATAGCAACTCGCCGCCAAGATGATCCAGGGCGGGATGACGCAGCGCCATCCGTCCCACCTGCGGCTTGTAAAAGCCGGTGATGCAGTTGAACAGCGTGGTTTTGCCGGCGCCGTTGGGGCCGATCACCGCGGTGATCTCTCCCGACCGCGCCGAGAACGACAGGTCGTTGACCGCGAACAGGCCGCCGAACCGCATGGTCACATGTTCCACGTCGAGCAGGGGGAGACTCATCGAGGGTCTCCCAGCCGGATGGTGGGCTCGCGATGCGACAGCAAACCGGAGGGCTTCCACAGCATGATCAGCACCATGGCTCCACCGAAGGCCAGCATGCGGTATTGCTGCAACTCGCGGAACCATTCGGGCAGGCCCACCAGCAGCACCGCCGCCAGCACGATGCCGATCTGGCTGCCCATGCCGCCCAGCACCACGATGGCCAGGATCACCGCCGATTCGATGAAGGTGAAGCTCTCCGGGCTGATGAAGCCCTGGCGGGTGGCGAAGAACGAACCGGCGAAGCCGGCGAACATGGCCCCCAGGGCGAAGGCCGACAGCTTGACCGCGGTGGGGTTGATCCCCAAGCTACGGCAGGCGATCTCGTCTTCGCGCAGGGCCTCCCAGGCGCGGCCCACCGGCAGCCGGCGGATGCGCAGCGTGAACAGGTTGGTGGCCAGCGCCAGGGCCAGGATCAGGAAGTAAAGGAAGATCACCCGGTGGTCGGCGGAGTAGTCCAGGCCGAAAAAATCGGCGAAGGTCTGGTGTCCTTCCGGCGCCACCGCCTTGAATGACAGCCCGAACAGGCTGGGACGCTCGATCCCGGAAATGCCCATGGGGCCGCCGGTCACGTCCTGCCAGTTCTGCAAGATCACCCGGATGATCTCGCCGAAGCCCAGCGTGACGATGGCGAGGTAGTCGCCCCGCAGCCGCAGCACCGGAAATCCCAGCGCCAGTCCGAAGCCGGCCGACAGCATGCCGGCCAGCGGCAGGCAAATCCAGAACGACAGGCCGAAGGTCTGCGACAGTAGGGCGTAGGAATAGGCGCCGACGGCATAGAAGGCGACGAAGCCCAGGTCCAGCAGTCCGGCCAGTCCGACCACGATGTTGAGGCCCCAGCCCAGCATGACGTAGATCAGCACCAGGGTCGCCTTGTCCACCAGGTTGCGGTCGGCGAACGGCAGGAAGGGTAGGACCAGGGCGATCACCGCCAGGATCCAGCCGGCGCCCAGGCGCAGATTTTTGGTTCCGGCGGGCAAAGCCGGCAAACCGGGCAGGGGGGGGAGCAGGCGGATGACGAGACGGCCGCAAAAGACGATCCCCGCCGCCCAGGCCACCAGATCGAAGCGGCCGGCCAGGGTCAGGCCGGTGGCGCTGTCCACCAGCCGGAACCCCAGCATGGGCAATGCCAGGGCGCTGGCGACCAGTCCGGCCAGGACGGCGTCTCGAAGCGCGGCCGGCAGCATCTCAGATCTTCTCCACGTCCGGTCTTCCCAGCAGGCCGGTGGGGCGGAACAGCAGCACCATCACCAGGACGCCGAAGGTGGCGACGTCCTTGTACTCGATGGAAAAGTAGCCCGACCAGAACGCCTCGATCAGCCCGATCAGCAATCCGCCCAGCATGGCGCCGGGCAGCGAGCCGATGCCGCCCAGGACGGCAGCGGTGAAGGCTTTGATCCCGGCCAGGAAGCCGATGTAGAAATCGATCACGCCGTAATACAGGGTCACCATCAGGCCGGCGACGCTGGCCAGCATCGCGCCCATGACGAAGGTCGCCGACACGATGCGGTCCACGTCGACGCCCAGAAGCGAGGCCATTTTCATGTCCTGTTCGCAGGCCCGTTGGGCCCGGCCCAGCGAGGTGCGGGTGATCACCCAGGTGAAGCCGGCCATCAGCACCAGGGTCAGGGCCATGATGACCATTTGCAGCCAGTTCAGCGAAACGGTGAAGTCGTTGCCTTCCATCAGGGTGATGCCGCCGTGGAACACCGGCGGCAGCGGCTTGACCCGCGCGCCTTGGGCCAACTGGCTGAAATTCTGCAACACGATGGACACGCCGATGGCGGAAATCAGCGGCGCCAGACGTGGCGCGCCGCGCAACGGCCGGTAGGCGACCCGTTCCACCGTCCAGCCCCATAGCGAGGTGAGGATCATGGTGGCGAACAGGGTGATCAGCAGGGCGATGGGAACCGAGGTGCCGCCGATGGTGGTGGCGGCGAGGAAGGCGATCAACGAGATGAAGGCGCCCAGCATATAGATTTCACCATGGGCGAAATTGATCATGCCGATGATGCCGTAAACCATGGTGTAACCGATGGCGATCAGGCCATAGATGGCACCCAGCGTCAGCCCGTTGATCAATTGCTGGAGGAAATATTCCATCCACCCCCCTTGTTGTACCGATTTCGAGAAACGTACTCGTGGGGGCGATCCTGTCAACCCGGAAGGCTGACAACCGTTTTGGCATAGCGCTTTTTCATCCCACGCAAGGGCTTCTCTGATACAATTCAGCGGCTTTCAAGGAGAGAGGACCGGATGCCGCAAGAGTTCATGGACGACGTCATCCGTATCCGCATCGACACCACCCGGGCGGTGGACGCCTTCCTGACTCTGCTGGCGGAGCAGGCCGCCGAGGGCGAGACGCGGGCGCCGGCCAATCCGGCCGCTACCGCCTTGTGGCGCGAATTGGCTCCGTTCCGGCTGGTCGAATACGCCTATGTGGATGGCGGTGTCGGCGCCATCGTCGGGGCTTTCATCGGTTTTCCCGATGGCGGGCTGTATTCGGTGGAAGATGATATTCCGGAAGATGCGGTGACCGAATTGGTCAAGGGCAGCGAGCATCGCGCCGCCGACCTGCCGCCCATCTACGTCTATGTGGTGCTGGAGAAACCGGCGAATCGCGAGGCCATCGACAGCTTCCTGACCGAGCTTTCCTCCCATGTGGGCCACGCCCTGGTCGGTGTGGTTCCCGGTTCCGACGGCAAGCTCAAGGCCCGGTTCTACGATGCCGAGGGAACCAAGGGCGTGGCGCGGGAAGGAGATCGCCACCTCGACAAGTCGGCGGTGCTGGGCCGCTTCGCGTCTCGCAGTCAGCGCGTCGATGGGCGGGCCTATGCCTGTCTCACCTATGCCTATGCCAAGCAGATTCTGGAATTCGCCTCGGCGCCGGACCGCGACGACTTCGTCGCGTGGTCGCGCTCCCTGTGCGATTGGATCTTCGGCCATGGCGACGACGCGGTCGAACTGGGCTTTCCCGAGGCGCATCGGCCAGCCGAACTGGCTCCGGTTCCCGAGGATGACCGGCCGGTGATTCATCTGGCCGCGCCGAGTTCGTTCGAGGACGGCGCCGCCTGGACCGGCATCAATTCCGACGCGCCGCCGGAGGACGTCGCGGGGGCGCGGGATTATTGGGCCTATGTCCGCCGGGCGTTGGACGAGGCCAGGAGCGGGACGGCGTATTAGGCCTTGGCAGCGGCGTCGATGGCGTTGAGGAGGGCGTCCACCTCGAACGGCTTTTCCAGCACCGCCACCGCTCCCAGCCGGCGGGCGGTGTCGAGGCCCTGGGCCTTTTCCATGCGGGCGCTGCCGCCGGAAATGGCGATGATGCGCGCCGCCGGCAGCATGGTCTGCAATTCCAGGATGGCCTGGATGCCGTCCATCTCGGGCATGATGATGTCGGTGACGATGATGTCGAAATCCTTGCCGGCCGCGACGATCTCCACCGCCTGAAGGCCGTTGTCGGCGGTCACGATGTCGTGGCCGCTGGCGCCGAGCACGTCGATCAGCGTGTCGCGCATCAGCTTGGTATCTTCGACGATCAGAATCCGGCTCATGACCCCTCGCGGCTCCGTGATGGACCTCCAAGCATAGATAGCGGCATTCCGATGGCGCGGCAAGGACATTGCCCCTTGACCTTCCAGTGACGGGAAGCAGCACTATGACCCTGAGAGAACCCCGAAAGGACCCGGTCATGACTCATCAGCCTCAGCCCGCCAGCCTGTCCTTGCCCGTCAAGGGGATGACCTGCGCCGCCTGCTCGACGCGGTTGGAGCGGGTCCTGGGCAAGGTCGACGGCGTCGACCGCGCCCTGGTCAGTCTGGCCGCCGAGCGGGCCGACATCCGCTACGACTCCGTCCGGGTCCAGCCGGACCAACTGGTGGCGGCCATCGTCAAGGCCGGCTTCCAGGCCGATCTGGCCCGAGCCGGCGACGAGGACCTGGACCGCGCCGAGGCCGAGTATGCGGCCGAGACCCGTCATCACCTGCTGGCGCTGGTGGTGTCGGCGCTGCTGACCCTGCCGCTGGTGGGGCAGATGGTCCTCGACCTCGCCGGCCTGCATGTGATGATTCCGCCGTGGTGGCAACTGGCCTTGGCGGCGCCGGTGCAATTCTGGATCGGCGGGCGCTTCTACAAGGGCGCCTGGACGTCGCTCAGGGGCGGACTCGGCAACATGGACGTGCTGGTGGCGCTGGGCACCTCGGCCGCCTTCGGCCTGTCGGCCTGGCATGTGGTGGCCGGCGACGCCCATCACGGCAATCTTTATTTCGAAGGCGCCGCCGTGGTCATCACCCTGGTGCTGCTAGGCAAGGTGCTGGAAACCCGGGCGCGGCACTCGGCCGCCGGAGCCATTCGGGCGCTGATGCGGCTGCGGCCCGATATCGCCCGGGTCGAGCGTGACGGCGTGATTCTGGAGGTTCCCGCCGCCCTGGTGGCGGTGGGCGAGATCGTGGTGGTGCGGCCGGGCGAGATCGTGCCGGTGGATGGCGAGGTGGTGGAGGGCCAAAGCCAGTTGGACGAGTCCCTGATCACCGGCGAAAGCCTGCCGGTGACCAAGGACAAGGGCGATGGGGTGGTGGCGGGCGCTGTCAACGGCGACGGCATGCTGCGGCTGGCAGCCACCCGGGTCGGGGCCGAATCCACTATCAGCCGGATCATCCGCATGGTTCAGGGGGCCCAGGCCAGCAAGGCGCCGGTGCAAAAGCTGGTGGACCGCATCTCAGGCGTCTTCGTGCCGGTGGTGGCGGCGTTGGCCCCGGCGTCGTTCCTGGGCTGGTGGCTGGTGGGAGGGGATCTGCAAACCGCCTTCGTCGCCGCCGTCTCGGTGCTGGTGATCGCCTGCCCCTGCGCCCTGGGGCTGGCCACTCCCACCGGCATCATGGTCGGCACCGGCGTGGCGGCGCGCCACGGCATCCTGATCAAGGACGCCCAGGCGCTGGAGCTTGCCCACAAGGTCTCGGTGGTGGTGTTCGACAAGACCGGCACCCTGACCGAAGGCCATCCGACGGTGATCGCCGCCATGGCTGCCGATGGTGACCGCGAGAGTTTGCTGCGGCTGGCGGCGTCGGCGCAGCAGGGCAGCGAGCATCCCCTGGCCCGCGCCGTGCTGGCGGCGGTCACGCCGGAGAGCCTGACGCCGGTGTCCGATTTCCGCAGCCTGCCCGGCCGAGGTCTGGTCGCCACGGTGGCGGGGCGGACCGTGATGATCGGCAGCCGCCGGCTGATGACCGAGGAGAGCGTCGATCTGTCGTCCCTCTCCGTTCAGGCGGGAGAGGAAGAGGCGCGGGGCCGGACCATCATGTGGGTGGCGGAGGCCGGCCGGGGGCTGGGATTCGTCGCGGTGGCCGACCCGGTCAAGCCGAGCGCGGTCAAGGCGGTGGCGGCGCTCAAGGCCCTGGGGGTCGAGACGGTGATGCTGACCGGTGACAACGCCCTGGCGGCCCGTGTCGTGGCCGAGGCAGTCGGCATCGACCGGGTGTTGGCGGAAGTGCTGCCGGAAGACAAGGCGGCCGAGGTCGCCAAGCTGAGGGGGACGGGGCGGGTGGTCGCCATGGTGGGCGACGGCGTCAACGACGCCCCCGCCCTGGCCGCCGCCGATATCGGGGTGGCCATGGGAACCGGCAGTGATGTCGCCATGCAGGCGGCCGGCATCACCCTGGTGCGGGGCGATCCGGCGCTGCTGGCCGAGGCGCTGTCCATTTCGCGCGCCACCACCGCCAAGATCCGCCAGAACCTGTTCTGGGCCTTCGCCTATAACGTGGTGGCCATACCCGCCGCCGCCGCCGGCCTGCTCACGCCCGTCATCGCCGGGGCGGCCATGGCCATGTCGTCGGTGTCGGTGGTGTCCAATTCCTTGCTGCTGCGGCGCTGGAGGATGAAATGAATATTGGCGAGGCGGCCAAGCTTTCGGGCATCTCGGCCAAGACCATCCGCTACTACGAATCCATCGGGCTGATCCCGGCGGCGGGGCGCACCGCCGCCGGCTATCGCGCCTATACGCGCAACGAGGTCGAGACCCTGCGCTTCATCCATCGCGCCCGTTCGCTGGGCTTTTCGGTGGAGGATGTGTCGGGGCTGCTGGAGCTGTGGCGGGACCGCTCGCGCGCCAGCGCCGACGTCAAATCCATCGCGCTGAGCCACGTCGCCGCCATCGAGCGCAAGATCGCCGAACTGGACTCCATCCGCCGGACGCTGCTGGACCTAACCAACCGCTGCTGCGGCGACGACCACCCCGAATGCCCGATCCTCGATGGTCTGGCGTCGGAAGGGTAGACGCAGGCTGTTGAATTCTGTCGTCATGCGCGGGCTTGTCCCGCGTATCCACGCCCATCCGCCCCTCGAACGCGGGTGTTACGGCACGGCGTGGATGGCCGGGCCGAGGTTGTGGTTCCGTGCGTTTGATTTTGCCGGCCCAGGCTGGATCACCCCGGCCGCCACAAGGTGTGAAAGGCCGAGGAAGCCCTTGAGGCGTTTGGTTTGGGAGTGAGGAATAAGGATTGAGACACGAATGAACACGAATAAGATCGAATAAGAGAAAACAAAAATATTATTTATATTCTTTGGTGTTGCTCGAAGCTCATCCGAAAGTAAAAATATTCGATCTTATTCGTGTTCATTCGTGTCTCGAATCTTGTTCTTCTTGGAGAGATCAGCCCAACCGCCACAGGGTATGAAGGCCGGCGAAGCCTTTCAGTTCTTGAGGGGGGACCGGCTGGAAGGCGAAGCGGGTCTGGCCCTGGCCCAGGTCGTGTTCCACGTCCCGCTTGGCGGCATCGCTGACCATGATGCCGTCGTCAGCGCAGGCGGATTGCACCCGCGCCGCGTAATTGGCGGTGGGGCCGTCGATGTCGCCGTCAGGCAGCAGGGTGACCTTGCCGCAATGGACACCGACCCGGATGGACAGGCGGGCATCGCCGGGATCGGCATGGGCGGCACGGCCGAAGCCGAGGGCGGCGGTGGCCTCCCGGAACACCAGCAGCAAGCCGTCGCCCAGACTCTTCACCACTCGGCCGCCGCCTTGTTCCGCCAGCCGGGTCAAGGTCTTGAAATGCATCGCCTTGGCCGCCTTCATCGCCTTCTGCCCCAGGGTCTGGGTCTGGGCGGTAGAGCCGACGATGTCGGTATAGACGATGGTCAGTAACACCTCCTCACCGACCTCATCGGCGGGCGGTTCCGCGACGGGCGTGGCCGGCGCCATCTCGGCCAGGAGGTCGGCGAGGTTGCTTGCATAGGACTGGGTATCGGGATGGTCCGGCCCCAATGTGTCGGTGGCGATGGCCACCGCCCGCTCCAGATGGGATTGGGCACCGTCCTGGTCGCCAAGCTGGTATAGCACCAGTCCCAGGTTGTTGAGGTTGAGGGCGACGTCAGGATGGTCGGGGCCATGGGCCTGTTCATGGATGGTCAGTGCCTGTTGAAAGGCGGTTTCGGCACCGGCGAGATCTCCACGCTTATGCAACAGGCCGGCCAGATTGTTGAGAAGGGTGGCGACGGTGGGATGGTTGGGGCCGAGGGCCGCCTCGGTGATGGTGAGCGCTCGCCGGATGGCGGTTAAGGCTCCATCGTGATCGCCAAGGTCCTGTAGTACGGTGCCCAGATTGTTGAGACGAATAGCGACCGTGGGATGGTCGGGGCCATGGGCGGTCTCGCCCATGACCAGCGCCCGCTGGAGGGCGGTTTTGGCCCCCTCCGTGTCCCCAAGTTTGTAAAGCGCCAAGCCAAAATTACCGATATAGGTGGCTGTCTCGGGGGCTTGGGTTGGTTCGGCGATTGCCACCGCCCGCTGATGGGCGGCTTTGGCCCCGCCGTAATCGCCCATCATGCCGAGGTGGCTACCGAGGGCATCCATCAAATCTGCGGCATCCTCGCCGCCCCGGGCGGCGGCGATTTCGGCGATGTGGCGGAGATGGGGCTGCCAGACCAGCAATGGCCGGGGCAGGCCGGTCTCGTTCTGGGTGGCGGTGGCATTGTAGACCGCCCGTTCCACCAACTCCAGGGTCTTCCCGATGGCGAGGTCGCGAGCGACGAAGGCGGCGACTAGGCGGTGGAGGCGAGGGCCTTCCTCCAGCAACTCCACCAGTCCCAGATCGGCGAGGCGGGATAGGGCTTTTTGTACCTCCAGCCGTGGGGCCGCATCGTCCCAATCCTTGCCCAGGGTCCACGCCAGCAGCCAATGAGGAAGGGGTTCGCCGGGGGCGAAATGGGCGGCCATGATCAGGGCCAGAGCTGCCAGGGCATCAGCCTCCGGGTCCAGCTTTTGGGTGCTGAGTGCGAAGGTGCGGGCCACATGCTGTTCATGCCGGGTCGGGCTGGCGCCGCCCAGGGTCATGGAGGCATGCTCCAGGATGGGCGCGGCACGGATGGCGGTCAGGTACTCGGCCGGGCTGACCTTGAATTGGGCGAGGTAGGAGCCGGCCAGATGCAGGGCCAGCGGCAGGTCGCCCAGCTCCTGGGCAATCTCGTCCAGGGCGGCGGTGTCGGACAGGCGGCCGGCATCGTGGTTGCGCAGCAGGGTGATGCTGTCGTGTCGCGCCAGGATGCCCAGGGTCAGCGGGGTGACGCCGGTTTCCGCCGGCCAGTGGGCCCGGCGGCTGGTCAGGATCACCCGGCACTGGCCCTGGGGCGGGCACCACGCCTCGAACAGTTCCGGGTCCTCGCAATTGTCGAACACCAGCAGGCGGGGCAGCCCGTCCTGCCAGCGGGCGGAGACCAGCGCCACCTGCTCGTCCAGCGGCAGGTCGTCGTATTCGGGATGCAGGGTCATGCGCTCACCGCAGGCGGTGATTTCGCCCGCCACGCCGCCGGCCTCGGCGAAGCTCAGCCAGAACACGCCCCCGGCGAAGAAGCGGCCATAGCGCCAGACCAGTTCGGCCGCCAGTTGGCTCTTGCCGATGCCGCCCCAGCCGGTGATGGCCGGGCTCTGGCCGATGGCGGCGGCGCCGCCCTGTTTCAGGGTGGCGGCCAGGATGGGAAATTCCTTGGCTCGGCCGACGAACAGCCGGTTGCGCTTCAACGGCATGCGCGAGCCAAGCGGCAGCCCGTCCGGTTCCGGCAGGTGGTCGGGCAGGGTGGCGAGCAGGCGCTTGGCCTTGCTCAGCGCCGTGGCGTCGGCTTTGGCCGGTTGGGCCGCCTGGAACCTGTCGCTGAAGGTGAGAGTCTTCGTCATGCCCCATTCCCCGCGCCGCCTGACATCACTCTATCGGAGATGGGGCGGGCTGGAAATGGCGACGGATGGTTGCTGCGGGGCGAACCCTCAGTAGGCCCTATCGATACAGAAGTCGATGACGTCGATCATCGCCTGCTTGACCGGCGAATCGGGGAAGATGCCCAGCGCGTCGCGGGCGATTTCGCCGTAATGGCGGGCGCGGGCGACGGTGGCGGCCAGGCTGCCGTGCTTTTCCATCAAGGCGATGGCGCGCTCCAGGTCGCCGTCTTCCTGCTGAAGGTCCTCGACGCAGCGGCGCCAGAAAGTGCGCTGGTCGTCGTCGCCGCGACGGAAGGCCAGGATCAGCGGCAGGGTGATCTTGCCCTCGCGGAAATCGTCGCCCACGGTCTTGCCCAGCACCGCCTGCTTGGCGGAGTAGTCCAGCACGTCGTCGATCAGTTGGAAGGCGATGCCTAAGTTGAGGCCGTAGGATTCCAGCGCCTCTTCCTCGATCTTGGGCCGATCCGCCACCACCGCGCCGATGCGGCAGGCGGCGGCGAACAGGGCGGCGGTCTTGGAACGGATGACCTCCAGGTAGGAGTCCTCGCTGGTCTCGGTGTCGTTGGCGGTGATCAGTTGCAGCACCTCGCCCTCGGCGATCACCGAGGAGGCCCGCGACAGAATGGCCAGCACCGACAGCGAACCGTCCTCGACCATCAGCTCGAACGAGCGCGAGAACAGGAAGTCGCCGACCAGGACGCTGGGCTTGTTGCCGAACAGGGCGTTGGCGGAGGCCTGGCCGCGCCGCAGGTCGGATTCGTCGACCACGTCGTCGTGTAGCAGGGTGGCGGTGTGGATGAATTCGACGCAGGCGGCCAGCTTGATGTGGCGTTCGCCGCCATGGCCGGCCAGCTTGGCCGAGGCCAGGGTCAGAACCGGGCGTAACCGCTTGCCGCCGGCGGCGATGATGTGGCCCGCCAACTGCGGAATCAGCTCGACCGGGCTGTGCATGCGCTCGACGATGGTGCGGTTGACCTTCAGGAGGTCGTCCTTGACCAATGCCACCAGCGCGTCGAAGCTTTTCGCCTTTTTGCCCCGCTCGTCCTCGAAATTGACCACGATCGCCACGATTCCGAAACTCCTCCCGTGCGGATTTGTCCCTACCCGCAGCACGAACATAGTGTTGCGGCGGAAAGTCGGTCAAGCTTACATCTCCCGAATTCGTGGGATTAAGGTTAATTCATGCAGACGGCATCTTGCTTCGACGTCACCGAGGATCTTCTGCTGGGGGGGCGGGTGAGCCTGCGCCAGCCCGCCAGCGGCTATCGCGCCGCCATCGACCCGGTGATGCTGGCGGCGGCGATGGCGGCCAAGGCCGGCGAGAGCGTGCTTGATCTCGGCTGCGGCGTCGGGGCGGCGGCGCTGTGTCTGCTGGCCCGCTTGCCCGAGCTGCGGGTCACCGGGTTGGAGCTTCAGCCCGAACTGGCGGAACTGGCGCGCCACAATGCCGAAGCCAACGGCCGCACCGGCGGTTTCGTGGTGGTGGAGGGCTCGGTGGCGGCTCCTCCGGCGGGGCTGGGCGGCTTCGACCATGTCATGACCAATCCGCCGTTCCTTCGCCCGGAAAGCGGCACGTCGCCACCCGCCGCCATCAAGGCTGTCGCCAATGTGGAGGGCGAGGTCGACCTCGGCCGGTGGATCAAGGCGGCGGTGAAGTTGTTGAAGCCCAAGGGAAGGCTGGCGGTCATTCATCGCGCCGACCGGCTGGCCGATCTGCTGGATGCGCTGAAGGGCAGGGGCGTCGGCGCGATTCAGGTTTTGCCGCTCTGGCCGAAGCCGGAACGTCCCGCCGGGCGGGTGATCGTGCTGGCCCGCAAGGGGGCACGGGCACCGCTGGAGATCCTGCCGGGGCTGGTGCTTCACCGTGACGACGGTGGCTTCACCGAAGCGGCGGAGGCGGTGCTGCGCGGTGCTCGGGCTCTGGGCGGTCCTTGACCCTCCGGGTGAGACGGGGGATAACTGCGCTATGTTCGGAAAATTCCTGCTGACCGTTGCCGTTATCGCCATCGTCTGGTTCGGCTTCAAGTATCTGGCCCGTCTGGCCGAGTTGAAGCATCGCGACGCCGCGCCGGCCCCCAAGATGCGAGCGGATCGGGCTCCCGGCATCGAGGCCGAGACCATGGTGGAGTGCCGGGTCTGCGGCACTTGGCAGCCGGCCGGCGCGGCCAAGCCATGCGGTCGGGCGGACTGCCCCTACTGATATTTAACGCGGATTGGAGGTTCCCATGCCTAAGGCCAAGAAACCGACCCCGCCCAAGAAGCTGAGCGATACCGAAAAGCTGATTCAGGAATGCGTCAAGAAGGCGCAGGCCCGCAAGAAATCCGGCCAGACCGACCGCGAGTGGCGCCAGCAATACGCCGACACCCTCAAGGTCGAAGGCGAGAAGGTGCCGCTGAGCGAAACCCCGTTCGATGGCGACGCCCGCAAGAGGCCCAGCCGCAGCGGCGGGGAGTGAAGTCTCATTCGTAACGTCCCTCAAGCGCCGGGCGGCGGACCTCCGTCCGCCTTGGCTTTCGCGCCATGTGGCGCGCCGGGCTTTGCCCGCAACTCCGTACGAATGAAGGGTTCATTCGTACGTCGGTTTCAACCATTTCCCCACCAATAGACCCAGACGAACAGGAACACCCACACCACATCGACGAAGTGCCAGTACCAGGCGGCGGCTTCGAAACCCACATGACGCTCGGCGGTGAAGTCGCCGCTGAGCGTCCGCAGCAGGCAGACGGCGAGGAAGGTCACGCCGACGAAGACGTGGAAACCGTGGAACCCGGTGGCCATGTAGAACACCGACGGATAGATGCCATCGGTGAAGGCGAACAAGGCCTGGCCGTATTCGTGAACCTGCAACGACAGGAAGGCCATGCCGAGTACGATGGTCAGCGCCAGCCAGCGGACGCTCCGGGACCGCTGGCCCGCCACTAGGGCGTGATGCGAGCGGGTCAGCGTCAGACCCGAACTCATCAGGATCAGGGTGTTGACAAAGGGGATGTGCCAGGTGTCCAGCACCTCGATCCCGGCCGGCGGCCACTGGGTGATCTCGGGGGCCATCTTGAGCGCCGAATTGAAGAACGCCCAGAAGAAGCCGGCGAAGAACATCACCTCCGAGGCGATGAACAGCGCCATCCCCAGGCGCAGACCATGCCGGACCTCGGGGGTGTGGGCTTGGCCGGCGCGGGCTTCGCGAATCACATCGCGCCACCAGCCGAACATGGTGACCAGCACCAGCGCCAGTCCCAGCAGCAGCCCCCATTTATGGGTCCGCTCGTGGAAATAGGCGATGGCGCCCCAGGCCAGCACGAAGGCGGAGAGTCCTCCCATCAGAGGCCAGGGGCTGGGATCCACCAGATGGTAGGGATGGGAAGGGTGGGTGTCGGGATTGGCATGTGCCTGGCTCATGACCGTCCTCTTCCATTGGCGGACTCTTCGGTCCGGAAGAATGTGTAGGAAAGGGTGATGGTGCCGACTTCATCGGTATGGGGGTCGCTGGCCATGGCGGGGTCGATGACGAAGGTTACCGGCAGTTCCACGGTCTGGCCCGGCTGCAGAACCTGCTCGCTGAAACAGAAGCACTGGATCTTGGCCACATAGCGGCCGATCTTGTCCGGTGTCGCGTTGAACACCGCGTTGCCGGTGATGGGGTGGTCCGAGAGGTTGGTGGCGGTGAAGACGGCCAAGGTGTCCTCGCCCAGCCTGACCCGCATCTCGCGGACCTGGGGGGCGAAGCGCCAGTCCAGCCCCTTGGCCACCGAGGCGTCGAAGCGGATGGTGACCATGCGGTCCGACGCATGCTCCGAGGCGGCGGCCACCTGCTTGGGCGGTCCGCCGATGCCGGTGGCGGTGCAGAACGCCCGGTAGAGCGGAACGCTGGCGATCACCAGACCGATCATGGCGGCGACGATCACCACCAGGGCCGCGACGGTTGCTCCGGGACCGCGTTTCATGCCGGGTTACTCCGCCGGAGCGCCGATATGGGGCGGAGCGCCGATATGGGGCGGGGTCTCGAAGCCGTGGACCGGCGGTGGCGAGCTGACCGTCCATTCCAGGGTGGTGGCCCCACGTCCCCACGGATTGTCCTCGACCGGTTTGCCGGCGGCAAAGGTGCGCCACACCACCACCAGGAAGAACAGGGTCCCGGCGAAGGCGATATAGGCGCCGATGGACGACACCATGTTCCAACCGGCGAAGGCGTCGGGGTAGTCGGGAATGCGGCGCGGCATGCCCTGGACGCCCAGGAAGTGCTGCGGGAAGAAGGCGAGGTTGACGCCGATGAAGGTGATCCAGAAGTGGATCTTGCCCAGCGTCTCGGGGTACTGGCGGCCGCTCATCTTGCCGATCCAGTAGTAGAAGCCGGCGAAGATGGCGAAGACCGCCCCCAGGCTCAGCACATAGTGGAAATGAGCGATGACGTAATAGGTGTCGTGCAGTGCCACATCCACCGGGTTGTTGGCCAGCACCACCCCGGTGACGCCGCCCATGGTGAACAGGAAGATGAATCCCACCGCCCACAGCATGGGCACCCGGAAGGTGATGGAGCCGCCCCACATGGTGGCGATCCAGCTGAACACCTTGATGCCGGTCGGCACCGCGATGACCATGGTGGCGGCGGTGAAATAGGCCCTTGTGTTGACGTCGAGGCCGGTGGTGAACATGTGGTGGGCCCAGACCGCGAAGCCGATCACGCCGATGGACACCATGGCGTAGGCCATGCCGAGATAGCCGAATACCGGCTTGCGCGAGAAGGTGGCGATGATCTGGCTGATGATGCCGAAGGCCGGCAGGATCATGATGTAGACTTCGGGATGGCCGAAGAACCAGAACAGATGCTGGTACAGCAGCGGATCGCCGCCGCCCGAGGGGGCGAAGAAGGTGGTGCCGAAATTGCGGTCGGTGAGCAGCATGGTCAGCGCCCCGGCCAGAACCGGGATCGACAGCAGCAGCAGGAAGGCGGTCACCAGCATGGACCACACGAACAGCGGCATGCGGTGCAGCGTCATGCCGGGAGCGCGCATGTTCAGCACGGTGGTGATGAAGTTGACCGCGCCCAGCACCGAACTGATGCCGGCCAGATGCAGCGCCAGGATGGCGAAGTCCACCGAGGCGTCGGGATGGCCGCTGGTGCTGAGCGGCGGATACAATGTCCAGCCGGTGCCGGCGCCGGCGCCTTCGAAGGCCGACAGGATCATCAGGGTGAAGGCGGGCGGCAGCAGCCAGAAGCTGATGTTGTTGAGACGGGGGAACGCCATGTCCGGCGCTCCGATCATCAGCGGCACGAACCAGTTGCCGAAGCCGCCGATCAAGGCCGGCATCACGGTGAAGAACACCATGGTCAGGGCGTGGGCGGTGACGAAGACGTTGTACTGATGCCAGTCGCCGTCAAAAATGGTGCCGCCGGGATGGGCCAACTGCATGCGAATCACCACCGACATGGCGCCGCCGATCAGGCCGGCCACGACCGAGAAGATCAGGTACAGCGTCCCGATATCCTTGTGGTTGGTGGAATATAGCCAGCGCCGCCAGCCATGGGGAGTTGCGTGACTCATGGGCGTGGCTCCTGGATCGGTGCGAGGGCGAGGCTGGTGGTGGGCGGCGTGCCGTCCAGGTGGACGAATTTTTGTTTGGCGGCGGCGGCCCAGGCGGCGAACTCCTCCTTGGGCACGGCGCGGACATGGATCGGCATGAAGCCGTGGTTGACGCCGCACAATTGCGAACACTGGCCGTAATAGACCCCCGGCTCGTTGACCTGGACCCAGCTTTCGTTGAGGCGTCCCGGCACCGCGTCGGTCTTGACCCCGAAGGCGGGAACCCCCCAGGAATGAATGACGTCGTCGGCGGTCATCTGGAGCCGGATCGGCACGCCCGCCGGCACCACCATCTCGTTGTCGGCGGTGAGCAGGCGCGGCTGGCCGGCTTTCAGCGAGTCCTCCATCACGATCATGGAGTCGAACTTGAAGTCCTGGTCGGGATATTCGTAGCTCCAGTACCACTGATGGCCGACGATCTTCACCGTCAGCTCGGCATCGTGGACTCGGTCCATGAAGTACAGCAGCCGGAACGACGGCACCGCGATCAGCAGCAGGATAATCGCCGGAATGGCGGTCCACGCCACTTCCAGCGGGGTGTTGTGGGACCAACTGGCCGGCTTGGGATTGCGTTTGACGTCGAAGCGCCAACAGGCGTAGCCGAGCAGGGCGCTCACCAGGATGGTAATCGACACGATCACGACGTTGATGAAGGTGGCGAGCGAGGTGATGCGCTCCATGGTGGGCGACGCGCCCTTCTGGAACCCGATGGCCCAGGGCTGCGGCTCCGCTGCGAACGCTGCCGGAATGATGAGGAGAGCGGCCATAACCGCCGTCCAAGCCAGAACGGACCGTTTCATGTCGAGTGTCCCTCCCTGCCGTCTCGACCCGCCGGATCGGCGGATGGTGCGGACGACTCCGGTGGAGCCGTTGAAACTCATTCCTATTTGTGGGTATGGCGACAGGGCTTTCCAACCCCCCGTGTCGAAAAACTCCCATGTCGGAAAACGAATGTATTCGGCCTCTTGCCGGGCAGCGAAGGATCGCTACATTAGTCTGAGCTAAAATTTAGGGTCAGGATCATCGTCATGTTCAGCCGGTTGTTTGGTGGTTTGGGTGGGGCGGTTCGACCAGGCGGCGACAAGGTTCAGGTGGTCGATCCCGCCACCATCCGGGGATGGTGGGAGGCTGGCGAGGTGGTTCTGATCGATGTGCGCGAGCGTGACGAATACGCCGCCGAGAACATTCCCGGTTCCATCAATCTGCCGTTGACGTCGTTCAATCCCGCCCTGGTTCCCAAACCGGAAGCCGGCAAGCGTCTGGTGATCCACTGTCGCAGCGGGGTGCGCTGCGGCACCGCCTCCGCCCATCTGGTCGCGTCGGACTGGGAAGGCGACATCGTCCGCATGCAAGGCGGCATCATCGGCTGGAAGTCGGCGGGCGGGCCGACGCGCCGGGGCTCATGATCTCTTAAGAGTTATTCTCATAAACTGGCTGGGTAGTCGCTTCCAAAGAGGAGTGAACGACCATGGGCCAGAAGGCTGCGCGCCGCGAGAAATTAGCGGCAATTCGGGAAAGGGCTTGGGAGATCCTCGCCTCGCCTGAAATCCATACCCTGATGTCCAGGGAGCGGGCTCTCGATTCCCTTGGTTACCTCTGGGAAGTCGAGAAGGAAAGGCTGGGATCCCTGTTGGCCTGTTAGCCGACCGACTGCGCCCCTCTTCCGACCGGGAGAGGGGCGCAGAGCGTTTTCAGGCGGAAATCCGGTGGCTCAGCGCGGGCCGCAGCGCTTCGCCAGCACGGCTCTGGCCTCGGCCTCGTCGGCGCAGTCTCGGCAATGCTTGGCGTAAGGATTGGCCTTTAGTCGTTCCGCCTCGATCTCCTCGCCGCAGGCGCGGCAAGTTCCGTTCGACGGAACCGTTTCCACTTTCCCCAGAACCGCTTGAATAGCTGCCGCGTTGAGGACTTCAACCCGTTCGGCGGCGAGATCAATATCGTCCATACCCTCACTCCTGAGAGCCAAGTAGGCCGATATAGTGGAATCACTTTAGGTTGAGATCAATATATATGATGGGGTGAGCGGCGCGGGATTAGTCCGACGTCTTCGGCGACCAGGTCAGGGTGGCGTTGGCGTCTTCCTGGTTACAAAGCTCGGACAATTTGGCAGCCGAAACCCGCAACGGCGTAGTGCCGTTGATGGTGAGGATGCCCTTGCGGACCAGTTTCCAGCCAACCGAGACGCAGACATTGGGGGGCACGTTGTCGGCGGTGACGGAGACCTGATTGCCTTTGCGCTCCACGATCATGCCGCCGCCGAACACATTGTGCTCGAACACGGCGCCTTCGGCGGCGCGCTCCATCTGGTCCACGAAGGCTTCGGGCGTCGCCATGGCGACCTCTCCCTTGGGACGCATCAGGAAGGCAGCCGCGCTGAAGGCAACGATGACCGCGATCAGGGCGAGGATCGCCAGCGTCTTGTTCGACCCACCGCCGGATTCGTGTTGGCGCTTGGGAGCGGAGTGGTGGTGGGCGAGGTGTTTGCCGGGAGTCGCCGAGTGACTGATCATCATTCACCACCCTGAGGGATAAAATGCCTCCAATACGGAAATTGTAACGAAATATGTTTAAGACAAGGTTAGGACTCGGGGGGGCGAAACGGACGAAGCCCCCAGGTTTCCCTGGGGGCTTCGATGGTGGGCGGTACAAGGATTGAACTTGTGACCCCTGCGATGTCAACACAGTGCTCTACCGCTGAGCTAACCGCCCGTTCTCCTCGGCGGGTTCGCGTCGCGTCCGCCGAGGGTCGTTCTTTTAGCGTCGTTCTTCGGGCATTGCAAGCCCTTCTGAAAAGCCTGCACAATGGTTTTTTCAAGGCTGCCGCGCGGAGGGGATGGTGCGATTTTTCATCCCGGATATGACTCCCGCGCGGCGACCTGTTAAGAATGCGGCACACGCCATGGATACCAACCACACCGCCGCCCTTGATGACAGTTCCGTGCTGACGGTCCGCGCACCGCTCCGGCAGACCGTGCCATTGGTGTTCGCGTCGCCGCATTCGGGCCGGGACTATCCCGCCGACTTCGTCGCCGCTTCGAAGCTTGATCCCAAGGCGCTGCGCCGGTCCGAGGACAGTTTCATCGACGAGTTGTACGCCTGCGCCCCCGATCAAGGGGCGCCGCTGATCAGCGCGGTGTTCCCACGGGCTTATTGCGACCCTAACCGCGAACCTTACGAGCTTGATCCCGCCATGTTCACCGGGCCGCTGCCCGGTCACGCCAATACGCGCAGTCCCAGGGTGCTGGCCGGGCTCGGCACTATCGCCAGGGTGGTCGCCAGCGGCGCCGAGATCTATGCCGGCAAGTTGTCGGTGGACGAGGCGGAGCAGCGGATCGCCCGGTGCTACAAGCCTTATCACGACCGGTTGCGGCGGTTGGTGGACGACACCCGGGCTGCTTTCGGCTGGTCGCTGTTGGTGGATTGCCATTCCATGCCGTCAGTGGGAGGCCCCATGGATCGCGACTCGGGCCTGTCGCGAGTGGACGTGGTGCTGGGCGACTGCTTCGGGGCGGCGTGTTCGCCGGTGTTCACCCAAGTGGTGGAGGACGCGTTTCGTCTGCGGGGATATCGGGTGGTCCGCAACACGCCGTATGCCGGCGGGTTCACCACCCGGCATTATGGCCATCCTCGCGAGAGCAGCCACGCATTGCAGATCGAGTTGAATCGGGGGCTCTACATGGACGAGACCGAGCATCAGCACAGTTCGGGCTTTGGGCAATTGCAGGCCGATATCGAGGGGGTGGTCATGGCCCTGATCGACGCCGTGAACGAGTACGCGCCGTCATGTCTTTGAACGCCACGCCGCTGCCGGTGGTGATCCGCGACGCGTCCGCGGCGGACATGGCGGCCATTCAGGCGATCTATACCTATTACGTCACCCGCTCGGCCGCGTCCTTCGAGGAAGTGCCGCCCAGCGTCGAGGACATGACCGCCCGCTGGTCCCAACTCGTCGGGCGCGGTCTGCCGTTCCTGGTGGCGGAGGAAAAGGGGGAGGTCCTGGGCTACACCTATGCCGGCCCCTTCCGGCAGCGCTCGGCCTATCGCTATACCGTCGAGGATTCCATCTATGTGGCGCCGTTCGTGGTGCGGCGCGGCATCGGCGGCGTGCTGCTGTCCGCCTTGATCGAGCGCTGCACCGCTCTCGGCTATCGCCAGATGATCGCGGTGATCGGCGATTCCGCCAATCAAGGGTCCATCGCCCTGCACCGCGCCAATGGCTTCGGTCAGGAAGGCGTGCTGCGCGGCGTTGGCCTCAAGTTCGGCCGCTGGGTCGATGTGGTGATCATGCACCGGACCTTGGGCGGCGATGACCGGCCGCTTCCCGATGGCGGCATCGCTCCGCCGCTGATCTCTTCCCCTCCGTCCGAGGATTGCCTATGACCACGCCGACCCCCGAGGACATCGCTTTCAGCCGCCGCATCATTGTCGGTCTGGCCGTGATGCTTGCCGTCTTGCTCGGATCCCTGGCCTATGGTGCCCTGAGGAACTTCTAGGCCTCGGCGCGCTGATGGACCGTTTCGGCCTGACGCTGCATGGCCATGCGGTCCAGCTTGTCGAACGGCAACTCGGCGAAAAGCTCGACCCGACGGCGGATCATGCGCACCGTGTCGGCAAGGCGCGAACTCCGTTCCGCATGGGACCCGGAGGTCAGGTCGGGCCGGGGAATGGGCCAGGGCACCACCATGGGCGCGCCGGGCAGGGTGACATCCCGGCAGCCTTCGTCGGCCTCGGTCAGGTTGAAGACGAAATCCAGTTTGGGCGCTTCCAGGCGCTGAAACTCCGTCACGTTGACCGGCGTGACGGAGTCGGGCAGCGCGCCGACCGCACGGAGTACGTCCGAAATGGCGTCCGGGATGGTCTGGCTCGGCCTTACGCCCGCGTTGTAGGCGTGGAAGCGGGCCGAACGTTGGGAGTTCAGCAGGAATGTCGCGATCGGAGCCCTGACCGTGTCGTCGTCGCAGACGAAAAGCACATTGAAGACCTTGCTTGGAGCAGCCATCTCCGTGATCCCCTTCGATTGGATCGACCCAAGGGGATCATAAGCCGTCGGAGCGACGGAAATTGTTATAGTTTGCGTAAGGTCATGCCGCCTTGCCGCGAGGGGCGAAACGGCGGATCGTGAAATCTTCCACCGCGACCCGAATCACGTCCTCGAAACCGTTGAACCCGGTGCGCAGGTAGGTGCCATAGGCTCCCAACTGGCCGATTTCGATCCAGTCGCCCTCGGTCACGTCATCGGGCAGCAGGAAGGGGCCTTGCATGCGATCCAGTGAGTCGCAGGTCGGACCGTAGAAGCTGAAGTCGCCAATGCGGCCGGTGCTGAACCCCGCGGCCTTGATCAGGCGGCAGGGATAGCGAAAGCCCAACACGCCCGCGTCGGACAAGGTGCCGTAGACCCCGTCGTTGATGTAAAGCAGGTCGCCGCGCCGTGCCTGGACCTGAACCACCAGCGACTGACAGGCCGCCACCAGAGCCCGGCCGGGCTCGCACCACAGGACGCATCCTTCGGGCAGGGCCATGCGGGCCACGCCGTGGGCGATGGCCGTCATGAACGCGTCCAGCGGAGGCGGCTGCATGTCGGGGTAGGGCACGGGAAAGCCGCCGCCCACGTCCAGCACGTCCAGGCGAATCCCGGCGTCCCGGATCACCGCGTCGGCCTGCTGCAAGGCGCGCTCCCACGCCGACGGGTCGCAGCATTGCGAGCCCACATGAAACGACAGGCCAAGCTTGGCGGCATGGGGGGCGCAGGAGCGCAGCAACGCGGCCGCGTCATCGGCGAAGGCACCGAATTTCCCCGACAGATCCAGACGGGCGCCGCCCTTGGCCAGGCCCAGCCGTACGATCAGGCAGAGGTCCTTGGCTCCGGCGGTTTCATCGACGATCTTGGCCAGTTCGTCGGTGCTGTCGAGTACGAAGTCGCGCACGCCGTGCTCGCGATAGGATTCGCGAATGGCCGAGCGGGCCTTGACCGGATGCATGAAGTGAATCCGCGCCTGGGGGAACAGCCGGCGGACCAGTCGCACCTCGGTGATCGAGGCGGCGTCGAAATGAGAGATCCCTCCGGCGGCCAATGCCCGCAGAACCGCTTCGTCCGGGTTGCACTTGACGGCGTAAAGAACAGAACCGGGGAAGGCTTCGACGAAACGCGCCGCCTCGGCTGTCGCCATGGCCGGGCGCAGGCAGACCATGGGAATCTCGGGGCGGTGGGCCAGGACGGCCGCGTTCACCGATGGCAGCGACAACGGTGCGCCATCACGGCGGAAGCCAGCCTGGTCATGGGGGCGGCAGCGGGCGATGTTCATGGGAGTGACTCCCCCCGACATGGGTCGAATCCTTCACCGATCCCTTTTCACGAAGGACGGCAATCGTTCAGGAAACGGCGGCACGCGACCGGAAACAGTCGCGAAAGCCGCCGTCACATACTGACGTTACGGATGGGACTGACTGGGGGGAACGTGCCCTGAATGTGGGTCGCCAACATGTCCACCTCCCCTTCGGGTACCGGCCCATTTCTGCCGGCTCCTCCAAAAAGGACGCGTCCGTCGTTGCATAACCTCGATTGGGCCATCGGCACGTGCGTGTGCGTCACTGGGTTAAATATATAGGCCGTCCGTAGACGGACGGCAATCCCGGAAGTGTTACATTTTCAGGCTTCCAACTCCGCCAGCAGGGTGTCGGTGGCGCGGAGCCGATCCGCTTGATCATCCGTGACGTCGTGTGTCGCCGGATAGTCTCGGTTCAAGTTGGAACGATGTCATTTATTTCGGGGAGAGCGGCCTATACATTCGAACTGTGACGATGGCATGATTCTTTTGTTGCAGCCGGCCGCGGAGGGTGTCCGACATCGGGTGTGACGGTATAATCCGGCAATGCGGCATCGCAATTTTGGGTTGCCGTGGACCGCAAAGCACGATCATGTCCCCCCTCATTCCGCATAAATCCAGCGTTTCAGACATTCGGGTGGCTTTTCAAGCCATCGTGAACGTCCATTCCGGGCAGTGCTTCGGCCACGAGGTGCTGTTGCGTGGGTGGGAGGCGCATGGCGTCTCGTCGGTCGAGGAGATGCTGACCGCCAGCCATGCCGGCGGGCGGCTGGTGGAGTTGGAGATCGCCATTCGCGCCAAGGTCGCCGAAGTGGCATCAACCATTCCCGCCATCGCTCAGGCGGCGCTGTTCATCAACCTGGATGCCCGGGTGGCGGCCCATCTGGATGTGGTGATGGAGGCGACCCAAGGGGCGCTTCAACCGCGTTTCGCCCATGTGGTCACCGAGATTTCCACCCTGCCCGAGGGGGGGATGCCGAATATCTACGCCGCCAAGACCATGCGGCGGAAGGGAGGCATGCTGGCGGTGGACCGTTTCGGCGCGTCGCCCGACTCGCTTCGTCTCCTGACCGACTGCGACCCGGATTTCATCAAGATCGACCGCTCCTTGATTCGCGGCATCGACAGCGACGCCCGCAAGCGGGTGGTGCTGGCGCAGTTGATCGGCATGGCCCACACCCTGGGGATCGAGGTCATCGCCGTCGGCGTCGAAAACGGGCGCGAGCTCACGGTGTGCCGCGAGTTGGGCCTGGATTTGATCCAGGGCAATTTCATCAGCCCGCCCCAGGAGGATTTCGAGCGGCTGGCGGCCGACTACACCCATGTGGAAGTGCTGGCGCGCGAGGATCGCCGCCAGCGTCAGATCGACCAGAAATGGGTGTTGCAACAGATGGATCTGGTTCCGGCCATTCTGGTCGACGCCCCGGTCAGCGAAATGTTCGACCGCTTCGCCCGCTCTCCCGACAACGCCTATGTGCCGGTGGTGGACGCGACGGGGCGGCCGGTCGGGATCGTCCGCGAAAGCGACATGAAAAATTACGCATATTCAACCTATGGCAAGGACCTCATCGCCAACAAGGCGCTGGGGCGGCGGCTGCGCGAATTCGTGGTGCGCTGCCCCATCGCCGACATCGCCACGCCGCTGGACCGGATGCTGGCCATCTACGCCGCCGTGGAGCAGGCCGACGGCATCCTGGTGAGCGAGCACATGGTCTATCGCGGGTTTCTGACCGCCCGGTCGCTGATCCGCGCCATGCACGAGAAGACCCTGGCGCGGGCGCGCGACGAGAACCCGCTCAGCAAGCTGCCCGGCAACGTGGTCATCAACGAATATGTGGTCGACTGCGTCGCGGGCGGCGAAGGTGTGGTCCTCGCCTATATCGACTTCGACAACTTCAAGCCGTTCAACGACACTTACGGCTTTCGCCAGGGCGACCGCGCCATCCTGTTGTTCGCCGAGTTGTGCCGCAAGAACGCCGATCCGCAGACGTGGTTCCTGGGTCATATCGGCGGCGACGATTTCTTCGTGGGCATCAAGGCGGTGTCGCAGGACGAGGCGGTGCTGGCCATCGGCGAGTTGATCCACCTGTTCTCGTCGGATGCCGAAAGTTTCTACGACCAGGATGCCCGTCAGCGCGGCTGCATCACCGCCCAGGATCGTGAAGGCCATATCAAGTCGTTTCCGCTGCTGTCGGCCAGCGCCGTGCTGTTCGTGCTGCCGCCAGGATGCCGCGACGTCAGCGTCGACGACATCTCGTCGGCGATCGCCGCCAAGAAAAAGGAGGCGAAGTCCGCCCCCAACAAGTTGGCCATCGTCGAGTTTTCCGGTGGGGATCCCGCTGCCGCGCTTGAGTTAACCGAACATTAACATCTGGCGGCTTCCGCCAGGGCTATTGTGCGGTGCGGCACCGGAGACTTCATTCGTCACAAAAAGGATTTCGGGGATGACGATCCGCAGCGGAACAACGGCGCGGTGTCTCGCCTCGGCGTGGGTTGTCTTGGCGTTGTCGGTCGCTTGGCCGCACGGGGCGGCGGCGATGGAACGGGAGGCGGCCGGCCCGCTTCGCTTCGCCCTGATTTCCCCCCAGTCGCGGCAGGAAACCGAGGAAAAATGGACGCCGGTGCTGACGGCGCTTGGCCGGTATTTGGGAATGACGGTGGAAGCCGACGTCGCAACCGACTATGCCGGCGCCATCTGGAGTCTTCGCAGCGGCCGGGCCCAATTGGCTTGGCTCGGCAACAAGGGCGCCATGGAGGCAGTCGACAATGCCGGCGCCGAGGTGTTTGCGCAGCAGACCTATCCCTCCGGTCTCGGCGGCTACTACAGTTATGTGATCGTGGCCAAGGAATCGCCCCTGGCCGATGTCGACGACCTCATTTCCACGGCCGCCGGGTTGACCTTGGCGCAGGGCGATCCCAACTCCACTTCCGGCACCGTGGTGCCGAACTACTACCTGTTTTCCCGGCGCCATCTCGAGCCGCGCAAGATATTCAAGCGTGTGACCCAGGCGAACCACGAGGACAACATCGTCGCGGTGGCCGAGGGGCGGGCCGATGCCGCCACCGTCGCCAGCGTGCACTACGACCAGGTCGGCCGGAAACGTCCCGAGGTCGTCGCCGCCACTCGGATCATCTGGCGATCACCGCTGATTCCCGGCGATCCCCTGGTATGGCGCAAGGATCTGCCGCCGGACCTCAAGGCCCGGATCGCCGGGTTTTTCCTCAATTACGGCGTTGCCGGCCACGGCAAGAAATCCGCCGTGCTGGCCGAGGAGCGCGCCGCCCTCGAACGTTTGGACGTCAGGAGCTTCGTCGCCTCGGATAACCGTCAGTTGATGTCGGTGAGGCTGCTCGAACTGGCGAAGACCCGGACCCAGATCGAAATGGACAAATCCGCCTCACCGGCCGACCAGTCCCGGCGGCTCAAGGAGATCGACCGCAAGATCGCCGAGATCGACCGTCTCTCCAACCCTGCGGCCAACTGAGGCGAGCGATGATCAATCCCGTTGTCCATCGCGTCTCTGGCGGTATCGGCGCCAAACTGTTGCTGGTCGTGCTGCCATGCATGCTGCTGGGGGCGGTGGCCATGTTCATGCTGTTCGAGCAGTACAGCACCCGCGACCGGGTGTCGGCCCTGCGGGCTCGCCTGGACAGCTTCGCCGTCACCCAGGCGGCATCGCTGGTCAAGCCGCTATGGGAGTTCGACTCCGCCACTGTCGACCGTCTGTTCCGATCCTATGCCGATGTCCCCGAACTGTTCAGCGCCCAGGTCTTCAATGCCGATGGAGTTGCCGTCGCCACGGTGGCGGGGCACGAGACCGATGGTCATCGGGAGGTCTTCGGCAGAGTGGTGCCGTTGGTTCAGCAAACCCCGGGGGGAGACTATTCCGTCGGCCGGCTGGAGGTTGCGTTTCATGATGGACGGGTGCAGGGCGAACTGAACGGACAGCGGACCGGCGGGGTGATGGTCCTGTCGGGCGCCTTCCTGCTGCTGGCGGGGGTGAGTTTGCTGGCGGTTCGCCGTCTGGTCGCCAACCCGCTCAGGCGGTTGAGGGATTCGCTTCATCACAACGCCTCGGTCCTGACGCGGGAACCGCTGGTCTGGACCGGGCAGGATGAGGTGGGGGAGGTGGTCTACGCCTATAATCAACTCCTGTCGGAGATTGATCAGCGCACCGAGGACATCCACCATCTGGCCTATCACGATCCCCTGACCGGCCTGCCCAACCGGCGGCTGCTGGAGGATCGCATCGGCCATGCCATCGCTGTCGCCGAGCGTCAGCATCGGACCATCGCCCTGTTGTTCGCCGACATCGACAACTTCAAGGTGGTCAACGACACTTTGGGGCACAAGCAGGGCGACGCGCTGCTTCGGGTCGCCGCCGAGCGCATGTCGGGGATCATGCGGGGCATGGACACCATCGCCCGCTGGGGCGGCGACGAGTTCGTCATCGTCATCGAGAATCTGTCTTTGGCCGGCGAGGCTTCCAGCGTCGCCGAGAAGCTGATCGAAGCGGTGGGCATTCCCATCCACCTGGGCAGCAATCTGCTGCGGATCGGGGTGTCGGTCGGAATCAGCCTCTATCCCCAGGATGGCATCGACGTGACCACCCTGGTCAAGAACGCTGACATGGCGCTGTTCGAAGCCAAGGGGCGTGGCCGCAACACCTTCCATTTCTTCGATCAGGCCATGAATGCCCGTGCCATGCGGCGGCTGGACGTGGAAATGGCGTTGCGTCAAGCCATCACCCTGGGCCAGTTGGAACTGCACTACCAGCCCAAGATCACCTCCGCCAGCGGCGCCATCGCTGGGGTCGAGGCGTTGATCCGGTGGCGTCGTCCCGGCGAGGGACTGATCCAGCCCGACGAGTTCATTCCGCTGGCCGAGGAAAGCGATCTGATCGTCGCGGTGGGCGAATGGGTGCTGAAGGAGGCTTGCGCCCAAATCCGTGACTGGCAGGCCCGGGGGGTCGGCGATGTCCATGTGGCCGTCAATCTGTCCCCCCGTCACTTCCGCCACGAGAGAGACCTGGACGGCATCATGGCGGTGGTCGATGCCGCTGGAGTTCCCCCCAGCCTCATCGAGATCGAGGTGACCGAGACGACCCTGATGCACGAGCCGGAAAAAGTCATCGGCTTCCTCCAGCGCCTGCGCGACCACGGCTTCGGCATCGCCATCGACGACTTCGGCAGCGGGTATTCCAACCTGTCCTATCTCCGGCGGTTGCCGATCACCACCCTCAAGATCGACCGCGCCTTCGTGATGGACATCGAGCACAACGAAGACAATGTGGAGATTATCCGCGCCATCATCGCCATGGCCAACGCGCTGGGTTTGGGGCTGGTGGCGGAAGGGGTCGAGACCGAACGGCAATTCGCCTTCCTCCGGGGCTCGGACTGCGCGGTGGTGCAAGGCTACTATTTCTCGCGCCCCCTGCCGCCGGGCGATCTTGAAGCCTTGCTGCCCAAGCTTCCGCCCCGGATGGAGACCGGCCATTCCCTGTCTTCGCCGCTGGGGATCCGGCCGCCACCGGCCGCCATGGGCGAGGCTTTCGCCGTCCCCGCGATCAGCTGATCCGTCCCTCCGTTTTGCGCGGAAGCCAAAAAAAACCGCTCGGTTGCCCGAGCGGCTTGAGTTTTGGGAGGAAA
>NZ_CAINTR010000154.1 GCF_903853455.1 uncultured Magnetospirillum sp.
CTCCGGATCCGGAGGTGGCGGCGAAAGCGCCTCAGCAACTGCATTCGTCGTTATCGCCTTCGTCATCGCTCATTTCCCCCTGTGCCATGCTCACTAAACGACACACATCAAAGTGTCACAAGCACGTTGGCACAGAGGGGTCTGCGCGTTCGCCGCGCTCATTATGTTCGATGCCCCACGAGGTGATTTTACGATCGGCGGCGGCGAAGACTTCCGCCTGAACACGCACCACTTCCTCCTGCACCCCCATTCCGCCACCTAACAAATTCAAGCCCGCCCACGTGAGTAGGCCCGCCACGGGGTTGAGGTCGGAGCCAAAGGCTTCACAACCAATACGGGCGGCTTCAAAGGGGATCGAGCCGCCGCCGCAGAAGGTGTCACCTATCCGCGGTGTATGGCCGAAGGTGCGCTGGCCAAGTTGCTCAACCAACTCGGGCAATGAATTTGCGGCCGTGGCGAGGTGCGCGTTGATCTCGGCCCACGCCCCCTCCGAAGGGCCCGCCACATTTTCGGGGCGTTCGCAGTCGGCGATGCGCTCGGCATATGGCAAGCGGTCAAAGGCTGTTTGGGAGGTCTTTCGCTGGGCGGCGGGCTTGCATCGGTCCCAGGCGCCTGCATCGTCCATAGTCAGAATCTTCAGGAAGATCTCGCGATCCTTCTTCGGATTGCTGGAAGCGGGCATGAGCATGCCCAAGATCGACGCGCGCACCAGAATGAGCGGCTTGCGACCCCACCACTTCCCGAGGCGTGTGAGCGTCTGCCCGTTGTTTGCCTTGCGCTCCTTATATGCCTCAACCGAAAGCCTCGCGATCGGGAATTGGGTCTCGATAAATGCGGGCACGGCCAGAACTCCAGTCAAAGCTTTAATGAGAGCTGGGAGTGCCCCAGAAGCTCGCGACGGGCGCGAGGGGCCATCCCTTCACCCTTTACAAAGGTGTTGTCCGCGATGGCCGCCCTAAGCGCTTTGCGCCAGCCAATGCCCTTTTGCATGGCCTGGCCCGTCGTCGCGACCGTCATGGTGTAGAGCCACCATCGCTCTTCTGGCGCCAGCGCTTCCCAGTTATGGAGCGCATTGGGGATGTCGTCCGGTGTCGCCTCTTCGACCGCCCAGCATAGAATGCAGAGCTCCTTTCCTAGCGACGGGTGGACCGGGATCGGCTTGCTGGGACTTTTCTGGAATTTGGCCGGCGGCAAGCCATTCGCTCGCAAGCGACGGTTTGCCTCTTCCCAGAACCCCGGAGCCAGCGCCAGCCATCGGGCCCTGTCGATGAGGACCCTCAGAGATGGGTCACCAGGCGATGTCGCAACGGAATCTCGGACACCCATACCGTCCAGATCATTGCCGCGATGCTCGCTGATACACACCATGTCGTTGCCGCCCGCGCCCTTGGGGACGTCAATCAGGAACCCGTGCCGTGCCTCGTCAGGCAAGAAACCGAGGCCGATCACTTTCCTGGTGGATATTGAGGGCGTTCTGGCCATGTTTTACTGACTCACCTTGGCCGCGTTGAACTGCTGGTTTGTCGATTTGAGCCAGTCCAGCAAGTCCTGCCCGGTCGCAAATCCGAGTGAGCCGATGGTCATGCGGACACTGCCGTCGCTGACCAGCTCCTGCAGCTTTTCGGCCAGTCCCTTTACGGCGCCAGCGTCATAGCCCGCCTGGAGAGACCCGGAGTAGTCGACGTTCTGCTCACCGTCCGCGCTCTCGGCGGTTATGCTGATATCGAAGGCGCGGACGGCGCCTGCCTTTTCCAATCTTTGAATGATGTCCCAGACGGCACCGGGATCATCGAGCTTGGCCTGCTGATGCCAACGCGCTGGCTTGGCCGCGTCGATCAGCGGACGGGCCTCCTCACCACGCTGCGGGATCGCGATCCGAATTGTCTCGGAGTTCAGTTCATACTCGGAACAAACGGCCATGGCGCATACGACCCGGGAGTTGGCCGGCACCCGAAACTTTCCGTCATAGGTGGCGCGGCCAGCATTGGTCGGGGCCGACCCGTCGGTGGTGTAGTGAATGACGATGCCGTTTGCCTTCGGCAACGCCAGCAGCTCGATCTCATAGTGATCGCCGCGGTCGTGGATCTGATACTTCAGGCGAAGCTTCGCCGTCCAATCCTTGATGGGGCTACAGCGCGCGAGGTCGTCTGGATCGACGGCCAGGAACCGGTAGCGCAGGCCTGTCGCTTCAAAGCGAGTTGGTGTCGGCACGGGCGTTGACGCCCGGGTCGGCTCCGCGCTCCCAGTCTCATAGACAACGATCGGCGCGTGCAGTGGCTCGATCTTCAGGTAGGTGATCCCGTCGCCGTCATCCTGAACGGAGAGCTCGCGTATCGCGACTTCGGGCATCGCCGGTGGGAAGGGCCCGCGCCGGATGTGGCTGCCCTCTTCGCGCCAATGATCGCGACGGATGCACTCGGCCTTCAGGTCGTCGAGCGCAGAGAGCTTGTGCAGAGGCCAGTTAGTGTTGACCGCGGCTGCGCGTTTGAAATCCGCCCACAAGACAGTCTTGGTTTCTTCCGATCCGAAGAGCCGCGCTTCGGCTCTGGAGCGGAAGCTGTCATCGTCGATCTTGGTCGTGAACTTCTGCGCGCCCTCCAGGGTGTTGCGGATGGTCGCTTCGCCATTCTGGTTGCCGGCAAACGAGAGATCGGTTCCGGTAGTTCGCAGCGCCGAGTTAATCGAGGGGTAGACGATTTGGTCGAACGCTTCCTTCAATGCCGCCGTGAACTGAAGCCCGACGCGATCCCGGAGCGCATCGAGCGCGCGCCACTGCGGGTCGTCGGACGGGGTGTTCTCGCTCTTGAGTTCATCCTCAATGCTTTGGAGCGCGCGGGCCTGGCGTGCGGAGTCTAGGACCTTCTGGAAGGTGTCCCGCGAGCCGGTCAGGAACAACACACGGTTCTTGTATTGCTGCTGGCCCCACCAGTTCTGCCAATCCGAGGAGATCGGCAGCTGGTTCGCCTGACCGCCGGGCCTGACAATGACAAGGGTCGTCTTTTCGAGCTCGACCTGGACCTCGTCCAACGGCGGCAGGACCTTGATGACCTGGTAGCAGTCTCGCATCGAGGGTGAGAAGTAGGCCTCGAGATGTTCGCGGAGCATACGATCCACGGTCTCAGCGTGCAGCGACAGCGCTGTTGAGCGCAGTTTGGCAGCCAGGTTCTGCTGGTTCTTGAAGAACAGGCGACCGTCGGCCGAGTTGTGAAGATACCAGGCCCGCGTGGCCAGCTTGTCGAGGACGTTGGCCTTGAAGGTGCTCAGATCGCGCCCCGGCCGCTGCAGGCAGTCGACGAGTTGATACTCGCGCAGGCCATGGATGGCACCTGGCGTCGTCGAGAGCGAGGCAATGAGTATGAGCCGCGCCGCGTCGGACGCGTCAGAGTTTCCGTTGGCAAGGTCGATTTGTTCGACTTCGGCGTCTCCGCCGTGCGCGACATCGTGTGCGATCGCCTCGCTGAGAGATGGATTGATCGTGCGAACCTCGGAGGCAATTTCGTCAAGGTTCAGGTCCATGTCGTAGGGGTGGATCAGGTCAATGCCCCCCGCCTTCTTGGAATTCCAGAGGCTGGAGACAACCATCTGCATCAGGCGGATGACGCCCCGGGTCTGCTGAAAACCATCGTTTTCCTTGAACTTCCCGACCAGCTCACGGAGATCCGGGTGGAAGGGATAGGAGTCGATGATGCGGGTATAGAGGGACTCTGGCGTCGTGGTCGTCAGGCCCATTTTCTGAGCTTCGCGTAGGGCCTCGCGATAGTTTTCCGCAATGCGTTGGACTTCGGGGTCGGGTGCTACCGTCTCAAAAAGCCGCTTGCGCAGGATGTGGTAGAGTTCGTCGCCATTCGGATTGACCGGCGTGATGGGGACCGCGATCCGGCGTGACTCTGAGCTGATACCCTGGATAGCTCGACTGAAAGCGGCCTGCAGGCTGGATTGGCCAACGCTGAAATTCGTCCCTGCGAGATCCGACAGGACCAGGCAGACGTTGTCCATGTCGGCCACGGCAACAAAAAGGTTGGCCAGGGCCGCAGTCGTGACCACGCTGAGATCCGCATTCCCGACCGGCACGGCCACAGCGTATTCAAGGTAGGGCGGCAATTCGTCGAGGAAGAGCACGAGCGGATCACCCCCGAGCAGCTGCTTCCATGCCTCAGGCCCCGGTGCGCTCAGTAGCGGAGAGACGTAGTTTGCGAAAAGCTGAGACTTGCCGAGCTGCTCGGCGATCGAGCCCCAGATGCCGCCGGCCGCATCCGTGCTTCGGCCATTGAAGCCTACCACCCGACAGCGTCCAAGTTTGGGAGCCGGGTTCTTATCGCCCAGAACGGACTTTCGAAGCTCGGGGTCCTTCGCCAACAGACCAAGGGCGATCATGCTGTGCGTCTTGCCGCCGCCCATCGCCTGGGAGAGCAGGAACACCGACGACCCGGCACCGGCACCAGCGAGGTGGCGGAATGAACGGTCAACCAGGGTCTCCATGCCTGTGGTAAAATAATTCTCTTTGAAGAAATCAGCGCCATGGACCTGGCCTTTAAGGAAGGTGTCCAGGCTAAGAACAGTCGCCCGCCTATCCGCTGCGAATACCGAGGCTCTTGGTTTGCAAACGGTCTGAAGCGTCATGAACGAACGATCCTCTTAACCGACATTTCCCATATGGGCGGTCCATCCACCCCTGATGGACGCCAGAATAGCCAAATTCCGGCCCAACCGGAAGGCGGAATGGCGCGATGGAGGCCGCCATCGCAACATGAACGCCGCCCCGACCGGCTTTGAGGTCTCCTGCGTCGTGATTCCAGTCTGTTTTGCGATGGCGCGGGCACACTTCGCCTGTCTCCGCCTCTTGCCGACCCTCCCAGCCATCAGCATGGCGCAGGCTCTCTTGGTCGCAGATCGTCGATCATATCGAGGATGCGACGGAACAGGTCGCGCGGCACCGTCACCTCGGCCATCTGGAAAATGGCGTAGCGGGCGTGGGCGATGACCTTGGCTCCGATCTTGACCACCTTCTCGCGGATGGTGGTCAGTGACCAGCTTTCCATCTCGTCGGGCAGGGCCAGGGTGCGCAGAAAGTTGGACAGGTTGTAGGCCAGGGCATGAAGCTGGAGCCGCACCGCGTTGGCCTTCATCGTCCGGCAAGACAGCCGGGTCCACTTCACCGCGTTCTTGCCCTCCTTGATGTACTGCTCCGCCGTGCCACGCTGGTTGTAGAAGGCGGTCACGCGGGCTGCGGGTCGGGTCAGGTTGGTGACAATGAAGCCGACCCGTGGATACAGTTCGCCGGGATGCCATTCGACCTTGGCGACCACGCGGCGCTTCCGGCTCCATGACTTGGCCTGATAGCTGAAGCTGGCGTAGAACCGCTGGACGTATTTCGGAGGACGACCGACCGGGCGCTTGAGCAGGTGGGCGATGTGGCTCTGAAGGACCGTGTTGGCCTTGAGGCGGATGGTGTACTTGTAGCCCTCGGCCTCCAAATAGTCGTACAGGTCGGGCAGGGCGAAAGCCGCATCGCCCCGGAAGAACCGCCGCTTGGTTCTGTCCCGATACCGCCCCACCACCGGTTCCAGCACCGAGCGCCAGTCATCGGCGCTGTGGACGTTGCCGGATCGAAGGGCGCTGCGTTCAAGGTCGCCAAACTGGTTGAACACGAACAGCGGATGGTAGCAGGTGCAGCCGAAATGGCCGTTGTAGGCGGTGCCTTCCTGCTCACCATGGGTCGGGCTGACGCTGCTGTCCATGTCCAGCACCACGACGTTGGTGGGACGGCGGGCATGAACCGCGTCGATCCATTTTCCTGACAAGTCAGTCAGAGCTGCGAGGTTCGGCTTGCCGGTCAGCACCCCGGTCTCGAACCGCCCCATCTGGCTGGTGGACGCGGCCTCCTTGGTCACAGCCCTGCCGCCGACGATCCAGCGCATCGCCGGATCATGGCCGAGGCGGTCGGCATCGTTGACATCCTCGTACCCGGCGAGGCGGCCGAACACCGACTGACGGAACTGGGCGGTCAGGGTGTGGCGGTTGTTCTTGCCGGTCCTGATGTCGGCCAGAACCTGTCCGGCCATCTCGGTCAGGCCGAGGGCGTCGTCCAGTTCCCGGAAGGCGAGCAGCCCGGCGTCCGATGTCACCTTCGAGCCGTGGAACTCCAGCTTGAGGCGGCGGTCAAAAGCGACCCGCAGATCGCCAGATTCCGTTTCACCCGCCGCCATCTCCATAATCAGCCTCTCAGATCGTCCGTACCGCCTTGATTTCTATATCAGATTTGGCAGCCGCCGTCACGTAATCGCAGCGCCATCTGGGAAATCCGGGTTAAAGGCCAAAGCGGCCGGCCCGTCTCGTTCCGGGCCAGCCGTCAGCGTCATGCATCGTTCAATGGCCGAACGGCCCATGACCCATCATCGGACCGCCCATTCCGGCATGGCGCGGCCCCGGTGCCGCCAACCCCGGCAGGATGGCGCTGGCCTTGCCCTGCTGGAATTCGCTGAGCGACGGCAGCAGATGCTCGGCGGCGGCCTTCAAGGCGTCGAAATGGGCCTGGCGCGTCTCGAACATCTGGGTCACGAATTTGGCGCGATCCTCGGCGGCCATGGCGTGGACACTTTCGGGATCCATCCCCTGGCGCATGGCCTGCATCGAGGCAGCCTGCTCCTCGAGAATCTTGGCGTAGGTGTCCCAGGCCGGCTCCTGGGCCTTGGTAATGGCGAGGTCGCCCTTGAGCCGGGAGATTCCGGCGGCGTCGGCATAGCCGCCCATGCCCATCATGCCGGGACCGAAGCCCCGCGCGAACGGTGGCCGGCCATCGCCGGCAGCCGGTTCGGCCAGCACGGAACCGGCCAGTAGCCCGGTGGCGACCAACACAGCCGCAAGGCCCGTCAATGTCCGATGAAGTCTCATCTGATCCTCCTGAATGGGAGCGTCGCAACGCCGCATTGGGAGGATTTAGCGCCGAAGGTGTCACCCAGGTTTTTCCGGCACACGGTATTTTGTGACAAGATTTGTCAGTCGCCGGCGGGTGTAACGGATGGTCACAATTTTCCCGCCGCCGCCTTCCGCCGGTGGCGTAAACTTCGCTGATGAACGATGCGCCACACATTCTCGTCGTCGATGATCATCGTGAGGTACGGGACTTGGTCGCCCGGGTCCTCGCCAAGGAGGGGTTCCGCGTCAGCCTGGCCGCCGAGGGTCGGGCGATGCGCAAGGTCCTGGCCGATGGCCGCATCGATCTCGTCCTGCTTGACCTGATGCTGCCTGGTGAAGACGGCCTTTCGCTTTGCCGGGGCCTGAGGGCCGAATCGGCCATCCCAATCATCATGCTGACCGCCAAGGGCGAGGAGGTCGACCGGGTGATCGGGCTGGAGATGGGGGCCGACGACTACTTGCCGAAGCCGTTCGGCGGTCGCGAGCTGATCGCGCGGATTAAGGCGGTTCTGCGGCGTACCAAGATGGCGGCGCCGCTATCGGACACCGGGGACAAGCCGAAGCGTTACCGCTTCGACCGCTGGGTACTGGACACCGAAGCGCGTGAGTTGCTCCGCGACGACGGCGTGGCGCTGCCTCTCAGTACTGGTGAGTATGACCTTCTGCTGGTGCTGGTGGAGCGACCGCAGCGGGTGCTGAACCGCGACCAACTTCTCGACTTGGCGCGGGGACGGGCCTCGGTGTCGCTCGACCGCAGCATCGACACCCAGGTCAGCCGATTGCGCAAGAAGATCGAGATCGATCCCGCCGCCCCCAAGATCATCAAGACGGTGTGGGGCGGCGGATACATGCTAACCGTGACGGTCGGTGCCGAATGAGACATCTTCTGCCCCGGAGCCTGTTCGGCCAGACCATCCTGATCCTGCTGCTGGGTCTCGCGGTTTCCCACGCGATCGGCGCCTGGTTCTATGGCAGCGACCGCGAGCAGGTGGTACGGGCGGTCGGCGGATTGGTGGTGGCCCAGCGTGTCGCTAACAACGCCCGCCTCATTGACGAGGCGCCGCCGGAATGGCGCTCGCGGATTATCGAGGCGCTCAGCGATCCGGCCTTCCGGGTGTCGCTATCTCCCGAGGCCCCGGTCTTTCCGCCCGAGGAGGCGAACGGGCCGATTTCCGACGCCATCCGGGACTTTATCGCCGGCCAATTGCCGGTGGGGCCGATGCAAAATATCCGCATCGCAGTTTCCCTTGCCCCCGGTCAGGCGCCTGTCGGCCCGCCATTCGGCTTTCGCGGGCCGATGCCGCCTCCCGGCCAGGCGATGCACCGGGGCATGCACGGGGGCGGCCCCTGGCGGGGCCTCCGCGCAGCGGTGGGGTTGTCGGACGGTAGCTGGCTGACATTTGCCACCGGATTGCCCGAAGGCGGGCCGCCGATGTCGGTGCAGTTCATCCTGTCGATGGCGATCATGGCGATCATCGTGCTTGCCGTATCGATCTGGACGGTTCGTCGGCTGACCTCGCCACTGGGCGTGTTGGCGGCTGCCGCTGAACGGCTCGGCAAGGATGTCGCCGCCCCGCCGCTGGCGGAGGTCGGCACCATCGAGATGCGCCGGGCGGCACAGGCGTTCAACCGGATGCAGGAGCGCCTGCGGCGAATGATCGAGAACCGGACGGTGATGCTGGCGGCGATCTCGCACGACATCCGCACGCCGTTGACGCTGCTGCGCTTGCGGGCGGAATCATTGGAGGCGGGCGAGGACCGTGAGCGCATGCTCGCCACCATCGCCGAGATGGACGTGATGCTGACGGCGACGCTGGGCTTCATCCGTGACGAAGCCAGGGCTGAATCCCGCCGCAAGGTCGATGTCGCCGCCCTGATCGCCAGCCTGGTCGATGACATGGCCGATGCCGGGCTGCCGGTGTCGATGGAACCAGCGGGGTCCGCCATCCGCGAATGCCAGTCGCAGGGATTGCGCCGCGCGCTGGCCAACCTGATCGACAACGCCGTCAAGTATGGCTTTGCTGCCCGGATCGGCATGCGCCAATCGTCCGAGGCACTGGAGATCACCGTCGATGATGGCGGTCCGGGGATCCCCGAGGCGGAATTGGGGCGGGTGACGCAGCCTTTCTATCGCTTGGAAGGATCGCGAAACCGCGATACCGGGGGAACTGGGCTGGGTTTGGCCATTACCCTCTCCATTATCCAGGCCCACGGCGGCGAGTTAATACTCGCCAACCGACCGGAAGGAGGGCTGCGCGCGAGCGTCACTCTCCCCGCGTAGCCATCTTCGGGGATGGATCAGCCACGCAGCCATTGCTCGATGGCGGCCGAGCCCGGAATGCCCCCCGCATGGACGACCCTGCCGTCGATGACAACGCCGGGCGTGCTCATCACGCCGAAGCCCATGATGGCGGCCATGTCAGTCACCTTTTCAATCTCGATCTCGACGCCGAGTGCCTTGGCCTTGTCATCGATCAGCTTGGCCGTGGTGAGGCAGTTCTTGCAGCCGGAGCCAAGCACCTTGATCCGCTTCATGGCATCCTCCTAACCCAGCACAAAATTGAACAGATAGCCAACGCCGATGAAGGCGACGGCAAGATAGATGGCAAAGAATGCCAGCATCGGTACTTTCAGCACCTTGCGCAGGATCATCAGCTCGGGCAGCGAGATGGCGGTGATGCTCATCATCAACGCCAGCACGGTGCCGACCGGCAGGCCCTTGGCCAGCAGCGCCTCGACGATGGGAATCATGCCGGCGGCATTGGAGTAGAGCGGGATACCTGCCAGCACGGCGAAGGGCACGGCGAAGGGATTGTCCGGCCCGGCGTAGCGGGCGAAGAAATCCTGTGGCACGAACCCGTGCAGGCCAGCGCCGATACCGATGCCTATCAGCACGTACAGCCACACCCGCCCGATGATCTCGCGAACCTGTTGCCAGCCATAGGCCACACGACCGCGCAGGCTACGATCGACAGCCATCTCGGCCATCTGCCCCATGCGGATCTTCCAGACATAATCCTCGACGAACCGCTCCATCTTCAACGCGTCGGTGGCAAGGCCGCCGAGGATGCCGACCACCATGCCAGTGCCGAAGTACAGCGCGGTGATCTTCCATCCCAAGAGGGCCGCCAACATCACCACCGCCACCTCGTTTACCATCGGCGAGGTGATCAGGAAGGTCATGGTCACGCCCATGGGAACGCCCGCTTCCAGCAGGCCGATGAACAGCGGTACCGCCGAGCACGAGCAGAACGGCGTGACGGCGCCCAGCAGTCCGGCGAGACCGTAGGCGGGCGCTTGCCGCTTGCCCGCCAGCATCCGACGGATCCGTTCCGGCGTCAGCATGGTCCGCAGCATGCCAATCAGGAAGATGATGACGGCCAGCAGCACGAAGATCTTCGTCACGTCCTCGACGAAGAAATGAACGGCATCTCCGAGCTTGCTGTCCGCCGATAGTCCCAGCAGGGAAAAGGCGACCCAATCTGCCAGTCGGGTGAAGACGATGAACATGGTGGTTCCCCCGGCCGCCTCTGGTGCCGTTAGTAGCGCGAGTCCGCCGGCTTCTTGTCCTTCGGCCAATCCTTCACCTTGTCCGGGAAGTCCGGGCGCGGTTGGTGCGTGAAATACTCCGCCACATCGACCGCCTCTCGCACCGATAGGCCGCCCTGACCCAACGGAAACTTGCCGTAGAAGGCAATCGGCATGTTGTTCAGCACGAAAGCCGCCGCGGTGTAGGTACGGGCCATACCGGCGCCGATGTTGAAGGACAGGTCGCCCCACAGCGGCGGGATGACGATGCCACCATCGGCCTGCCTCAGCCCCTCGCCCTGTGCGCCGTGGCATGCGGCGCACTGGTTGGCATAAATCTTCCTCCCGTTCTCGGGATCGGGCTGGATGGACATGTCCACCTTGCCGACGCCGCGGCCGGGGATCTTCCCGTCAGGTTTGGTCTCTGCCTTCATCCAGTCAAAATAGGCCACCATGGCTTTCATGTCGGCCGAGTCGTTGGGCAGCGGCTTGCCGTGCATGGACCGACGGAAACAACCGTTGATGCGATCCTCGATCGTGATGACCTTGCCGGCGCGCGGGGCATAGCTGGGAAATTGGGTCGACAGGCCGACGAAGGGTGAGCCATCGGCCACGGTACCGACGTTAAGGTGGCAGCTGGTACAGTCAAGCTTGTTGCCCACGATGTCCGGGAGCAGGTCCCGGGTCTCCAGGTTCACTGTGCGCGCGATTTCGCTGGTCGCCGCGGTCTGTTCCTCGACCGCAGACGAAATCGAATCTGCGGCCTCTTCGACATGGTGGATGGTGGTTGAAACCTGCTCAATCACGCCGGACGTTTCGCGTGCGACGTCCTGGATTTTCCCTATGCGCTGGCGGATTTCCTCAGCGGAACGCCCCGATTGGTTGGCCAGATGTTTGACTTCATTCGCGACCACAGCAAAGCCTTTGCCGGATTCTCCTGCCCTGGCGGCTTCGATGGTCGCGTTCAAGGCCAGAAGGTTCGTCTGGGCGGCGATATCGGCAATGAGATCGACAACCTGCCCGACTTCCTTCGCCGCAGCCCCCAATTGGGCAACGACATCGCGTGCCAGGGACATTTGGTCCGCCGCTTCGCGCGCGGTTGACGAGGACCGAGCCACCTGCTGCGAAATCTCGGCGATCGAGGCGTGCAACTCCTCGGCGGCCGATGCGACAGTCTGCGCCGAAGACAACGCCATGTTCGCCGCCGACGCCGCTTTCCCCGCATCCCGATCGACAGCGCCACTGACACTTGCCATTGCGTTGGCGCTGTTCAACATCTCTTTGGTGAATTGCGAGACGCCACCGACAGAATCGATGACTTGTTGATTTATCCGTTCCACCGCCAGCTCGGTATCTCGCGTCCGTTCCCGCGTCACCTCGGCGCGATAGGTGGAAATGGCCATGTCCATGTCCAGCATCACGGCGTGGGTCACGGCTTGCTGGATTTCGATCATATGGTGGCGTGCCGCAGATGTCTGTACAACGCCGCCGAAATGCCGACTGACAGTGGCCAGCAGTTCGCCAAGGATCACGCCGTAGCCGCCGATATACCAGCGGGGCGTCAGGCCGACACGAAAATGGGTCTGACCAATCCGTGAGATAGAAGTCCGGTAGGCCTCGTCGAACGTGCCTTCGAAAAGCAGCGACCAATGGCGCGCCTGTGCCTGCTTGGCCGTTCGCACCAGCTCTGAGCTGGAAAACTTCCCTGCAAGCTCCGGATGTTTCAGCGAATGGTCATAAAAGCGATCCAGAATTTCTGGCAAGGCGGCAAGCAGCACGGGCTTGGCTTTCCTCAGCAATGCCACCGCATTCTCGTCGATAGACAGATAGGTCAGCCTCGTCGACCAATCAGCCGAAGTATCTAACTCGCTCATTCATCCCTCAGCATGCCATTGCGCGTCTCATCTGTGGTGCGCGGGCCACTGTCAGACCTTCGCTGGAACGCGAGGGTCGAGATTTCCCTTGATGCCTCCTGAGAAGCTGCTGACCTGGAAGCCGTTCTGAGACAGCACGCGAGCGGCGAAGTAGCTCATCTTACCGGCCGTGCAGAGAGTGACCACCGGACGGTCATGGTCAAGCTTGTCCAGGTTTCCGCGGAGAGCGGTAAAGGGGATGTTGATGGCGCCTTCGACCGGATAGGCATCGGCCAAAGCCTTGCCACGCACGTCCACCAACTGCACGGCGGGATCGTTCGGCAAAGCATCCACCCGCTGGACGAGTCCGTCCCGCAGATTGGTGGCGGCAAAGCCGGCAAGATTGACGATGTCCTTGGCCGAGCCGAACGGCGGCGCGTAGGCCAGTTCCAGGTGGCAGAGATCCTCGACCGTCATGCGAGCCGCGATTGCGGTGGCCAGAACGTCGAGACGCTTATCCACACCTTCCTGCCCGGTGACCTGGGCACCCAGCAAGCGCCCGGTATCCATCGCCCAGCATATTTTCAATGTCAGGGGCTTGGCGCCGGGGAAGTAGGTGGCGTGGTGGTGGTCGTTGACGGTGACCGTACCGTGCTCGATTCCGGCCTTCCCCAGACGCTGTTCGGTCCAGCCGGTGACGCCAGCGGCCACCTCGAAGGCACGAACGATGGCGGTGCCGATGGAGCCTGGATACGGACGCGCCTTGTCACCCAAGAACAGATGATCGGCAGCGACCCGACCCTGCCTATTGGCCGGTCCGCCCAACGGCACCGTGGTCGGCTCTTTCTGTACTCGGTCCATGGTTTCTACCGCATCACCCGCAGCGTAGATGTCGGGATCGGATGTCCGCATGAAAGGATCGACGACGATGTGGCCGCGTTGCCCGAGTTTCAGACCGGCCTCGCGGGCGAGAGCGGTTTCCGGGCGTACTCCGATCGACATGACAGCAAAGTCCGCGTCCAGGACCTTTCCCGAGGCCAGCCACGCATGGATGGAGTTGTCGGTCACCTTGAATTGGGTGAGCTGTTCGCCGAGATGGACGCCGACGCCGTTGCGACGCAACTCCGATTCCAGCAGCAACGTCATCTTGGGGTCGAGCTGCGGCAGCACCTGCGCCTGCAATTCCACCAGATGGACACTGAGGCCCTTGCGATGCAGTTGTTCCGCCATTTCGAGGCCGATGAAGCCGGCGCCAACGACAACAGCGCGCATGCCGGCGGCAGCGGCGGCGGCAATCCGGTCCATGTCCTGGAGGTTGCGCAACGTGAGGACGCGGGGATCGTCAGCGCCCGGCATCGCCGGAACCAGGGGCGCCGCACCGGGAGCCAGCATCAGCTTGTCGTAGCCAAGCCAATCGCTGTGCCCGCTGTTGAGATCGCGGACGTGGACACGTTTGTTGGCGCGGTCGATGGTGGTGGCCTCGCAGCGTGTCCGCACATCGAGGTTGAGCAAGGCTTTGAGCGATTGGGGCGTCTGGACGGCGAGGACATCCCGTGTGGGGATCTCGCCGCCGATGTGATAGGGCAGGCCGCAATTGGCGAAGGAAACGTCGGGGCCGCGCTCGATCACGGTGATGTGGGCCGCCTCGTTCAACCGCCGAGCCCGCGCCGCAAACGATGCGCCTGCGGCAACGCCACCAATCACCAAAACCTCAACCGAATTCATGAACTTTCTCCGCGAACGTGGTTTCTCATGCCAGTAAATTAGATGGCACTAATATTAAGGCCGGTACCGACCCACTTTCTGCGCCCTCATCAGGCTTTGAATCCAAAAGAGCACACACCTGCCGATCCGGCTTTCCTGCCGTCAACAAGTCCTTTGATCGGGAGCTCGGCCACTAAGGGCGGTTAGCGCCTCTTCACCATGACGAAGATCGCCAAGCCAAGCGTGATCGCCAGAACGGAGGCAAAGCCACCCAATGCCAAGTATGCGTCCATATCCAAATGCATGGTGCGCCATCCCAAAAAAAACGCGGGAAGTAAGGCTATGAGGGTTGCGGCATGATCCGCACTGATAATTCGCAATTTGGGGCGAGAATTTCCGCCTTCAACGTGGTTGATAATTTTCAGTGCAGTCTGTGGGGCGATCTTTGTCGGCTCCAGCAAGGCGTCTGACCGCTGAGCCCCCGCAGAAGCCATTTAAGGAAGCCATTGGCGATGTCGACTGCGGACGTGACCGCAGCTTCGGCCCGATGCGCGATAGCCGCAATTATCGACCGTCTTGGAAGCCGAGATGGTGGCTTTCATCGTCCATAATGGGTTCGTACAACATGACGGAATTCCGCCGTTTCGAATGACGGATAACGGCTTGGGCCGGGGTCGATAGAAGGTGCGCCTCATCGCGCAGATCCTTCATCGCTCTCAGCTTGGCGGTGATCACTCCCGCAACCTGAACCAAGTCATCCCAACCTGTTTTACATCGAGACAACCTATCTCGATGTAAAACAGGTTGCGCGTATCCGTTGCCGCTCCTGAAAGCCGTGATGCCAACCTCCACGACGGCGACACCACGCTCAAGAAAAACGATACCAACATCGTCAAAGCCGATACGACATGCAGGCGAAAAAGCGCTGGTGTTTGCTCCAGGATTCCGCGCAAACAAGAAATATTCGTTCGTTTGCGCGAGCAGTAATCAACACAAGTAAACATACAGCGCGGCATTGCAAACAGCACATGGCTCGATTTGCTTGCGTACTGAGGTATTATTCTTTCAGAAAAGGGGAAGATAGCAAGCCATGTTGTTTACGGGCTTCGTCCTAACAACGCTTGCAAGGGGGCTGGCGCCCCCGTTGACCCCCGAAGGAGGATGACGATGCACATGCATGATCACGCCGCCGGTTGGAGCCGGTTATTGATGGCCCGGCTTGAGGACGAGCTTGCCGAAGCGGACACGCGCGGTCTTCCCATCGATCCGGCCTTGTACGGTTCTGCCCACGTGTTCTTTGGCACCGAATTGATGCAGCGTGTTGCTGACATCGACCGGTCCGGCGTCGCCCGTTATCTCCGCCACTTGGCCGACGCGGTGGATCGTAGGGATGCGCTTGTCCCGTTGATGATGACGTTGGATCAGGCGGTACGTTGATGCCTACCGATTTGCCAAAATCGCCGAAATCGCCAAAACGCCTTCACACCGTGGCGTTCAGATTGACCGACGACGAACTCGGCAAGCTTCAGGCGGCGGCGGCACGCTTGGTTCACAAGCGTTCGCCCAGCGACCTTGCTCGTGCGGTTGTGTGCAGGTGGTCACATGCCCAGGTTCCGGAGCCGTGCCGGCCTCGCCGGCATCCGATGAAGCGGATGCCCAGCGTCGAGGTGAAGGCATTGGCCGCCTTGACCGCTGAAATCGGCAGGCTCGGCTCCAATGTGAACCAGATTGCGCGGCGGGCCAATCAAGGCGGCGCCCTGCCGCAGACCGCCGCCTTGGAAACGATCATGGTTGAAGTCGCCAGGATCAAGGATGCCGTCGAACGGGCGCTCCGGGGAGGCGGCGATGGTGATTAAGGGTTCTTCCCGCGGCCAGGACCGCCGCGATGTTCGGCGTCTCGCCGACCACCTGCTCAGCAGGGAAAACGAATCCGCCGAGGTCATCGAGGTCGCCGGCACCGCCGCGTCCGATCTGCATGCGGCGTTCACCGAGATGAGGATGGTGGCCGAGGGCAACCACGCAAGGAGAGGAATATGAGTGATCCACGATGCCCCCCGATGGCCTCGACCGCAGTCGAGGCGCTTCTCACCGACCCCAACCGCCTCATGGCGGAATTCCTCACACTCCAGGAATTCGCAGTCGCCATGGACGTCAGTGAACGCACGATCCAGAAGATGGTCGCGTCCCGCCGGGCGCCCCCACACGTCCGGATCGCGCGAAAGACCTACTTTCGTCTGAGCGCCATCAAAAAGTGGCTTCAGGCCAACGAGAACATGACCACCCGGCGCGGCACCCGCCGCCCCCGTCAACTTCACGGCATGAAAGGACAAAGAGATGATTGATGGATCTTTCACACTTCACATCGTCGCTCCGACGAAGAGTTTCAAGGCCGCCACCACCCTCCGCGACGCCACGATCCTGGTCGGGGACTCGATGTCACGGATGGCGGCAGACGGCATCGACGATGAGGCCGCCTGGGAGATCTCGGGTAACGTGGTCAGGACCTTCCTGGACGACGGAGAACTCCGCGCAAGCGGGATCGTGATGCTCGTCCGGGCGGCATTGTGCGTCGCCGCTTACCTGCTGCCGGACATGCTCACCGGTCGTTATGACCAAGTGTTGCTCAAGGCCGAGCCGGAGGGCAAGAGCACATGGTTTCAGGTCGACGCTTGGCCCATCGCCGCAAACGACAACGATCCGTTGAAAGCGGCCCCCAGCTCCCCGGCCAACGACAACGGGCCGAAAACCTGCCGCAGCAAACGCGGTAAACGGAGGTAAGAAGACAAAAAACCACGGGTAAGGCCGTGCCTCACCCGTAGCCTGAAATCGCAGCCGGCGGCGCCAACCGCCGGTCGGGACCCGGAAGTCCTCTTAACAACATCACCATACCTCCGGGTCCCAACGCGACGCAAGGCTTCTGATTAGACACAGGAGCACAGTCATGGCGTTAAAGCATCAGGACCGCCCCCATGGGGCGGAGGAGGAGGATATTGCCTCGGGCGAGGCTCTTTCGCCTGCCGTCCTCATCGCCGGAAGGCGGGACCGTGCCGACGCGGACAACGACAACGTCGCCGCCTCGGCCGACATCACCGCCGACCGCCTGGCCCTTCATGCCAACGGCTACCGGCCCGTGCCGGTTCTGGGCGCGCGCGTCGATGCCAAGGGGGCCGGAAAGCGCCCCGTTCTAAAGGACTGGATCAACGTCTGCGCCGTCGCTGGCGAGACGGAAATCCACGCCTGGGAACGTACCCTGCCCACCTCGAGCAACACCGGCATTTTGTGCGGCGAAGTCGTCGGGCTCGACATCGACGTGCCCGACGATGGCTTGGCCACGAAATGCGATGAAGTGGCCGTCCGCACGCTGGGTGCCGCTCCCTGCCGTTTCGGCAATGCGCCGAAGCGGCTGCGCCCCTACCGCGTTTCCCGGCCGTTCGACAAGTTGCAGACGCCGGAACTGGTGCTGCCGGACGGTACCGTGGGGAGAGTCGAGATTCTCGCACGAGGCCAGCAATTCGTGGCCTTCGGCATCCATCCCGCCACCCGCAGGAATTATGAATGGAACGGGGGGTCTCCTCTCGACGTGCCTGTCACCGACCTGACGGTGGTGGATGAGGAGCAATGCGCCGCCTACCTCATTGAGGTGGAAAGGTTGCTCCGTGCGGCCGGCGCCGAGACCAAGGCCGAGCGCGACGACCGCCAGCGTGCCGGCCACCGGACGGCGGGGATCGGCGCCGACGACCGCCCGTCGGCGGAAGTCGTCGAGGAGGCGCTGGGCTACGTCCCAAATTTCGACCTGAGCTACGACGCCTGGATCAAAGTCGGGTTCGCCCTGTACCATGGCCTCGGCGCCGCCGGCCTCCACACCTGGTTGGCGTGGTCGGCGCAGTCGACGAAAAACGACCCGGCCCTGTCGGAGACCAAGTGGGCATCCTTCGCCGCGGGCCGGAGCATCACGGTCGGAACCCTTTTCTGGATGGCCAAGGAAAACGGGTGGCGGTGTCAGGGCGGTGCGGCGCGACGCACCGTCCCAAGCTCAATGCCCACCGTCCATCGAGATTCCAATCGTCTCGTCATTCAGGCTGAAGCAGGCGCCCTGCCACGGGTCGTGGACGACGCAGAAGCGGCGCTGATCGCCTTCAACGCCCCGCTCTACCAGCGCGGCGGCATCATCGTCAGTCCGGCGTCGGCCGTATCGTCCGCACCGGGGAAGCGCGGAAACTCCGTGCCCCGTATCGTCACGGTCAACGCGCTCCACATCGCCGAGCTGATGACCGCCGCCGCCGTCTGGCTGAAATTCGACGCCCGGCGGGACGATTGGGTCGCGACGGACTGCCCGTCACGGATCGCGGAAACGTATCTCGCCCGCCCGACCTGGCGCCTGCGGGTCCTCCGTTCCATCATCAGCCACCCGACCCTGCGCGAGGATGGAACGATCCTCGACCAGCCGGGCTACGACGCTCGGACCGGTTTGCTCTACGACCCGATGGGCGCGGCGTTCCCGCCGGTGCCGGCCACCCCCACCAGGGAGGAGGCCGTCGCGGCTCGCGATGCCATCATGGAGTTGTTCCGTGCTTTCCCCTACGTCTCCCCCGCCGACCGCGCGGTGGCGCTTTCGGGTCTTCTCACCGCGGTCGTCCGCGCGAGCCTCGAAACGGCGCCGATGCATGCGTACTCTGCGCCGACGGCCGGATCGGGGAAATCCCTCCACCCCGACATCTACGCCGCCGTGACCACCGGCCGGACCGCCTCGGTGATCGCCCTCGGACGCACCGAGGAGGAAAGCGAGAAGCGCCTTGCGGCCGCGCTGATCGCCGGTGACGTCCTCATCGCCATCGACAACGTCGACCGGCCTCTGGGCGGTGAATTCCTCTGCCAGATCCTGACGCAGCAGACGGCCAAGCCGCGCCTTCTGGGAGAATCGAAGAACGTGGAGGTGCCGACCACCGCACTCATCACCGCCACCGGTAACAATCTGGTGCTGGACGGCGATATGACCCGCCGCGCGCTGATGTGCTCGCTCGATCCAGGCGTCGAGCGGCCCGAGGAGCGGAGTTTCGATTTCCATCCGCTCGATCTGATCATGGCCGACCGGGGGCGCTACGTCGTCGCCGCGCTGACCATCCTGCGCGCCTACCATGTCGCCGGACTACCCCCGATGACCAAGCCGCTCGGGTCGTACGAGACCTGGTCCCGTCTGGTCCGGGACGCGCTCGTGTGGCTGGGCGAGGCCGATCCTTGCGAGACGATGGAGAAGGCCCGCGCCGCCGATCCCAAGCTGGAATCCCTCACCGCCGTCGCCCAGCAGTGGGCACGGGTGATCGGCGTCAAGCGGGTGACGGCGAAGGAGATCATCGCCGCCGCCAACGGCCCCGTCGCCGACCTCGGCTACGACGGCAGGAACTCCGCCGAGACCGAGGATTTCCGTGAGGCGCTGCTCGCTGTGGCGGGCGAGGGATCCGCCGTCAACGCCCGCCGGCTCGGCAAGTGGCTCGCCCGCAACCAGGGCCGGGTCGTCGGCGGCATGAAGATCGTCGCTGACGGCACCCGAGCCGGGGTCGCGTTGTGGCGCCTCGACACCGGCGCACCGTTTTGAATCGCAGAAGGAGTGACAACATGAACCGTTCCCATACCACGTCCCAATCCACCCGCACCGCGGACGGCCAGATCGAATTCGGCTTCTGCCGTCCGCCCACGCTGCCCCGCGTTACGCTCCCGGCGGTGGGGGTTCCCCCCTGGTGGCATGCGCTCAACGGGGCCAACGACAACGACCGCCTCAGGCTCGTCGAGCAGGCCGACGGCATCCTCCGTCGCCACGGCGTCATCCGGCCTGTCCGGCGCCGGCTCCGCGCCATCGGCCTGTTCGATGGCATCGGCGCCCACGAACTGGCCGCCGCGCGGTTGGGACTGCCCCTCGATTTCCTCGCCCGTGCCGAGATCGCCGCGGCGCAGTCGGCCATCTTGGCGGCGCGGTTCCCGGGCGGCGTCAATCTCGGGGACGTGATGGCCGACGATTTCGTCGAGCGCGCCCGTGCCGTCTGCCCGGACGGATACGATCTGGCGGTGGCGACGCCGCCCTGCATCGATTTCTCGGTTGGCGGGAAGCGCCGCGGCATCGACGCGGAGCACGGGCGGCTCACCCTCAGGACCGCCGACATCTTGGAGAACAACGGCGTCCGCTACTGGCTGATCGAAAACGTGCCCAACTTGTTGTCGAGCAATGGCGGTCACGACTTCGGCAAACTCCTCGCCCGTCTGGCCGGTGCCGACCATGATCTCGTCCATCCGGCCGGTTCATGGACATCCCTGGGATACGTCGTCGGCCCGCACCGCCATGTGGCCTGGCGCATCGTCGACGCCCAGCACTTCGGTCTGCCCCAGCGGCGCCGCCGCGTTTTCATCCTCGTCACCCCCGACGAGTCCGCTCTCAACATCTTCAACTGACAAGAAGGACCCCTATCATGTCTCTACCCAGCAAGCCGACCATCGACGACGGAATCGTCAAGGTGTGGACGGGCAAGGCGATCTCCACCCTGCAAGTCCATGCCGGGGAATTCCCCGCCGCCGGTCCCGTTGCCGCCGGCATCGAGACCATCCTCCATCGAGAGCCGGTCCCGAACCGGTTCCATCTGACGGCCACCACCGCCTTGGGCGTGGTCGCCAGATGCAGCCTGGACGACACGCCGCTGCCGGCCCTGCTCCACGCCGCCCTTGCGGAAACCTTCGCCGCAGACGCGGTCGAGGCAGTGCGCAGGGCCGCCGCCGTCATGCCATCGCCGAAAAAACCGGGGAAGACGCCGTACGACCGCGCCAAGAGGGAGGCTGACGCCTCCCGCAGGCTGATGCACGCCGAGGCGCTTCTGCGCGCCTACCTTGATCCCGTCCTTCATGACGCCGCCGCCGCGTGGGTGGCGGCGGCAGCACCTCCCGCGATCCACGGCGCCTTCCATTTCGACAGGCAGTCCCTCCACCGCTACGGAAGCGGCGGGGTGGCCTCGACCTGCACGGCCCATGACGGGCGTGAACCGGCCGACCTCGTGGTCGTTCTCGTTCCCGGCGGCGTTCGGTCCGACGACGCGGCCGCGAAGCCGGACATGACGCTGGCGGAACTGGCGGAGACCGCCCAGGCCGCCGTCGCCCGGAACGGACGCCGCTACCTGCTGCGCAACCTGACGAACTACGAGGTCCTGCAGGCCCAGGGTTTTCCCGCCGACCACTGCAACGTTCCCTTCCGGAAAAAAGGCAAGGCGGGCGGGATGACGCCGGAGCAACTCGACGACCTGGTGGCGTTCAACGCGGGGGAAGGGCGTCCGTACACCGGGGAGGAACTCCGGTCGTTCGTCCCGGTCAGAAAGCAATATGAGTGCGCTGGTAATTCCGTGGCCGTGACATGCATGGCGTTCGCCGTCGGGCGGGCGGTCGAGGCTGCGGCGGCCGGACTGGTGGCCGTCGCCAATGACGACCGCCCCGCGCCCGATTGGGTCGCCCGCATCGCCGCTCTCCGGCGGGCCGGGCACGACACCCTCGCGGCGCTGGCAAGGTGCCTGGAGGAGGACAGGACGGCCGGCGTCCAGACCGTCGCCGCCAACGACAATTCCGTCGACGTCGGGATCATCGTCGCCGGCCTCGGTTGCTGCGGGGATGACGCCAGGGAGGTGCTCGCCCTCCTGGCGGCATGACCGGAACGCGGGGCCGGAGCGGAAGGCGGGCGGCGATCATGTCCGCCGGATGCCCCGACCGTGGAGCAATCCCTTCGCTCGGGTTGGTTCGGTGATGGTGTCGGCTATTTGGAATGTTTCTTCATGTCTCGATGATCTTTTTGATGACTTACATATTCTGCAATAATTTCTTTGTTGATGACGGCAATGTCTACATCCAATTCTAACTGCGGATCCCCATCCGTGGACAGAATCTTGGATTTGTCAAATTTCTTGCTGGCGAGTTTTTCAAATATGCGATTCTCGATCCCTAGATCGCGGAAGCTTTCTGCGCGTGCTACGAACGTCGACCAACTGGCACGTTGCCGTTTGGGTGTGTAGTAGTGCTGCGTCCCGTCGTGTTCGAAGGTTGCCGCCCAGTAATGAGCCGATGGCCATAGCTCGTTGCAGGCCGTCTTCAGTTTGACCTTCGTTACGAAAAGAGAGTCTGGTCTATCGTTGACGTTTTTCTTCGTGTTGTATACGGCTTCTCCGTAGTGCAAAAACTTGTTCTGCGTGGATGGGTCTTGATCGTTTATCTTTTCCATGAATGTTGTCAGAAGATAATAATGAAAGGCCATGGCGATAAGCTTTCCGCGTTCGCGGATGTCCGGCAGGACGGAGTCGTAGTGCGATGAATCCGGGACGTCGGCCGCCAGGGCCTCGAAGTCGTTCTTGCCGAGCGAATGCGGCCATTTGCCCGCTTTCCTGATCTGGCTGATCGTGTCTTTGCGGCGCAGCCAGAGCAGCATTTTCCCGTGCCGGTCGGGGTCGGAAGGGAAATGCATGTCGGCGAGCACCTTGTTCGTATCCAAGGGGTCGTCGAAGATGATCTGCGCATCATCGTAATTTTCGTCTCTGTTTTGCTTCCGTAGCGCCACGGTATCGGCCTTCCGAACAAGGGAATGGGGTAGAATGGCACCCTACCATGCAACTCTGGCGGGGAAAAATGTGGACGGTGGCTGCGGCCGAGCAGGGCGGGTTTTCGACAGAGGGCGGCGTGATTGCGGCGGCCACGAGGCCACCCGAACCGATCCACCGGTCAATGGCTACGCCCCCAGCAGTGCCTCGGCCTCAGCCATCACCTGACGGATGTCCCCACGGCGGCATTTCGCCATCAGTTCTACCCAGTCGTTGGGGGGATTTCCGCCATCCAACATGCGGCGGAATACCGCATAGGCATCGGTCTTGCTACCGTAGGCCCGCTTGGTGCTGTCGTCGTTGACCCAGGCGAAGGCGATCACCTTTTCGCCGCCGTCCGTGGCCCGGTAGCGGAAGAACAGCCGGTATTGCTGGTAGAATTTCGCGCGCCGCCAATGGCGGTGCTGATCGCCCAAGGTGCCGCCCTGCTGGTAGGCGGTGCTGGCTGGGTCGGATGGAATGTCCCGAAAGGCGAGGCGAACCACCGCCGCCAGCATCTTGGCGGCTCGCCGGCTCTTGTAGGTGTCGGGATGCCGTGTCCGATCCCTCATGACATCGGCGATCAGTGCGGCCACCTGATCGAGAAACAATTCGTGAGCGACAATAAGCCACCCATTGATGCGGAGCGGCTCAGTCTTCGTCATCGGCAAGTGGCTCGTCCAGGTCGACCGTCACCCCATCCACCATGGCGGTGAGCCGCTCAACGAACTCGGCACCGACGGGGTGGAGGTGGTCAGGGTGGGCCGCCATGTCGGTTTCGAGAAGGGCCAGGAACCGCCCAAGCACAGGGTCGGCTTCCACGCCATCGGTTTTGCGGGTGATGACCACGGTGCCGTCATCCATGGCACGGAACACGATGGTCCCTCGCTTGCCGATACGCAGCATGTTGCGGATGGCAGAGGGGACGGTCGTCTGGCCCCGTTCGGTGACGGCCGCTTCAATTTCAAGCACGGACATGGTGACCTCCATTCGCACCCGCCAAGGTAATGCATTTGCATTGTGATCGCCAGCGTATCTTTCGGCTGCCCCAGGCGAAGCCTGTCGGGAGGCTGGGGGCGACCGCCGTCGGCGGCCCTTGTCACCATCCCGAACATGAACCGGAGGCTGGCGCCTACAACTCTGCGATCTGCTCGTATGCCATGCCGGTTCGGAGATGGTTGTAATGCCGCTCGATCATGGCGGGGCTGGTCATGGTGTTTCGCGCGATCATCGTCAGGGGGATGCCGGCCAGTATTTTGCGGGTGATGTATCTGTGCCGGAGGTCGTAGAGGGAGTGCGCCGTGCCGTCCGGTGCCTGGTCGAGGCCGCACTGTCGCAGGATTTTCTTGAACCCATGGTTCAGGGCATGCGGCGTGACCGTGACCAGCGGCGTGGTAGCTGCCGGGTTGAGATGTCCCAACAATGCGTCGAGCGCCGCCGCCGCAGTCCGGTCAGGCACGATCTGCCACTCCTTCTCGACAGGGCGATCCTTCGTGCTGCCCTTCCGGCTCTTGCCGACGAGGATGTACCGCGGAGGGGCGTCGTCCTTCTTGACCGCAGCCTCGGCCGTCGGAGCGGGTGGTTCTGGGGCGAGCCATTCCAGGCCGTCGCTTTCCGTCGGTGGAGGCGGCGGGGCCGAACCGTGGATCGACACGTGCCATCTTTGGATCTCGGCGAGGGTGCTTGGCCGCATTCCGGTTCCCTCCAGCAGGTCGATGACGTGCATCAGGACGAAACGTCCCCACGCCGTGACGTCGGCGGTCCAGGACTCTTCCGGGAGCTTGCCGCGGGCGATGCCCACGAACACCTTGGGGAACAGTCGGCCGTATCCTCCATGCCGGTGCGCGTATGCGTCCTTCGCCGACCGCTTCGCAGCGTGGAACCGGCTTGCCGCGGTCTTGCGGATGAGCGCGAATTCGGCGTCGGTGAAGCCGGTCCGGGGTGTATGTTCCTTGACCTTGGTGTATGGGACGGCCGGCAAGGTCTTCACCAAGTCCTTGGCGGCGGCAAACTTGAAAATGCCGTTGAGTATCGCCGTGTCATGATTGATGGTGGCCGGCGAAAGGTTGTCCCGGATGTTACCGAGCCGTTTCTTTGGGAGATAGGAGTCCCGGTCTGGGTGAAGCTTCTGGATCCGGGGGGAAGAGTCCCAGCGTTCTCCTGCGGCCGCCTTGCGCCGTTCGTAGTCCGCCTGGAGGGCCTCGACCAACTCGCGGCGTTTCATTTCCCGCCAAGGGCGGTACCCTCTTATGTGGGCGTCGGTGATGGTGTCGATCCCCGCCCGGCCGATCTTGGACACGAAGTACGGAACCAGGTATTCGACGGTTCGCTTCCGGGCGTCGTAACGCTTCTTGCGTTCGGCGGGCGGGAGTTTCGCCCACGTGTCCGGTTCGCCGATTTCGGCCGCCATGAAGGCGGCGGCGACGGATTCGAACGACGTCGGCTTCGCGGTCTTGCCCGCCCGCTCGCGTTCCTTCGCCGCCACGAGCAGTTCCTTGGCGATCTGCATGGCCTTCGCGGTGTCTGACGTTCCCGTGGACTGCCGGACACGGCCTGACGGAAAGTTCGCCCGAAAGTGCCACACGCCCTGTTTGCCGTCGCTGCGCCGGTGGATGTATGCCTGCACGTCGCCGCCGTGAATGTCGACGCGGGCTTCCTCTTTCGGTTTGCCGGCCATCGGAGACGTCCTCTCTTGCCTTTGCTCCCGGCTTGCGGAATTATGCGCCCCGTGCCCGAACCCGTGCCCGCGTGCCCATCCGTGCCCCGTAATGACAAGAAAGCCAGCAAATCAGCCATTTAGTCAACAGGCTTGTTCGTCTAATTTATGGCAATTGGCCATTCTGAAAGCCGCGGAAACTCTAGAATCATGCGCATTCGTAATGCGCGGGCCGAGGGTTCGAATCCTTTCGCCGGCACCAATCTTTTCAAGGGCTTAGCGGTAATTCGCTAGGCCCTTGACCATTTCTGGGGAGGCCTTTGGGTGATTTGCCCCTAACCTGCCCCTAGTTTTCGAGTGACGCGGAGTGACGCTGGATGAAGTCTGGAGGGCAATAAATTGCTCCGCTCGGTCGTCTCCATCATCAACTTCGTGGGCCGCGCCTCCCCCAACCCGTCAGGCATTGGGCTTGGACCACCGTGAAGCCGGATAGCTGTGGCGGGGCTTCACTTCAACGGAGGCTGGCCCATCGGGAGACGGCGCTGCCTTGGAGGAGTTCTTCCGCGAAAAGCCGAGACCACTGGCTTTTGCCAGTTCCGATCTGCGAGCCGCGTAATCAGGGGCGACCATGGGATAGTCGGCAGGGAGTGACCACTTGGCCCGGTAGTCGTCCACCGTCAGGTCGTGAGCGGTCAGGAGGTGTCGCTTCAACATCTTCTGCGACTTCCCGCACTCCAGGCAGATGATCGCGCCCGGTGTCACCGACTTCTTCACCGCGACGGCTGGGGGCTGAGCTTCAACAGGGGCAGGAGCCGGTGATATGGCTCTGACCAGGGCCGTATATGCTGCCTGGATCAGGTCGGGAATATCACTGATCGTCAGGGTGTTGTTGCCCACATAAGCGGCCACGATCTTGGTGGCGAGTCCTGTCGTCCGGTCAGCCATTCACCGCATCCTTGAGAGCCTTCCCGGCAGAGAACTTCAGGGCCTTGCTGGCCGCGATGGTGATGGTCTTGCCGGTCCTCGGATTGCGGCCTTCACGAGCGGCGCGGGCGCTGACCGAGAAAGAGCCGGAACCGACGAACCGGACATCATCGCCACTCTTCAGCGACGCGGTGATGGCAGCGAACACGGCCTCAATGGCCTTGTCGGCATCCGTCTTGGTGATATCAGCGAGTTCGGCCTCCTTGCTGACCAGCTCGGCTTTATTCATGATCGTTTCCCCTGTGGATTTGCGCGCCGCCGATGATGGGTGGACGGGCTGGCGGCGTCAATGGCCGGAGAAGCAAGGGCAAGGACCGCCGTCCTGCCAAGGTGTCTGGGCGGTGGATAGCACGAAACCACCCGCGAACGTTCACGTGGACGGCAAGGTCCGGACAGCTTCAACGAAGGCCTCTGCCTGCCGCACCGCCCACTCAGCCTTGTCAGGCGGAATCGACTCTGCGGCATAGTCCGCCAGCAGGCGGATATCTTGCACCTGACCGAGAGCTCGACCGATCTCCTTGGGAACCAAGCCGGTCTTCACGAACGTAAGGGCAAAGGCGCTGTGTACCGCACCATGCGTCTTGGTCGATTCCGGCATATGTCCCCGAGTTGCCAAGGCGCTTCTCGCTGCGTCGAACATGGCATAATAGGCGCGGCTACAGGCGCCGTCTGTATCGCCCAAGCCGAGCAGCGCCTTGGCGGATTCCGCAGCCCTGGCGGCTTTATCGAGAAGGTACGCCGCCGGATCGTTCACAACACCCGTCCCTCGCGACGAATGTTCGACAGAAGGCGAGGGTTGGCATGGCGTTCGGGATGGTCCCATTCCTCGCTGCGCACGGGCACCGGCTGGATCAGAACGCCGGTGTCGAGGAGAACGTCGTAGGCGATCTCGCTCAGTTCCTTCACCGCATCCAGCGCATCACCTGATCGGCCATCCAAGACCACGGCGATATCGACATCGCTCTCTTCCCCCGCATCGCCACGGGCATGGCTGCCGAACAGGATCGCCGAGCGAAAATGCCCCCCTTCACGCAAGGCAACCGCCTTGGTGAATGCGGCAAGAGCCTGGGGCAACATCAACAGATTGGCCATGCCAACGTCCCTCCGTTTCCAAGCTCAGAATAGGCGGTCGACAGACCGAGAACAATCGCCATCGCCATGAATGGCGCTGATGGGAAGATGGTCGCGAATATCTAGCGCATCTATTTCCGTGACCTGCGGTCGCGGCGGCGCTGTTTATCCAGCAGGCCGATGACCCCGGCAACAAGTGCCAACTCGTTTTCCGGCAGGCGCTTGGCCGCCGCCGCGATGATGGCGGCATTCTTGTCGTTGGCAGATACTTCCGGCGCGTCTGGACAAACGAGATCCTCAAGGCCGACACCCAGGCGCTTGGCAAACTGATCCAAGGTCAGCAGGCCCGGAATTGTCTTGCCTCGCTCCATGTTGGAGATGGTTTCAACGGCCTTGCCGGATAGCGCTGCAAATTCGGTCTGCGTCAGGCCGCGCTGTTCCCGCAGCTCTCGCAGGCGTTTTCCCAGGCGTTTTCCAAGGTCGGTCTCCATGCTCGGCATTGTCTGGCCCGAGCAGGGCGATGACCATTGATGTAATGGTCCGTATCTTGTGGTTTTTATCTCCATGGCAAACGCTGGCATATTGTGGCGTGTATCCACATATATTCGGCAAATTTGCCTACCGCAAATTGATGTGATATTCCGTATTATTGTCGTTGATGAGGGGCGGTGATCGGTCTGTTGCGCTATCGAGGGAGTTTCCGATTTCCGAATCTCTCGCCTCGTGCAGATACCAAAATCCCGAGGAGTCCACTAATGAGCACGCGCTATCAGAACCCGCAGACCAATGAGATCGAGACTATCCGGTTGCGCTGGATATGGTTCTTTCTCACGCCCCTGTTCATCATCGAGTTGTTCCGACGCGGGTTCGTCATCGCCGGTCTGCTGTCCATTTTTCCCCCGTTCACCATCGTCTATTTCTTCCGGTACGCGGGGAAGATGGAGCGCCGTTACCGGAAGATGGGCTGGATCAAGCTCAACGAATTGGGACAACAGATCCTGGTTGCCCAGAAATGAGTGGGATGGCCATGCGGTGCCACAACTTGGCAGCAGCCACCTCACGCCCCCACGTCATCGGAGACTGAAACCATGGGTAGCCTTCACCGCACCACATTTGTAACCGCCGCCGCCCTGATTTGCGGGCTGGCGACATCGGCCTTCGCGCAGGACGCCGCCACCCTGTGCCCCGGAGCTCAGGAATTGATCGACTGGGCACGCCAGCACGGTCAGGATTACAGCGATATCCTTCGCCAGTGCCAGTCGGGGCGGCAGCCCAGCCAGCCGAAGCCGGACGATCCCGCGAAGGCCGCTCTCATGCAGCAGATCAAGCACAGCGTCGAGGTGGCGGATGCCCTGATGAAGACCAACCCCAGCCTGGGGAAACAGTGCCTGGAAGCTTACAAGGACAAAATGGACGACCCGTCCTCGTTTCAGTGGCGGGGTGGCTTCGTCCTGGACGAGACAGCCTCGTATATAAACTCGCAGATGGCCAGTCAGAAAGAACTCCGGGGACGCTTGGTCGCCTTCAACACCACCGTGCGCGGCAAGAACCAGTTCGGCGCCCTGGTCAGAACCTCCTTGCAGTGCTGGTACGTGGTGAGCGGGGACACCATGGCGTTTGATCGCGTCACTTGGCAGGCGGGCCAGTGACCCGGATGACCGTCGCCGACCATTGGAAGCCGGAATATCGGCGCAGGCGGTGACGCTATCGCCCGAGGTTGCGCTCGAACTCCACTTTCGCCCCCTCGATTTCCTTCACCCAGTCGGCGACCTCTTCGACCGATGGCGAGGGGGGAGCCCCGAACGGGTCATCGACCGGATAGCGATAGGCTGTGGCATAGGGGGTGAACCGTGCCAACGGCAGCAACAGGGTGGTGAGCGGGGATTTTGGCAGCAGGCCGACGAGAACACGGATGTCGTGTGAGTACGGCGCGTTGACGCCCTCGCTCACCAGGACGGCCTTGACCAGCTTCTCGGCGGCCTGCTGGCAATGGTAGGCGGCGGCCTCCTCGGTGGGCTCTGGCCCGAACAGACAGTTGCGTGCCGCCTTCAGGTCGCGCTCGACCACCGCCAGCCAGGGGAGAACCTCGTCAATGTCCATGCACGAGGTGCCCTTCGTCCCATACCGTCCGGCTGAGCGTGCCCGGCACCAGCTTCTTGCGCTCGAAGACCGACCGGCGGCAGGGAATCACCTCCACCGCCACGTCGAAGCCGCTGGTCGCCTCGAATGCCGTCAGCATGCTCATCTTATCGAGCGGGGTGTCGTCCGGCATCACCACCAGCAAGTCGTAATCGCTGTCGGGACGGTTGGTTCCCCGTGCCCGCGAGCCGAACAGGTAGACGGCCTCGGGCTGAAGCGCAGGCACGATGCGCTGCAACAGCCTCTCCAGATTGGGGTCGTCCCGCACATTCAACAAACCGGCCATCGGTCAACCTCCAGCGGGGCCATGCCCGCCACGTTGCCGCCATGATAGCAAAGAAGTGATCAAAGGGCAGCGGGCAGAAGTACCCCCGATCCAAAGCGGCGTGTCCGCGCCGCCCCGTCACCGCCGATCACTGGAAGGCGGAATACCGGCGAAGGCGGTGGCGCTATCGTCCGAGGTCGCGCTCGACCTCAATCTTTGCCACCTCGATTGCCTTTACCCAGTCGGCCAGATGGTAGCCTATCCAGGAGAGTTGCCTTCGTCCACGACCGCTTTGCGCCCATGCCGCTTCTCCCAGCAAGGCCATGTAATCGGCGGCGGCCGTGGTCTTGACCTCCGTGCCAGGCAGGAAGGGATAGGCCGACAGATCCAGTCGCGGCGGACGCCGCTCGATCCGGCATAAGGTCAGGTGCTTGATGGCA